>CAIJLV010000146.1 GCA_903821635.1 uncultured Verrucomicrobiota bacterium | reverse complement strand
TTTCGAATACCTGAAGTGGAAGAAATACTACCAACTGCTGGCGGAACCGACGCGGAACGCCCTGTGGTGTTTCCCCAATTCAAAAAACGGTCGCTAAACCACCTGCCTGTCATGCGTGTGCTCCGCTTATTTCTACCCCTTGTCTTGGCGGCTACCGTGCTTCCGGCCTGTCGCCGGGAACCCGATGCCCAAGCCGACCTCGCCAAGCTTCAGCAGGCGTTTTCCGAGGCGGCCGTGCCGCCGGTCGTGCAGTTGGCCCTCGCTGCGGCGCAGACCAACGATCTGGGGCAGGGCGTGGTCGCGTTGCAGGCGGCCAAACACGTTCCCGGTTTGTCAGCGGATCAGTTGCAAACGGTGGAGCAGGCGTCGCAGGCCTTGACCCGCGAGTTGTTGCGGCGCGCCGACGCCGGCGATGCCCGCGCCCAAGCTGACCTCGAACTCATCGAACGGTCGCGGTCGCAGTGAGCCCGGCCCTGGCATCCTCCATCCGGGTGCGCGCGGGGCTGAGTCCCTCCGCGGCGAGGGCGGTCAGGATGCGCTCCTCGTTCATGATGAACCGGTCGCGCTTGTAGAGCAGGTAATTGCCGCGCACGGCCTCGGGCGTGAGGTTGATCGTGCAGAGATTAGCGCCCATCCGCAGGCCGCGCCGATAGCCTTCGCCCGGTCCGGCCAAGTTGAGCGCGCTTACCGCGGGAATGATCCAGTCCGGCCGTAACAACCGGAGGGCGGCCATGCAATTGAGCGTCAGGTCCAGGGGGGATGCCGCCGCGGTGGCGAGCCGAGTTTCGTCGCCCGGCACGAACGGGCTCACGCTGCAACCGATCAACGGGAGTTCCGCCGCCAAGCGGAAATTGCCGAGCAGGGCGGCGGCATCCTGTCCCGGCAGGCCGGCGATGAATCCGGAACTGACCTGCCAGCCTTGGGCCGCGAGCCCGCGGATCGTGGCGACCCGTTCTGCCAGCGTGCCGGGAGCTTCCAACTGCGCGTAAAGCTCAGGATCGGCCAATTCAAATTTGATGATGTAGGTGCGGGCGCCGGCGGCGTGCAATTCCCCGCTGAGTTCCGGCGACAAGGTGCCCAGGCACACGCTCACGCCGAGTGAGGTTTCCCGCCGCAGGGTGCGCACCAGCGGCAGGACGACTTCGCGCGTGGCGACCGGATCTTCGCCCGCCTGGATATTGACGTCGGTGATGCTGGCAGGGCGGTGGTGGATGAGCAGGTCCGCCAACTCGTCATGCCGCGCGCGGAAGCGATCCAGCGCCCGGTTGTCGCGGCGCATCCCGCAGTAGTGGCAGTTCTCCCGGCAGAAATTGGAGACCTCCACGACCGCCCGGACAAAAACCTCCCGGCCGAACTGGCGGCGGGTCGCGGCGGCGGCCCGGGTCTCCAAGGCCGCTTGGTTGGCTCCCCTTGCTTCGAGGTCCATGATCGAGGGAAACCAGCCGCTATGCACGGGCCGGGTGTAATCGTTCCGCCCCTCTCGGCGCAAGGTTGCGCGTTTCGCCGGGCTGTAAGCGACTCGCTGGCGCGGGCCCAAAACCGGGTGGGGCCGGGCTAAAATCCGCCCTCGGCTTACCCCCGGCAAAGCCTCGACAAACCGCGGGCCGGAACCAGAGCCTGCGGCGTGTTGCCCACACCTGAAAATACGGTGGCCGTCGTGCCTTGTCTCAACGAGGCGCGCACAATTGCCGACGTGGTGCGGGGCGTGCGGCGGCAAGGGGCACAGGTGGTGGTCGTGGATGACGGGTCCACCGACGACAGCGGGGCGCTGGCCGCCGCGGCCGGGGCTCGCGTGCTGCGGCAGGCTGAACCGCGAGGAAAAGGCGCCGCCCTCGCAGCGGGTTGGCGGCAGGCGGCGTTGGCGGGGGCCGAATGGGTCCTGCTGCTGGATGGCGATGGCCAGCATGAGCCGACGGATATTCCGAGTTTGTTGCAGGCGGCGACTGCCGAGGTTCGTCTGGTGGTGGGCAACCGCATGCTTCAGCCCGAACTCATGCCTTGGCTGCGGCGGGCGACCAATCATTGGTTAAGCGGCCGGCTCTCTAAATTGGTGGGTGTGCCGTTGCCGGATTCGCAATGCGGCTTTCGGCTCGCGCACCTGCCCACGCTGCTGGCGCTGGAGTTGCGGTCTGAGCGGTTTGAGATCGAGTCCGAGATGGTGGTTGCTTTTGCCCGGGCGGGGTGGCCGATCGGTTGGGTGAAAATTCAGGTTCGCTACGGGGCTGAACGCAGCAAAATTTCGCCGCTCCGGGACACCCTCCGGTGGTGGCGCTGGTATTCGGCGGCCCGCCGGCAGTCGCTGACGCTCCCGCGCTCCAAGGGCCTTCACTCGGAGCTTGCGCCGGTCGGGGCGGGAAAAACATCGTCCCGTCACTTGCATGAAGCTGACCGCTGAACAGGCCCGCCGTTGGCGTCGCCGGCTGCTCGGGTGGGTTGGCACTGCGGCGTGCGCGTTGCTGTTGGGTTGGCTGGTCGGCGCCACCCTGCGGGCCGACGCCCGCTGGCAAACTCCGCCCGGCTTCGGTCGCGGCCTGCTCCACGGGGCGCTGATGCCGCTGGCGTGGCCGTCTTTGTTGGCCGGAAACGATCAGGAAATCTACGCCGCGCACAATCTCGGCCGGACCTACAAGCTGGGTTATTCCCTCGGGGTGAACGGCTGTGGGGCGATCTTCTTTGGGTGGTTCTTTCGGCGTTTGCAACGGTGGCGGCGGCACTGGCAGTCGGCGGGGCCCGGAGCCGTGGCCGAACCTTAGACGGTCCCGGCCCCGCGCTAACGCCAAGCGCGGTCGTAAACCGTATACGCATTCACGTCGCCGCCGATGTAATAGGCCGTGGCCGCGAGCTGAAAACGGCGGCGTGCCCGGTCAAAGCTCAGTTCCAGCGGCGTCCCGGGTTGATTCGGATCGTAGGCGAGGAAATGCAGCCCGGCGTCGGTTTCCGTCACGGCGTAGGGCAGGAGCGCGTGGTTGATCCGCAGGTGCGGAAAGTCCACGACATGCACCACGGGCGCCCGGCCAGCCTTGATTGCCGCCGCCAGTTGCTGCGCCTCGTTCCTTTGGCCGCGGCGAGAAAACGGCAAGACCATCCGCCAATTGCCGCGTTGGGCGTAGCTGAGCCACGCTCCGCCGGCTTCGGCTTGAAACAGTTCGACCCAAGCGGCACTGAAGGAGTGGAGGTCGGCAAAGCCCGGGATCACCACCCGCTGGGCCGGTTCGCTGCGCCGACGTGGGCTCCGGGCGAGCACCGCCCGCAGGTGGCGGCGGTATTCCCGCGCGGTCACGGCCGGGAGTTCCGGGCGAAATTCAGCGTGCGCGTGAAATTGTTTGGCCGTGCGGGCGACTACAAAGCAGCGGAGCGCGTAGGTGGGGGGCGGTTGCCGCGGCGTGTGCCGTTGCTCGCCGGTCACGGGGTCCCGCGCGTAAACCCACGCGGTTTCGTTGGTGAGACTCAGCGTGTCGGCGGGAAACCGGAACGGCCGGCCCGGGGTTACGTCTTGGTGGATGCACCCGGTCAACAAAACCAGCCCGACGAGCACCACCAACCGGCGGAGAACGAGGGCGGGCCACGGCGATTTGAACAGGCAACGGAGCATTCGGCTTGCACGCCGACGCTACCGACGGGCAAACACGCGCCGCAATGCTTGAGGAACGCTGGCGCCAAATCGTCGCGACGCACGGGAATACCCGGGCGTTGCACGACGGCGCGTTGAATTTTTCCTGGTCCTTCACCGAACTGGCGGCCCTTGCTGATCGCGAGTCGGTGGTCTTGGAAGGCGGTTTTGCGTGTCCGCGTGGTCTGGGTGTCGATTTTGTCCTCGGCGTCCTCCGTGCGTGGCGGGCCGGCGCCGTCGTGTGCCCGCTCGAAGCCGGCCAAACGGTTCCGGTCGTGCCGCCGCTGCCGGCGGGCATCCGGCATCTCAAGTTGACCTCTGGCACCACGGCCGGGGCCAAGGTGGTCGGGTTTACTCCCGCCCAACTGGCGGCTGATGCTGATCAGATCGTTCGCACCATGGGCTTGCGGCCCGATTGGCCCAACCTCGGGGTCATCTCGCTCGCGCACAGCTACGGCTTTTCAAGCCTGGTCACGCCGCTCCTGCTACAGGGCATTCCGCTGCTTCTGGGGCCCAGTGCGCTGCCCGCTGCGGTCCAGACGGCGGCGCTGTCGGCCACCGACCTCACTCTACCTGCGGTGCCCGCGCTTTGGCGGACGTGGCAGGCGGCGGGGGCCATTCCCGCAGGAGTCCGGCTCGCGATTTCGGCAGGCGCTCCCCTCCCGCTCGGCCTAGAGCAAACCGTTTTCCGCGAACGCGGCCTGAAGTTGCACAACTTCCTCGGCGCTTCTGAATGTGGTGGCATCGCCTACGACCGGACCGAGGAGCCGCGGACCGAGGCTGATTGGGTCGGCACGGCGCTGGTTGGAGTCCAGCTCGAACGCAGTGCCGACGGTTGCCTCGTGGTGACCAGTCCAGCCGTCGGCAGCGGCTACTGGCCTGACCCCGACGAACGGCTCGGCGCCGGGCGTTTTGTCTCGGGAGATGTGGTGGCGGTGGATGCTTGCGGCGCGGTCCGGTTGCAGGGGCGCGCGACGGACTTCATCAACGTGGCCGGCCGCAAAGTCGCCCCTGACGCCATCGAGGCGGAACTGCTCCGGCATGTCGCCGTAGCCGACTGTCTCGCCTTTGCGGTGCCCGACGAAGCCGCCCGGGGCGAAGCGGTGGGGATCGCCGTCGTGCGAAAAACCGAGGTGAACGAAGCCGCCCTGCGAGCCCACCTCCAGGCGCAGTTGCCGGCTTGGCAATTACCGCGTCGATGGTGGTTTGTGGCTAACCTCGCGCCGGACGGACGCGGCAAACTTTCCCGGCGCGTTTGGCGGGAGCGGTTGTTGGGCGGCCCGCAGTCCGGGACGTGACGTCGCGCCGCTTTGGCGGGCGAGTTCGCTAGTTCCAAGCGGTCACCCGGCGGTTCCGGCCAGCGTCACCTCGCACTGCAAGACCAACGTGCCGCGGACGGTCGCGGTGGCTTGAGCTTGCACCAGATTGCCCATCCGGCCGGTCACCCGCGCGTGCAGCGTCACGGTTTCACCCGGCCGGGCGGAACCGAGGATTTTCGCTGCGCGAATGGCCGTGAGTTTGAGCCCTGACAGCGGGGGAATCGTCGGGTCACTCTGCGCGACCAAGCCGGCCAACTGGGCGGCGGCTTCGACGAGCAGCACGCCGGGCAGCAGCGGTTCGCCGGGGAAATGTCCGCGGAGAAACGGTTCGTCGCCGCGGAGCGTGAATTCGGCGGTCCCGCTCACCCCGGGTTCAAAGGCTAGCAAGCGGTCGACGAAGCGGAATTCCGGACCATGCGGCAGGGTCGTCAGGGGCTGTTGATCGGGTAGGTTCATTTCGCGGTCGGCGGTGGGGAGAGCTTCCACGACGCGTCGAGGTTGGTCGTGAACAGGGCGACTGCCGGCGGCTGATTTGCGACCGCGTTGGTGAAATCGTTCCGCAGCCGCGAGCCATCGGCAAAGGTGAGCTCCGTGGCGGTGAGGTGCAGGTCGTTGCGGTCGGCTTCGAGGCGCAGTTCGGGCAGTAACCGGCGGGCCGCGGCGGCGCGGGGACGCAGGCGAAAGCCGTAGCTGTTTTCGTTCGTCACGAGGCCCAGCAAGTCGAAGCGGCCATGAAATTCGGCGGCTGAGCGCGGAAAGCCGGTGTCGAGCAGGGCGAGCGCATCCCGGAGCGGTCCCGGTGCCGAGGCGGCCAAATGGTAACGCTCAGCCCGCTTGAGCCGGGGCGAGAGCACGAGCAGTTCGTCACCCTCGCGGAGCACGATCGACTGCGCGGGTTGGCCCAGTTCCCAGCGGAAGCGGGCCGGCGCCGCAAACCAAACTTGGCCGGTTGTGGTCAGGGGTTGCGTCAGCGCCTTGAGGTGCCGCGTCTGGGTGAAGCCCGCGGTCCACGACGTCAAGTTGGTGGCGCTGGCGAGCCAACGAGCGACGAGCGGATCCGGTTCCGCGGCGTCCGCGCCGAGGCGCGAGAAGAGCGCCAAGCCTGCGATGCCCGCGGCCCACGGGCGGCGGGCGGTGGACGGCGGGGCGCGGTTAGGCCGTGGCGCGGGGCGTTGCGACTTCATGCTTCGACCTTCGTTTCCTGCCCCCCAGGCGGCTCGGTTTTCGATTCGGTGGGAGGCGCCCAGATGGGCACAAAATGAAACCATTGGGCGGCAAATTGTCGGACTGCCGGTTCAAATACCCGCAAGATTTGGCCGGCGAATTCGGCGCGCTTGCCGCGGGAGCCGAGTTCACGACGATCGTAGGCCAACGGCGGCAAGGCGTGGGCTTGGTAACCGTTGGCTGCGCGGATCACAAAAACCGGCAGCACCACGCAACCGGTGGCCCGGGCGAGTTCCGCCGCGGCGATGCTGACGTGAAAGGGGCGCCCGCAGAATTCCGTGGGCACCCGGGTGGCCACGGGCGGGCGATCCACCAGCAGGGCCACCACCCCGCCGTCTTGGAGTCGGCGGATGGCTTGGACAAAAGCGAACGGGTCGGCGCCCACCACCAGCGTCTCAATGCCGTGCCGGGCCCGCGCCCCGGCGCGTTCGGTGGTGAAGGTCCCGCCGGGTTCCGGGGCCGTGAGCACCAGGGGCGAGATGCCTTGGCGTTGCAGCAACACGGCGCCGAATTCCCAGTTACCCAAGTGTGGCGTGACCAGCAACACGCCCCGGCCGGTTTGCGTCGCACGGGTTAAATGTTCCCAGCCGGTTCCTGGGGTGATCAACGCGCCCACGTCGGCTCCGGCTTCAAAGCGCCAGAGGTCGGCGAGCTTGTCGGCAAATTCACGAAAGTTGGCCCGTGCCAGCCGTCTCGCCGCCGCCGGGTCAGGGCCGGCGAAGGGTCGCAGGTTGTCCACGACCACAGCCAAACGTTCCGGGCGTAAGCCGGCATACAACCACACGCCGCCCCGGGCGAGCTGGCGGCAAAGTCCGCGGGGCAAACCGCGGGCGAGTCGGGACGCCAGTCGCCAAGGACCCGCGCGATAGAGGTTCGACGGTCCGGGGTCCGCTTCCGCTTCGGTTTCGGCGAGTTCTGAGCGGTGACCGGCGCGCCGCCACCACGCGGGGAGCAGCCCCATCGTCACGCCAAACACGGCCACCACGCCGCCGGCGCACACGAGGTCAAGACTGGCGAGTCCGGCGTTGTTGCTCCCGGCCAGCGAGCCAAATCCGGCGACGTTGGCGCCCGCGCAGAGTAGCAGGGCGCGGCCGATCGAACGCCACAGCGCGGCGGAGTCGCCGCCGGTCCGTCGCAAGGCGAGTTGGACGTGGATGGTCGAGTCCACCGACGAACCGAGCAGGACGGGAATCGCGACGAGGTTGAGCAGGTTCCACGACGCGCCGAAGGCCGCCATGGCGGCGAGCAAGAGTAGGAAACTCAGGGCGAGCCCGGCGAGGCTGAGCCACACTTCGCTCCAGCGGCGAAAAGCGAACCACAACGAACCGACCAGCCCGGCGGTTAGCAGGGCCGTCAACCAGCCCACCCGGTGGGCGATGCGGGCGAGCAATTCCTGCCCCAAACGCTCCCAACTGGTGGCGATCACGCCCGCCGGCAGCGGTCCCAAGCCGACTCCTGAAGGGCTGGGAGTAACCGCGCCCAAGGCAAGCCAGTCCCCGTTGGGCGTTCGGGCGGAAAATTGCGCGGTTAACCACCGGGCCGTGGCGTTGGTCGGCCACTGCGGCGAGTCGCTGGCAGCGGCAGATTCCCGCTGCCAAGCAGCGAACACTCCGGCGGCGAGCGCCAGCGAATCGGCGGTGAATCCGGCGGCCAAGGCAGTCTGGCGAATGGATTCGGCCCGCGCCCCCAGTTCGCGGATGAGTGCCCGATTGGCCGCGGCGTTGGTGGGTTGCGGCCAGAATAAATTGGGGAGGGTAAAGGCGGAGACGCGGCCTTCGGTTTGGGCGGCGCGCAACTGGTTTTCGGTCGCCCGCAGTTGTTGGGCAACCGCGGCGGGCGTCGGGGCGCGGAAGAGCAACCAGATGGTGTCATTGGTCTGTCCCAAACCGCGTTGGAGTGAACCCATGGCCGCGTAGGCCGGACTGTTCCGCGGCCGCAACGGCTCGGCGCTGGCGGTCGCCGGGGGCAGGCCCCGCACGGCCAGCACGCCCAAGGCGATGACGACGACGACGCCGGTTGGCCAAAGCGTCGGCACGGGGGCGGGGTGGGCTAGTGGAACGACGCTGGCGGGGCGGGCGGCGGCGGACTTGCGCGAGCCTAGGGCGAGCGGCAGAAAACCGTAGAGCATCACGACCGCGCCCAACAGCAGCCCCATCGCCGTGAGCGCCCCGAGTTGGGCCAGTCCCGGCAAGCCGGCGAAGCGGAGTAGGAAAAACGTCCCGGCCGTCGTGGCCGCTGACCAACCGACGCCGCGGGCGATCCGGCGACGGAGCTGGGGCAGGGAATCGCCGGGCTGCGCGCGCGCTTCCTGGTAACCCACGAGCCCGTAGTCCACCGCGAGGCCGAGTAACACCGCGGCAAAACCTGCGCTCACGACGTTGAGCGTGCCAAAACACAGACCGCCGAGCGCGAGCGTCCCCGCGAGGGTCACGGCGAGGGCGCCGAGCAGGCAGAGCAAGGGGCGTAGCGAACGGTGGGCGAGCCAGAACAGTCCGGCGATGACGGCGAGGGTGGTCAGCACCGAATTGCGCAGGTCGGCTTCCATGCCGTTTGCGATCTCGGCGAGAAACGCCGGCCCGCCAGTGTAGGCGACCTGCAGCGCCGTGCCGCCGACAGTTCGGGCCACTTGGTGGCGCACGGCCTCCAGCCACCCGGCGGCTTCGCGGTAGTTCATCGCCGGGTTGGCCGGTTCGAGGTGGAGCACTCGAAAGTGGCCTTCGTCGCCCACGAAAACTCCCTGGCCCGGGTCGAATCCGGCGCCGGGGAGGGCGGTGGTCAGTTCGGTGAGACCCAGGGGATCGTAGCTCGCTCGGGCGAGTTCCTGCGGGGCGAACGAGTGGGCGAGCGTGGCGCGGGTTTCGTTCAACTGCTGGCGCAGGGGTTCGTCGTGCAGTCGAGCGGCGAGTTGGGCGAGCTCGGCCGGCGGGCGCTGCTGCCACAGCCACGCTAGGTTTTCCACGGCGTCGGCGGGCCGTTCGAGCCCCGGTGGCTGCCAGCGGACGGATTGCACGAGGTTGCTGGCGCGGGCCAGCGTGTGGGCCAGTTCTTGGGCCGCGGTGGCGACGGCTTCCGGCTCGGCTCCGCGCAGGGTGAGCAGGAGGGTCTGGGAAGTGGCGAAGTAGCGTTGGTGCCATTGGAGCCCGCGCACCGCCGGCACCTCGGTTGGCAGCAGGTTCAGCACGTCGGCGTCGAAGCGCAGCCGGGCCAGTCCCGTGAGCAACGGGAAAGCCAGCAGGAGCCAGAGCCAGCGGCGGTTCATGTGTGTGCGGGAGTGATGCCTCAAGGCCCGGCGGCGGGCGCGCAAAAAGCTCAGGGAAAGCCTTCGAGCACTTCCCCGCGGCGTGGGTGGGCGAGCCGCCAAGAGCCGTCGGCTTGAAGCGTCAGGCGCCAGCGGTTGGACGCCGGCGGACTGGGGGGAAGGTGGTCGAGTTGAAACCAGGGTCCGCGGTCCGGGGCCGGTCCACGGCCGGCGAGACCGCGGGAGCGAAGGGGGGATTGCAGGGTCCAACCGCTGGGCGTGGTGCGGGCGAGCACGAGGGGCAGTCCCTGTTTGCTGAACTGCACCCACCGCGAGCCGTCGGGATGGGTGGCGACCAACAATTCGCCCACCAGTTCAGGCGCGCCTTCGCGGGGGCGCCAGACGGCTTCGACGTGCTGTTGGGTCCAACCGGGGGCGGTCAGATCGGTCGGGGGCAGTTGCCGGGAGGCACAACCGGTGACGCAGGCTGCCGCGAGGGCCAGCCACCCGAGCGGTTTCATGCGGTGGAAGTCGGAGCAAAAGCGATGCGCGGCACGAGGGGGTATTTCGCCTGCAACCGCACGAGGAGGTAAAACAGCTTGAGCCGCCACTTAATCCTCCAGCCACCGTCCAGTTCCCCGGCGAGCACGGCGTTGATTGCGGCCACCAGGCCAAAACGCGAGCGGGGCTCCAGAAACAATTCGACGAACGGGGTGGTGTAGAAGCGCTCCACCATGTCCCGGTAGAGCTGCATGGCGGCGCGCACGCGGCGCTCGTAGGGCGGGAATTCCCGTTCGCCGTTCGAGCCGGCGGCCAGCGCGGTCAGGACCGCTTTGGCCGCCAACTGCGCGGAGAACATGGCGAGGAAGACGCCGCTGGAAAAAATCGGGTCGATAAACCCCGCCGCATCGCCGACGCGAAGCACGCGCGGGGACCAGAACGAGCGATTGCAGTAGCTGAAGTCGCTGGTGACGTGGAGAGGCGAGACGGGCGTGGCGTGGCGCAGGCGTTGGGCAAGGGTCGGATGGGCCGCCACCAGTTCGCGGAAGAGTTCCTCGGGCGGGCGTTCGGCCGCAGTGAAGTCGTCGCGGTCCAGCACGAGTCCGACGCTCACGCGGTTGGGGCGGCCGGGGCCCCCGAGGTCCAGCGGGATGAGCCAGAACCATTTGTTGTCGAGGCGCACGATGACGGTGTCGCCGGCCGCGTTGCCGGGGACCAGTTCGACCTTCTCGAAATGGCCAAAGATGGCCAGCTTCCGCAGCTTGGGATCGGTGATTCGGAGGCCCGCTTGGTTGCCGGTGAAGTTCCCTCGGCCCGAGGCGTCGATCAGGAAGCGAGCTCGGAAAGTGTGGTTGGCGCCCGTTTCGTCGCGCGCCGTGACGGAGACGCCCTCCGGTCCAGTCTGAGTTTGGGTCACGGTGCAGCCCTCGCGCACCTCCACGCCCGAATCCGCAGCGTGGCGCAGGAGCAAGTCGTCAAATTTGGCCCGCTCGACCTGAAACGCTGTCGGATGACGGGTGAATTGGCCGTGCCCGAACACGAAATAGGTGCCTTTGGTGCCGTTGCCCAAGAGAAACTGGGCTCCGTATTTCGTTGGAAAGCCGGCGGCGGCGAGCTTGGGCAACAGGCCGAGTTCCTCGAAGATGGCGTGGTTGTAGGGGAGGAGTGATTCGCCGACGTGAAACCGGGGAAAGTGTTCCCGCTCAAGGAGTAAGACCCGTCGATGGGCGCGGGCTAGAAGCGTCGCCGCACTACTGCCCCCCGGACCGCCACCGATCACCACCGTGTCGTAAAGCTCGGGAGTCATGGCGGGTGGAGAGCCGGAACGGGAGAACGCGAAAGGGAAGGGGGGAAAGTTGGCTGGCCGACATGGATTTGAACCATGACTAGGCGAGTCAAAGTCGCCTGTGCTACCATTACACCATCGGCCAACGAGGCGCGGAAGCTATGCAGGTCGCCCCGCCGGGCAAAGGAATTTTTGCAGCGACTTGGTCGGAACCCCTGATTTGCCGCCATAAGCGGATTAATTTTTTTCCGCATTACCCTCACCGGCGACTCGACAGATTGGCCTAAATTACGCTTTTCTTGTCGCCCTATGAAGGTCACTCCCTTCCTCTTAGCGGGCGCCGCTTCGGCGCTCGCACTGCAGCTTGAGGCTGCCACCAATTCCCTACCGGCGACCGCAGCGTTGCCCTTGGGAACTTCCACTGCGCGAGGTTTCGCCGTGCGCACTCTTCAGGGACCGGCCCAGCCGGCCCTCGCCAACAACAGCTTGCGTGCCTTCCGGCAGCTCAACGGCACTTTGTCTGACACCAACGGGGTGGCGGTGCCCGATGAGGCGATCAAACCGACGCCGGACGCAGCTTACGCCAAGGACACCATCAACTTTGAGCGGGAAGCCGCCCAGGTGGATGTCTCCGACGCCGACGGGAACTTGTTCGCGTCGTTCATTGCGGAAGCCTTCCCCGGCATCCCGGGAACGGGCGAGCACACCGACAACTTTGTCACCGAAGTCGTCACGTTCCTCGAATTGGCTCCCGGCACCTATACGTTTGGCGTCAATGTCTCCGCCGACCGGACCGACGTGAACAACGACGACGGTTTTCAGGCACTCACCGCGCTCAACCCGCGTGATTTCACGGCGACGAAGCTCGGTGAATTTGAACGCAATGCGGCGACCAAGCCGTTTGCCAGCAATCAGCGCAACGAAACCACCTTCACGGTCGTGGTGAGCCAAGCGGGCCTGTATCCGCTGCGCCTCGTCCATTGGCAGACGGGCTTGGGCGCCAACCTTCAGCTCTACACCGTCATTGCCGAAACCGGCGAACGCGTGCTCGTCAACGACGCCGCTGACGCCCGAGCGATCAAGGCGTTCCGCGACACCTCCGTCGCGGCTGCCAAAGGCGCCTACCTCGGCGAGGTCAGCCCCGCCGGCGGTTCCGCGGGCAACAGTCCTGCGGCTCCGATTGAAGCTGTGATTCTGGATGGCGCCTCCACGGTCGCTACCTCCGGCGTGAAATTGTATCTGAACGACACTCAAGTCGTGCCCCAGAAGCTGGTCAAAGACGGCAACAAGGTCGTGCTCAGCTACAGCCCCAACGCCAGCCGGCCCAATAAAAACAACTTGGTCCGCCTCGAATACACCGACTCCGTCGGCACCAGTCGCACCAACATTTGGTCCTTCGACATCAATGCGGCCGGTGGTTCGTCCACTTCGGTCGCTGGCCAGTGGGACTTCGACGGCGGCAACCTGAACGCCAGCGTCGGCCAAGCCCTCGGCTACCTCACCCCCGCCGCTCAAACCGGCACCAAGTTCGGCACCACCGGCGTCGGTGAATTGGCCGAAGTTCCCAACATCGGCGGCACGGCGGCGAAGGTGATGGAAGTTCCCGGCGACCTCAGCCGCGACATCGGCTACGTCCTGACCCACGGGATCGCGCCGAACGGCGGCGGCACCCGCGTGAACCAATACACGCTGATCATGGACGTGTATGTGGACAACGCCGGACCTGGCGCCGCCTCACTGTGGCAGACCAGCTCGGCCAGCAACGCCGATGACGGCGACCTGTTCTGGCAGGGCAACAACTTCGGTCAGGGCGGCAATGGTTACAACGGCCGCGGCACGTTCACCGCTGGTGCTTGGCACCGCGTGGTGGCCGCCTACGACATGGCGGCGACCCCGCCCGTCGTGACCAAGTTCGTCGATGGCATCAAGCAGGACGACTGGACGGCCAACCAGAGCCTCGACAACGCCCGCCGTTCCCTCGCTGAGATCGCGATCTTGTTCGGTGACGGCGACCAGGACGAACGCCGCAAGATGTGGGTCAACTCTGTGCAGATCCGTGCCGGCAAGGTCAGCGATGCCGAAGCGGCCACCCTCGGTGGCCCGAGCGCTGATGGCATCCCGCAGACCATTCCGCAGTCGAACGTCACCGGTCAGTGGGACTTCGACTTCCCCGACCTCGGCGCCACCATCGGTGCGCCCCTCGCCTACCTCGATGGGCCTGAAGGACTCACCAAGGCCGGCACGGTGTTCGGCACTACTGGCGAAGACGCATTGCTCGACATCCCCGGCATCGGCGGTCAGCCGGCCAAGGTGATGATGGTGCCCGGCGACCTCAGCCGCGACATCGGTTATATCATGACCCACGGGATCGCGCCGAACGGCAGCGGCACCCGCGTGAACCAATACACGCTGATCATGGACGTGTATGTGGACAATGCCGGACCTGGCGCCGCGTCGCTGTGGCAGACCAGCTCGGCCAGCAACGCCGATGACGGCGACCTGTTCTGGCAGGGCGGCAACTTCGGTCAGGGCGGCAATGGTTACAACGGCCGTGGCACGTTCACCGCTGGTGCTTGGCACCGCGTGGTGGCCGCCTACGACATGGCGGCGACCCCGCCCGTCGTGGTGAAGTATGTCGATGGCATCAAGCAGGACGAATGGACGGCCAATCAGAGCCTCGACAACACCCGCCGTTCGCTCGCGGAGACCGCGATCCTGTTCGGTGACGGTGACCAAGACGAACGCCGAGCGATGTATGTGAACGCCGTGCAAATCCGCTCCGGCCGGCTGTCGGATGCGGAGATTGTCACCCTCGGTGGACCTTCAGCGGCTGGTATCCCCGTGCCGCTACCCAAGAGCACGGTCACCGGCCAGTGGGACTTCGAGTTCGCCGACCTCGGGGCTAGCATCGGCGCCCCGCTCGCTTACCTTGACGGACCCGACGGTTTGACCAAGGCCGGCACGGTGTTCGGCACCACTGGAAGCGAAGATTTCGCTGAAATCCCGCTGATCGGCGGCCAGCCAGCCAAGATCATGAAGGCTCCGGGCGATCTCCTCAAAGAGATCGGCTACGTGGTGACCCACCGCATCGCGCCGAACGGCGGCGGCACCCGGGTGAATCAATACACGCTGATCATGGACGTGCTGGTGGATACCAGTGGGCCCGGCGCGGCGTCGTTGTGGCAGACCAGTTCGGCCAACAACACCGATGACGGCGACCTGTTTTGGCAGGGCGGCAACTTCGGCCAGGGCGGCGAAGGCTACATTGGCCTAGGCACCTTCACTGCGGGTGAATGGCATCGCGTCGTGGCGGCTTATGACATGGCGGCCAATCCTCCGGTCGTCACCAAGTATGTGGATGGCATCTTCCAGCACGACTGGATCAACAACCAATCACGGGATAACACCCGCCGTTCTTTGGCGGAAACCGCCATCCTCTTCGGTGACGGTGACCAAGACGAGCGCCGCGTGATGTATGTCAGCTCGGTGCAGATCCGCGAAGGCGCACTCAGCAAGCCGGAACTCGAATCGCTCGGTCTGCCGACAGCGACGGGTATCCCCGTGGTGCTCAGCGTGGCGCCTCCGGTTGTCACCGGTCCGACCGTCTCCACCACCATTCCTGCGGGCCTCAGTGGCACGCCGCTGACGGGTGCGGTGGTCAACACGGTCACCAAAACCATCACCGCCGACGTTCCGGCGGGGTCGCAGGGCTTCCTGACGATCACGCCTGCCGTGGTCATCACCAGCTCCAAGATCGAAGGCGGCAAACTGGTCATTACCTACCAGTAAGCCAGCGGCTGAATTCCCAATGCAGAAAGGCCGGACTTTGAGTCCGGCCTTTTTTGTTTTTTGCGCCTACCCGCCGGGTCTCTTCGCGGTGCCGGCCTAGACCGCGAGCCGGTTGGGTAACCGTTCATTCGAGCGGGTTGACCCGTCGGCCGTCCCCGACTTAGCCTTGGCCTACACCGTATGAAAATCTTCCCTGTGACCGCCCTGCTCTTGGCTGCGGTCGTGAGCGCCCAAGCGCAGCGCGGCATCGAACCCATCGGCACGGTCATCAGCACGACCCGAACCGGAAAAAAATTCGGCCTCCAGCGACCGGTGCCCGTGTTTCCGACGCACGGATCGGTGGAGCGGCTCACGCCGGAATTCGATGCCTTGATTGCCCCCGGAGTGGTGATGGAAAAGCTGGCCGACGGTTTCAATTGGTCCGAAGGCCCGGTTTGGTTGCGGCGGGAGCAGGCGGTGGTGTTTTCTGACGTGCCCGAAAATAAGGTGTGGCATTGGTCGGAAAAGGCTGGGCTCAGCCTCTACCTCCAGCCCAGCGGCTACACCGGCCACGCCCGCAATGACCGAGAACTCGGCTCCAACGGGCTCGCCACCGATCGCGCCGGCAATCTCCTCCTCTGCCAACACGGCGACCGCCAGATTGCTCGGCTGGTTCGCCGGGATGGAACCAAGGGGGTCTTCGAGCCCGTCGTGCCTCATTTCAACCATCGCCGTTTCAATTCGCCCAATGACTTGGTGTTGACCCGCAAGGGCGACATTTATTTCACCGATCCGCCTTACGGCTTGAACGGACTGAACAACTCGCCCCTGAAGGAGCTGATGTTCAACGGCGTTTACCTAGCCCAAAAATCCGGCGAAGTCGTCCTGCTCACCAGCGAAATGACGTTTCCCAACGGCGTCGCGCTGTCGCCCGACGAAAAAACGCTCTACGTCGCCCAGTCCGATGGCAATGCGCCGATCCTGCGCGCCTTTGACGTGCAGCCGGATGGCACGGTGCGGAACAGCCGGATCTTTTTTGACTTCAAGCCGCTGGCCCAACCCGGCCGCCCGGGCGGGCCCGACGGGTTGAAGGTGGATCTTCAGGGGAACATCTGGACGAGTGGCCCGGGTGGAATCTTGGTCATCAGTCCGGAAGGCAAGCACCTCGGCTCGCTGCTCACGGGCGAAAACACGGCCAATTGCGCCTGGGGCGAAGACGGGCGTGCGCTCTACATCACGGCGGACAGCTACCTGCTGCGCATTCGCACCTTGGCCCGCGGGGTTGGCTTCGAAGCGCCGCCGTATTGAGCTGGGGTTGAATTGTTTGGTGATTCCGGCCGGGCAAGTAGCCCGGCCGTTTTTTGTCCACCTCCCCAGACTGGCGCCGCCATTTCCCGCTCGTCATACTCGCCGCATGCAAGTTCAACTCGCTTACGGTCAGGGCCAACTGCCCGTCGAATTTCCGGACGGGCGCACCACGGTCATCGAACCGTCGTTTCGGCCGGGTCTCGCCGATGAGCGCGCCGCCCTGATCGCCGCGTTGGAAGCCCCCATTGGGGCGCCCCCGTTGCGGGCTTGGCTCAAGCCTGACGCTAAGATTGTCATCCTGTTTACCGACATCACCCGGGCCACGCCGAATCACCGGCTTATTCCATGGTTGCTCGCCTACCTCGAACAGCAGGGCGTCCGGCGCGAGCAGGTCACGTTGCTGAACCAACTCGGCACCCACCGGCCGAACACTCGGGCCGAGTTGGAAAAGATGCTCACCGCCGAAGTCGTCGCGAATTGGCGCGTGGTGAACCACGAACCTGAGAACCACGATGCCTGTGTGCAGTTGGGCACGACCCGCACCGGCACCCCGGCCTGGATCAACCGGCTTGCGGTCGAGGCCGACGTGCGGATTCTGACCGGGTTCATCGAGCCGCATTTTTTTGCCGGCTTCAGCGGCGGGCCCAAGGCGCTCATGCCGGGCGTAGCGCACACCGAAACGGTGATGAGCAACCACGGTTGGGATAACCTCAACGATCCCCGCTCGACCTTCGGCATCTGCGAGGGCAATCCGCTCTGGGAAGAATTGCTGGAAATCGCTCAGCGCGTGGGGCCGAGCTTCCTGCTCAACGTCACCCTCAACGATCACCGCCAGATCACCAACGTCTTCGCCGGCGAGCTCGTCGCCGCCCATACCAGCGGGCGCGAATTTGTGCGCGGTGCCGCGATGCAGGCGGTGGATCGCTCATTTGAGGTCGTCGTGACCACAAACTCCGGCTACCCGCTCGACATGAACCTGTATCAGGGGGTGAAGGGCATGAGCGCCGCGGCCCGCATCGTGGCGCCGGGTGGAACGATCATCCTCGCCGCGGAATGCAGTGAAGGCGTTCCCGCCGCGAGCCCGTTCGACAAGTTGCTGCGCGAAGGCGGCACCCCGGAAGGCATTCTCACGCTGTTGGCTTCGCCGGGTTTCGTGCGCCCCGAGCAATGGCAGGCGCACATCCAGTCTCTGATCCAAGGGCGAGCCAAGGTGTTGCTCCACACCCGGATGACGGATGAAGCGGTGCGGGCGGCCCACCTCACGCCGTGCCGGGATATTGCCGCGACGGTGAAGGCGGAATTGGAACGCTTCGGTCCGGAAGCCCGGGTCGCCGTGCTGCCGCAGGGGCCCCTGACGATTCCGTATCTGCCTTAACGGGCGGCGGCTTTGGGCCGCAAGCCGACGATTTCGACCAGAGCCTGCTGGAGCACCATGGCTTCGTCCAAGCCGCTGCTGACCAGTTTCACGTTCGCATCCAGCAGCGCCCCCATCGCGTGGATTAGTTCTGGGACGGAGTAGTTTTCCGCCTGCCGCGCGGCTTGAAACAGCACGAACGGATGGCCGGCCAACGGATTGTAACGCTTGTCATCGGGTAGCGACGTGGTGGGCAGGCGATCCAGTTGGGACTTGAACGAGTTGTAATCGCGCACCGGCTTGAGCAGGCCTTGATCCCGTAGTTCCCGTAGCATCAACAGGGCTCGGATCTTAGAAATTAGGCCATAAAGCAGGCCGATCTCGGATTTCTTTTTGTCTACGCCTGTCCGAATTTCCCAGAGCTCTTGGTCGAGCACCCGGAGCAGTTTGGCCAAGTCGCGTTCACCGAGCGCTTCGCCGAGCGCGAACGCCTTCGCCAGCTTTTGCGGGGTGGTCATCGTCTGGACGTCGGCCAAGGCCACTTCGGGGCGGTCGCCAACGTAGAGGGAGAGTTTTTCCACCTCGTTGGTAAGGGCGCGCAGGTTTGGCCCGACACGCGTGACGAGTTCCGCCAAGGCATTGTCGGCGATGTCTTTATGCCCCAACTGGAACAGGCGCAGGGCTTCGGCCTCAGCCTTGCCGGCCCAATCTTTGTCGTCCGCGGACAGGGCGTTGAATGATTCCACTGACCCCAGCTTTTCGACCGTCTTGTAGAACGAGCGACGTTTGTCCGGTTTGGAACTGGAGATCAGCAGTCGGACCCCATCCCAGCGAAACGCCTTCAATTCGTCGCCGAGACGGGTGAGTTCTTCGGTGACGGCGGCGCTGGCGGAGGTGCGGTCTTCACCCAAGAAGGTGCAGTCGCGGAACCAAATCACCTTGGCCCCGCCGAAGAAGGGAAGAGTGTTGAGCGCTTCCCGGAGGCGACCCAAGCGGTTCAGCGCCTCGCCGGCATTTCCAGCCGAGGCATCCACGATTTCATGGTCCATGCCGCCCAGTTCGGCCGACCACTGGTCAAAGTAGGCGCGGGCCTTCTGTTTGACCGTGAAATCGTCGTCGCCACAGATGAGCAGGAGGGGCGCGGAGTTGGCAATTGCCTTGGCCATCAGGTTTGCTCGGGCTCCTCGCCTTGGTTTTCGTCGCCGATACGTTTCAAAACCTCGGTCATGTCTTCCACGGTTTGGAAGAGGGTGGTCGTGACGAAAATGGGTCGCTTTTGCGCCGCGGCGATGGCGAGGCAATCGCTGGGGCGGGCATCCAGTTCGACAAGTTTGGAGCCCAGTTCATTTTCTTGCTTCAGGATAAGCCGGGCAAAATAGGTGGAATTCCGCAGTTCGGTGATCACGACGCGTTCCACCGAAATGCCGAAACCTTGGAAAATGTGGCCGATCAGGTCGTGAGTCAGGGGGCGTTCGTGCTGAGCGCCTCGCAGGGCCATCCCAATCACCGCGCCCATGTTGTGTTCGACTTGGATGACGAAGACCTTCTCGTCATTGCCCAGAAAGAGGGCCACTCCGCTGTTGGCGGGCAGCAGACCGCGGATTTGCACGGGCAGCACGTCCTTCTTCATACGGAGAGTGTGGGAAGCGGACGGCTCCAACGCAAGGGGGGGACTTGCGTTGGGAAAGTTGAAAGACCGCTTCCGGGAGCGCGGAGTTTTCAGTCCGCCGCGCCCTGGGTTCGCCTACGCTGGCAGCCGCAAATCCAGCGTGAACGGAAGATCTTGAATCAACGGTTCCAGCGGCGCGGAGAATTTTCCTTGCGTCGCGTCGCGCGTGAAGAAGCGGGACAGTCGGCGGCTCTCGGCTTCGTAGCTGTTCACCGGGAAGGTGTCGTGACTGAGGCCGCCCGGATGGGCGACGTGATACTGGCAGCCGCCGAGCGAGCGCTTGTTCCAGGTGTCGTAGAGGTCGAACACGAGCGGTGCGTGAACGCCAATCGTGGGCTGGAGACAGTTGGGCGGCTGCCACGCGCGGTAGCGGACGCCGGCCACACTCTCGCCGTTGGTGCCGGTCGAGTGCATCGGAATGCGGCGGCCATTGACGGTCAGCGCAAAGCGGTTGCCGATGAGTCCACGGGCTTTGACCTGGAGACGTTCGAGCGAGCTGTCCACGTAACGAACGGTGCCGCCCGCCGCGCCTTCCTCGCCGAGGACATGCCATGGTTCCAGCGCCGTGCGGAGTTCCACTTGAACGTCGCGTTGAGCAAAGTCGCCGATGCGCGGGAAGCGGAACTCGAAGTGCGGCGCGAACCAGTCGAACTCGAACGGATACCCGGCGTCGCGCAGATCGTGGATCACGTCCTTGAAATCCGTTTCGCAGAAGTGCGGGAGCATCCAGCGGTCGTGGATGTCGGTGCCCCAGCGGACGAGGTCGTTTGTGTAGGGTTGCTTCCAGAACTTGGTGACGAGTCCGCGCAGGAGCAGATGCTGCGCGAGGCTCATGCGCGCGTGCGGCGGCATTTCGAAGGCGCGCATCTCGACGAGTCCGAGGCGGCCGGCGCTGCCGTCGGGCGAGTAGAGCTTGTCGATGCTGAACTCGGCGCGATGAGTGTTGCCGCTGGAGTCGATGAGCAGGTTGCGGAAGAGCCGGTCGGAGAGCCACGGCGGAACCGCCTGGCCGCCCGCGAAACCGATCTGACGATCGAGCTCCTTGAAGGCGACTTCGAGTTCGTAGAGTGAATCGTTGCGGGCCTCATCGACGCGCGGCGCCTGCGAGGTCGGGCCGATGAAGAGACCGCTGAAGATCCAGCTCAGCGACGGATGATTCTGCCAGTAGGCGATGAGCGAGCGGAGCAGATCGGGACGGCGCAGCACGGGCGAATCGCCGGGCGTGTCGCCGCCGATGAGGATGTGATTGCCGCCGCCGGTGCCGGTGTGGCGTCCATCCACCATGAACTTCTCGGTGCCGAGCCGCGTCTGGCGCGCTTCCTCGTAGAGCACGGTGGTGCGGTCCACGAGTTCATCCCACGACTTACTGGGGTGCAGATTGACTTCGATCACGCCGGGGTCGGGCGTGACTTTCAGCACGTTGAGACGCGAATCGCGCGGTGGCGTGTAGCCTTCGATGGCGACAGGCGTTTCGAGCTGGGCGGCGGTGTCTTCGATTGCGGCGACGAGTTCGAGATAATCTTCGAGCGTCGCGACGGGCGGCATGAAGACGTGAAGTTTTCCCTGACGCGGCTCGACGCAGAGCGCGGTGCGGACAATCCACGAGGCGGACTCGCCGCTGCGCGGGAGCCGGGTCGGATCGTCGCGGAGCGCTTCCTTCTTCGCGTCCTCTGCACTCTGGCCACGACGACGGAGTGCGGCGGCCTGACGACGCTCGGGAGTTTCGGTGCGCAGATAGCGCTGACGAAACTCGTCGGGCGAGGGCAGCGGCGGACGCTTCGCCGTCGGATCGAGTTCGTTGATGTAGGGGTAGTCGGATTCCTTCACCCACGGAAGCGAATCGAGCGGGAGACGGAGGCCCATTGGGGAATCGCCCGGCGCGAGATAAAGCCGCTCGGCGCGCAGGAACCACGGGCCGCTGACCCAGACCGGCGCGTGATCTTTCCACGCCCGCTGAATGGGCAGGGCATGGCCGACGATACTGTCGAGGCCTTGTTCGAGGATTTTCGCGAGCCGCACGCGCTCCTCTTCGTCCTTCAAGTTGGCCTTGTGCGGATCAACGTTGGTCGGGAGCCGGCGTTCCTTCCACACGTGGTGGAATGGATCCTCGAAGCCCGGCATGACCCACTTTGGATCCGCGCCGAGCCGGGTGCTGAGGGCCGCGATGAACTTCGCCGAGTGGTCGGTGCCGTGTTTGTAGTTCGCGGCTTCCTGGGCAATGAGATCGTCGCGTTGCCAGATCGGCAGGCCGTCCTTGCGCCAGTAGCAGCCGAACGCCCACCGCGGGAGGGATTCCCCCGGATACCACTTGCCCTGGCCGTAATGCACGAGCGAGTTCGGCGCGAATTTCTTCCGCAGCCGCTTCAGCAAGGTGTCGGAGAGAATGCGCTTCTTCGGCGAGGTCGCGGTGAAATTCCACTCCGGGCCATCCGGGTCGTCGATGGAAACGAACGTTGGCTCGCCGCCCATCGTGAGACGGACATCGTGCTTGGTCAGGTCGGCGTCGATGGTGTGACCGAGCTGCTCGATTTCCTTCCACTGTTCCTCGGTGTAGGGCTTGGTGACGCGCGGCGATTCGTAGATGCGCGTGATCTTCATCTCGTGATGAAGCTTCGACTCGCACTTATCCACCGCCCCGGACACTGGTGCCGCGCTTGAAGGTTCAGGGGTGCAACTAAGAGGAATATGCCCTTCGCCGGCGAGGAGACCGCTGGTGGGGTCAAAACCAATCCAGCCGGCACCCGGCAGGTAGACTTCGCACCACGCGTGCAGGTCCGTGAAATCGATTTCGGTGCCACTCGGGCCGTCGAGCGATTTCACGTCAGGCGCGAGTTGAATCAAATAGCCGCTGACGAAACGTGCGGCCAAGCCCATGGAGCGCAAGGTCTGCACGAGCAACCAACTGGTGTCGCGGCAGGAACCGCTGAGTTTGGTCAGGGTTTCCTCGGGCGTCTGCACTCCGGGTTCGAGGCGGATCGTATACTTGATGTCCTGCTGGAGCCGTTGGTTGACTTCGACGAGGAAATCGATCGTGCGCCCCTTGGCGGTGAGATGTTTCGCCAGTAGTTCATCCACCAGCGCGAGTAGCTTCGGTGTGGGCGTGGGCAGCTCCAGAAACGGCGCGAGTTCTTTTCGCAACCCCGCGTCGTAGGCTAGGGGGTAGATCTGGGCGGATTCATCGATAAAAAAGTCGAAGGGGTTGTGCACCGCCATTTCCGCGATGAGTTCAATCTCGACGCAGAGCTCCTTGAGCACGCCCGGGAAGACGAGTCGGGCATTCCAATTCGCGAAGGGATCCTGCTGCCAGTTGATGAAATGTTCGCCGCCGGTGATCTTTTGCGAGTAGCTGAGGATCTTGGTTCGGCAGTGCGGGGCGGGCCGCAACCGCACCACGTGGGGACCGTGGCCCACGGGGTGGTCGTAGGTGTAGCGGGTCTGGTGGTAGAGAGCGACGTGGATGGCCATGAGGCGGTAAGCGGTAGGACGAAACGGTGGAACGGAAGTGGGCTAAGCGGTCTTCAGTGGCCCCGGCCGCGCCCGCGGGCGATCAGGCGAGCCAATGAGCCGCCGGGCTTGCTGTTGCTGTTGTTCCTCCTGCTGCACGAACACCTCTTCGTCAAACGTGGCAAACGACAGGAAAAAGTAAGATTCGAACAGGGCGTCGCCGATCGAATTGAGCTGGAGTTGGAGTTCGTCCAGATAGTTGTGGAGTCCGCGGTCAAAGATCTCATCGACGGTGCCGAACTGGAGTTCGGCGAGCAGTCGGCCGGCCAGCTTCTCGGCCTCGTTTACGAAACGGCCCTCCTGCACCCCCGAAATGCGACGGAGCGCGGTGTTCAGTTCCGTGACGCAAAACCGGACTGAACGCGGCAGATCTTCGTTCAGTAGCAGGAACTCGGCGACCAACTTGGGGTGGATTTCAGCCCCGTAGATCGACTTGTAGGCGTCCCAAGCGCTGCACGAACGCAGGATCGCAGACCATTCCAAGGCCTCGGTTTGGTTGATGGATTTTGGGGACCCGCGTTCGGGCAAAGTCTGATGGCGGACGTCGAGGATGCGGGAGGTTTTGTCAGCCCGTTCGAGGAATTTGCCGACCTGATTGAACTGCCAACCCTCGTTGTGGATCAGCGTGGCGAACGTAATGCCGACAATGTGCAGGGAACTGGCCTTGATCTTCTCGAAGAACTCACTCGGGCTCTGATCCCACAATCGGCGAGCGTCTTGGGAGCGGATGAACAGGTAAAGCCGGTTGAGCTCCTCCCACAGTTCGCCAGTAATCTGGTCGCGGACCATGCGGGCGTTTTCGCGGGCTTGGCAGATGGACTGCATGATGGAATTGGAATTCTCCATCTGAAAGACCATGAACTCCGTAACCGCTTCGGCAGTGGCGATTGGGTGCAGTTTGAAAAACTCATCTTCGTCACCCGTGGCTTGAACAACCGGGAGCCAGTGCTCGGCGAGCCGCTGTTCATCGAGCTTCCGGAAATCGAGCAGCAGTTGGAGGTTGGTGTCCACAAGCCGCGCGATGTTTTCAGCGCGCTCGATGTAGCGGGACATCCAGTAAAGGCAGTTGGCGACGCGACTCAGCATGGGGGATGGGGGGAGGTTAGGAGCGAGGGAAGGTCATTCGTCGCCATACAGAACCCAGGTATCTTTGCTGCCGCCGCCCTGGGACGAATTGACGACAATCGAACCCTTGCGAAGGGCAACTCGGGTCAGGCCACCAGGGACGATGGTGATTTTTTCCCCGTAGATGATGTAAGGCCGCAGATCAATGTGTCGGCCCTCGAACTGGCCGTTGCCGACATGCGTCGGATGCCGGGACAGCGAAATCATCGGTTGGGCGATGTAGTTGCGGGGATCGGCTTCGATGGCTCCCCGGAATTTTTCAATTTCCTCCTTGGACGACTTGGGACCGATCAACATGCCGTAGCCGCCGGATTCGTTGGCGGCTTTCACGACCAGTGGGTCGAGGTTTTCGAGGAGGTATTTCTTGTCGCTCTCTTCGTTGGCGAGGTAGGTGGGCACGTTCGGGATGATCGGCTCCTGATCGAGGTAGTATTTGATCATCTTTGGCACGAACGCATACATCACCTTGTCGTCGGCGATGCCGGTGCCGATTGAGTTGGCGAGCGACACGTTGCCCGCCCGGTAGGCGCGCACGATGCCGGGCACGCCCAGCATGGAGTCGCGCCGGAACACGGTCGGATCGAGGAAGTCATCATCGATGCGCCGGTAGATGACATGCACCGGTTGCAGGCCTTTGGTCGTGCGCATGAAGACGCGGGCGTCGCGCACCACTAGGTCGCGTCCTTCGACAATCTCGATGCCCATCTGCCGCGCTAGGTAGGTGTGCTCAAAGTAGGCGCTGTTGTAAGCGCCCGGGGTGAGCAGCACGATGGTCGGATCGGCCACCCCGGCGGGGGCAATGTGCTGAAGGGCTTTGAGTAATTCTTGGGCGTAATGCTCCACGGGTCTGACCCCGACTTCCTCAAACATCCCTGGGAACGTCCGCTTCATGGCGCGCCGGTTTTCCAGCACATAGCTGACCCCGCTGGGGCAGCGGCCATTGTCTTCCAACACCATCCAGCCGCCATCGCTCCCCCGGATCAGGTCGGTTCCACAGATGTGGATGTAGATGTCCTTGGGCACGTTGAAACCCGAGAATTCGCGGCGAAAGTGTTTGCCCGACAGCACGTAGAACGGCGGCACCACGCCGTCTTTGACGATCTTCTGCTCGTGGTAGATGTCGTGGAGGAAAAGGTTTAGCGCCGTGATGCGCTGCACCAATCCGGCTTCGATCCGCTCCCATTCCTTGTGGGCGATGATGCGCGGCACGAGGTCAAACGGAAAAATCTTCTCCGTGCCTTGGGCGTCGCCGTAAACGTTGAACGTGATGCCCTGCCGTAAGAAGGCGAGGTCCACCGACTGCCGGTAGCGGTCGAAGTCCTCGGGTTTGATCTCGCTGAAGAGTTGTTGGAAACGCCGGTAGTGCGGACGCACTTGGTCGTGAGCATCCACCATCTCGTCGAAAAAGTTCTCCGCGCGGTAGCCGTTCAGCACACCGCGTATTGGGCCGACTTCAACGGCCTTTGCAGCAAGGAAAAAGCCCAGTTTCAAACCCGAAAACCGCTCATGGTTCCCGGGAGAATGATTCAGCTTTTTAAGCCTAGACCGATTTCTTCCCGCAGGTAGCGGAGACTTCGGGTCAGTTCACCCTCCTGTCGTTCGCGGTCGGAGAGGCTTTCCTTGGGCACCGGTTTGCCCCGTTTGGCGAGGGCGAGGAACTTGGCAAACTCCGCGGCGGGCTTCTTCGGAAAGGCCTCCCAGAAGCCGGCTTCCAAGTAAGGAAACTCAATCGCAAAGCCGCCGATCGTCTCCACGTTCACCGCCACTCCCGGACAAAGTTGGGCGAAGCGGGCAAAGTAAGCCTTCAAGTCCACGCAGCCCCCCTCGCCGAAGGCAGTCCACTGAACTGAGGCGCCCTTAGGGGTTTCCCAGATCGCCGAATCCCGTAGGCTGGTGGTCAACGCGTAAGGCCCCAACTTTTCGAGGGAGTCCAGCGGGTCTTCCAAGGTCCAGACGGCGTTGCCATTGTCCATGTTGGCGCCGACCCAATCTTGGCCTGCCCCGGCGATCAGGGAGACGAGTTCCGTGGCGGTCAGGTCCCCGGCATGGTTTTCGATGGCCACCTTCACCCCGGAATCCTGCGCCAGACTGCGCTGCGACTTCAGCACCTTGATCGTGTCCTCGATGCGCGCCTCAATGCCGCCCGGCGTCTTGCGATCTTCCCGGGCTCCGAGGACCACGCGGAAAACGGGTGAACCCAAGGCCTTGGCCAAACGCAGCCCCAGCGCGAGGTGTTCCTCGGCGGTGCCCCAGGTGCGATTAAACTTCACCGAAGTCGGACAGATGCTCCACGAGCCGAGCAGTAGTTCGATCCCCTTGTCGCGGGCATAAGCGCGCAGGTCGGCGGCGGCGGTCAGTTCCAGCGAACCGAGCGCCGGCAGATCCGTGATGAACAGCGTGTCGAGTTTCAAGTTGGCCGCGTAATCCACCAAGGCCCGCCCTTTTAAGCCGAGCGCCCGCACGGCGAAGTTATCCATCCCGAGCTTGATGCGTTGGCCGGTGCGGTCCAGCAGCGGCGCGGCGGCTTGGGCGGGCAGAGTGGTGGCGGCCAGTCCGGCGGCGGCGAGCGTGGCGGTGGCAAGGAAGTCGCGACGGTTCATAGGAAAAGTTCGCCCGCTTTGTCGCACGGGCGCAGGTGCCCCGCAAGCGTGCGGCGCAGGGCCGACCGGCGCACATTGATCGGCCGGCGCGACGGCGAAAACCCGCCCGCCCGGCCTGCGATCGAGCGGCTTTAATCGACCTTGCCGCGGATAATCGAGATGACGGCCGCCTCGCTGCTCAGGTATTTCGCCGCGACGGTGCGGATGTCGTCGAGGGTCACTGCTTCGTAGCTCAGGTCCTCGGCTTGCGCGTGGGCAAACCCGAGACCGTAGAGTTCGTCGAGTGCGCTGGTCAGCGCAAAGCTACCGAGTTCCTGCCGGGCGATCTTCCTCTGGCCGACGAGCTTGGCCTTCGCGCGGGTCAACTCCTCTGCGGTGAGGCCATCCCGGGCCAACGCCGCCGCTTGGCCCCGGAGTTCCCGTTCCACCAAATCTGCCTTCTCCGGGGCGGTGCCGCAGTAGAACGCAAAGTAACCCGGCGTGCGGCCGAGAAAATTGGTCGCGCTCACGTAGTAGGCGAGGCCGAGTTCATCGCGAATCCGCAAAAAGAGGCGCGAACCCATGTCTGAACAGGCCTCCTGGATCAGCTCCAGCGCGTAACGGTCCGGCGCGGCAAAGGTGGTGCCGGGGAATCCCAGGGCGACGACCGCCTGCTCCTTGTCCCGCGCTTCGTCGAAGCGGTTTTGGATCTGCACCGGCTGCGTTTTCAGCGCGCCAAAGAGTTGGCCGGGCTGCCAGTTCGCCAGCGCCGCCTCCAAGGCCCCGCGCACAGCCTCAGCATGGACGTCGCCGAAGATCGCCAAGACCCCGTTGTTGGGCACGACGAATTGGTGGTGAAACGAGCGCAGATCCGTGGGCGAAAGTCGGCGGAGCACTTCCTCGGTGCCGAGGGCATCCAAACCGTAGCCGTTTTCGCCGAACAGGCCGCGTCGCATCGCCTTGAAGGCGCATTGCAGCAACTGGTCGCGCTGCCCCCGGAGGCCGGCCAGTTGGACCTGGCGTTCGCGTTCAAACGATTCCGCCGGGAACGTGGGCCGCAGCAGCACGTCGACAAACAGTTGCAGGCCAGCCTCGAAATCGTCGCGCATCACCTCGGCATTGAGGCCGAAACTGTGGTTGCCGGCATAGGGCTCCAAGCTGCCGCCCAAACTTTCGATCTCGGTCGCGATCTGCTCGGCCGTCCGGGTGGGCGTGCCCTTGACGAGCATGCGGGACAGCAGCGACGTGATGCCCGTGTTGCGCGTCGTCTCCGCCAGCAGACCGCCATTGAAGGCCAACCGGAAGTCGACGAACGGCAGGCGATGGTCCTCCTTCACAAGCAGACGGAGTCCGTTCGGCAGTTCAAATTTCTGCACCGGATGGTCCGCCAGCGTCTCGATGGTGACGACCGTCTTGGGGGCCGTGCCCGTGGGTAGCAGCGCAAAGGTAGTTCGGCCCGTTTCGCTGAGATATTCGTTGGCGACCCGGCGAAGATCCTCGGGAGTCAGGCGGCGCACGGCGGCGAGGTAACGTTCCGAAAAGTTCAAATCATGGACGAGCATCCAATTGCCCCCCAGATCTTGAGCCTGCCCTTCCATGGTCTTGCGCGTCGCGAGGGTGCCCGCCGTGAATTGTTTCACCGCTTTCGCCAGTTCCGCCGACGAGACCCGTTCGGTTTTCAAGCGCTCGACCTCGGCCAGCATCGCGTCGTGTGCCGCGGCAAATTTGTCGCCATCACACACGCCACTGAGACCAAACAGGCCGGTCTGGCCCGGCGTATAGATCCACGCGCTCACGGAGTGGGCGAGGGCGGCCTTTTCCCGCACGGCTTGGTAGAGGCGCGAGCTCCGGCCCGAGCCGAGCAAGGTGGCGAGGACGTCCAGTGCCGGGGTATCGGCGTGTTGCACGGCGGGGCCCTGCCAAGCGACGTGGAAGTGGCCCAGTTCGATCGGTGACTCTTCGACCACCTCCCGGGCCCCCGGCGGACGCGGCTCCGGCGGCAGCACGTGCGCGGGCAGGGGGCGGGCTTTGTTGTCGGCGTAAGCCGTCTTGATTTGCGTCAGGATTTCTTCGGATCTGAAGTCGCCTACGACGACGAAGAACGAATTGTTCGGCGCGTATTTCTCCGCGTAGTAGCCGGCGATTTGGTCGCGGGTGAGTCGATTGAAAATGTCCGGCAGGCCGATGATCGGAAACCGATACGGGCTGCGGGTGTAAGCCACTTCGAAGAGTCGACGGCTGGCCCGACGACCCGGATCATCGTTGCCCATGTCCATTTCGCGCCGGATGACGTCGAGTTCTTTGACTAGTTCGTCGGCTGGCAGGGTGGCGTGCTGCATGATGTCGCAGAGGATGTCCACGGCCACCTGCGCCCCGGTGTTCGGCGTGTTGATGTGGTAAACGGTGCGGTCGAACGAGGTGTAGGCGTTCATGTAACCGCCCGCCGCCTGCACGGCTTGGTCGATCTCCGCCCCGGCCCGGGTCGCCGTGCCCTTGAACAGCATGTGCTCCAGCACATGTGACAGCCCCGCGCCCAACCAAGCGCCCTCGTCGATGCTGCCCGCCCGGCACCACGCCTGTGCGCTGACCACCGGCGCGCTGTGATCTTCCCGGAGGATGACTTGCAGGCCGTTTTCGAGCGTGAACAATTTCACTCCCGGCGGCAGGGAGGGGATGGCGGGAGTGGCAGCAGCGGCGGAATCACTGCGATCATTACTGGCGGACGTCATTTGTTGGTGCCCGCAAAGTAGCGATTCCCGGGCGCGCTCAAAAGCGTAAAGGCGGCCCGAGCTCCGACTCACCGATTCCCGGGCGCAACCCAACCCCCTGTTGCTGCCGGCTCGCTATCAATTTTTCCAAGGTGGCCTGAGGGCGTAAAAAACGCGCCGGCACGCGGCGCGATCCGGGTCGCAACTAAACCTCAGTTTGCTTTTCCAGTCCGGTTGCCCCCGAATGTTGGCGTCCGAAGTTTGTCCCCATGAAATCACTCCGCACCTTCCTTAATCTCGAATTCCTGCCCCAGAGTCAGGATTTTGGACTGTTCCTGCTCCGCGCCGCCCTGGGTTTGTCGATGCTCTGGCTCCACGGGCGGGACAAGCTGATGAAATTCTCCAGTCTCGCCGCCGGATTTCCCGACCCGCTGCACCTTGGCAGTCGAGCCAGTGCGGGGCTGATCGTTTTTGCGGAAGTGGCGTGTGCCGTCCTGCTCGTGCTCGGTTTTATGACCCGTTTTGCGGCGGCGGGACTGGCCATCGCGATGGGCGTCGCGTTCTTCATCATTCACAAGGGCCGATTCTCTGAGGGGGAAATGGCTTTCCTCTACTTCGCCGGGTTTGTCGCGGTGCTCGTCGCGGGGCCGGGAAAATTCGCGCTCGAAGGCAAGGGTGGCGGCTCGAAGGGTTCCGCTCCCAAACCCTCCAAACCACGGGAGAAGTAAGCGGCCAATCCCCTTGAACTGGCGGCGCACCGGCGCTTGGAATTCAAGCCGCCGCCCCGCACGCTTCGGCGCATGGATTTCACCACCCGTCCCGCCACGGACCCAACGCCCTTGTTTGAACTCTTTCGGGGCAGCTACGCGACCGAATTGCTCGTCGCCGCGGTGGCCCATTTCGGCGTCTTTGCCCGGCTGGCGGACGCGCCGAAAACGGCCGCTGACCTCGGTGGCGAGCTCGGGTTGGCCACCCGCGCCGGCAACGTGCTGTTCACCGCGCTGCGCGCCATGGGCACGCTGACTTTGGAGGCCACGGGCCGGCTGGCGCTGACGCCCATGGCCCGGGAACACCTGCTGCCGGACGGGCAATTCTACGTGGGTGATTACTGCGGCTTGGCCGGCGCAGCGTCCGGGGTGTTGGCGCTGGTCGAGCGGTTGCGCACCAACCAACCCGCGGGGGCCAAGTCAGCCGACGAAGGCGCCGCTTTCATCTACCGTGCAGGGCTCGAATCGGCGATGGAACGCGAAGCCAGTGCGCGCCACCTGACGCTTGCCTTGGCCGGCCGCGCGAAAAATGTCGCGCCCCTGCTCGCTCAAAACGTGCCGCTGCCCGGCGGCCGGCACCTGCTCGACCTAGGGGGCGGCACGGGCGTGTATGCGCTGGCGTTGCTCCAGGCGAATCCGGAACTGCGGGCCACCGTGCTCGACCGACCGGAGGTGCTGAAGGTCGCCGCCGAATTTGCGGTCGCGGCGGGCGTGGGTGACCGGTTGGCCTTGGTGCCGGGCGACATGTTTGCGGCGCCGCTGCCAGCGGCTGACGTCGTCCTGCTCTCCAACGTGCTCCACGACTGGGACGTGTCGGAATGCCGGGTGCTCGTGCAACGCGCCGCCGCGCTCTTGCCCCCGGGCGGGCGCTTGGTGATTCACGACGTTTTTCTCGACGACGACCTCGGCGGCCCCCTGCCCATTGCCCTGTATTCCGCCGCGCTGTTTGCGCTCACCGAAGGTCGGGCCTACAGCGCCGCCGAATATCGCGGCTGGTTGACTGAAGCCGGGCTTGAGCCGGGTGCAATCGTGCCCACCCACGTGCATTGCGGCGCGCTGGTGGGCACGAAGCGGTGAGAGGGTTGGATTACCCCGGTCAGGGAACCGTGACTTGGAAGAAGCGGACGCCTGTGTCCGGTGGTAGCGGAATGGCGATTTCCACCCGTTGATCCGCGGCGAGCGGCGCCCCTTGTTGAAACACCTGCCAGTCCTCCGCCCCGAGGCTGGCGCGGACGAGCACCGTGTAGCCGAGATTGGCTTGGCCGTCGAACCGCACGCGCAGGGGGCCGGCTTCCCCCGCGGTAGCTTCTAACCGCAGGGGGGGCGGTGGGTTGGCGACCGCGGGAGAACCGCCGGCCGCCGTGCTTGCCCGCCAGTTGCTGGGTAGGTTGAGGTTTCCCTTGGGGTTGATGACCTCCAGCGACGGGCCCGCGCCATCCGCCGCCGGGGGCCAAGGGGAAAGCGTGCCGTAGGTGAAGGTAAGGATCGGGCTGCCGTCGGCCCGGACGAGTTCGACGGTTTCGCCGGCGTTGTTGAAGCGGCCGGTGAATTCTCCCGCGACGGGCAGTCCGGCGCCGTGGCGGCGTGCGAAGGCCGCGCGATTTTTCACTACCAACACGTAGGCGCCAGCGGCCAAGCGGGTCACGGCCGAGCCGGTGAAATCAAATTCCACGCCGTTCACGAAGCGCACGCCGGTGAGGTCGGCGGTGGCGGTGCCGCGATTGAACAGTTCGACGAATTCAAAGCTGTCGGCGTTGTCAAAGCCGGCGGCGTATTCGGCGGCGGTCGGGTCGGTGGGGTGATAATTTAACTCGGTGAGGACGAGGTCGGGGGCGCCGACCACAAAGGTGGCTTCCTCGAGGGCACTCCATTCCGTGGCGTTCAGCACCCGGGCTTTCACGGTGGTCAGATCATTCAGGGTGATCGCACCGGTGAACTGGCGGCTGCCTGGCGTCCGCGGATCCGTGCCGTCGGTCGTGTAATAGATGAGGCCTTTGGGGGCGCTGAGCGTGAGTTGGAAGCCGGGGTCCACGGGTCCGCCGTGCCGGTTCATCACCGGGGCGACGGTGCGCGGGTAGAGGCCGGCGGTGCGCAGTTGTTCCAGCACGATGGCGGAACGGCGCGGAAAATAATTCGTGATGAGATTGTTCCGCTCGCGCAGCCAGTGCTCATCGCGAGTGAAGGGCGTCGTGCGCAGTTGATCACCCCAGCGGGCGGATTCACCCACGATGCCGCGGTTGACCGATTCGGCCAGCGCGGCGAAGCGGGCGGCGGGCCGGTTGTTTTCGGGCTGCGCTGGATCCCACGCGGTGCGGGCGGGATTTACGTAGAGCGGGCCGCCGTTGAAGAAGTGCCGGTGGACGCGGTCAGCGAAGCTGAGTCGGAAGCCGGCGTTGGCGCGGGCGGCGGCGTAGGGGCGGGCGGCAGCGGAATTGACGCCCGTGACGTTGGCCTCCAAGCCGGAGAGGCCGAGCGCGGTTTCCGTATCCCACGGGTAGAAGTGAAACCCATCCCCGTTGTCGCGGTCCCGGCCGGCCCACCAGTTGCGCCCCGGCCAGTCGGTGTTGCCGACGTAGAGGTTGAGGATCATGTAGTCGATCATGTCGGCCACATCGAGCAGGTCCTCATAGGCGGGATTGCGGGTGCCGTCGGGATTGTTGCCCTGTAAGCGTTGGAAGTTCGCGTTCTGGCTCAGGTCTTGATTGAGCAGCGTGTTCAGGCGGTTCCAAGCGTCGTAGTTGCCGTCGGGCGCTGAGTCTTGGTTGATGGAATCCCAGTTATCCTTGTCGCCCCCGCGGTAGTGGGCGGAGAAGGCGGCGTCCGGCCGTTCCACCTGGTTGTAGAGGCCCCAGTAGAAGCCGTTGATGTAGAGGTGCGCAAACGTGCTGTGGGAGACGATCAGGCCCATGGCCCGGGCCGTTTCCATGGCGAACGCATCGCGGACGTAAACGGCGCTGCCGCCACCGTAGGGCCAAGCGTCGTTGCTATTGGCCCGGAGCACGAAGTTGTCGAATTCGTCCGCCGCCCCTTGGCCAAACAGGGGAAACTTCAGCGTGGTCGCGCCGTAGCGCTCGCGGAAGACCACACGGAAGGACTTCTTCAGCGACAGGTCGAACCGCCGGAACGCGCCGCCTTGGATGCGGATGCCCGCGTTCTCCTGAAAACCCTTGGTGCCGTCGGGATAGATCAGCTCGACTGACACGGCGCGTTCCCAAGCGGAGCCGCGGTTTTCCGGCAGCGCATAGATGCCTTGGGGACCGAACAGGTCATTGGCCTCGGTCACGAGCGAGAGGGTCGGCAGGGTCTGGAGATCCGCCTTGAGGGTGCGGGTGTATTTGCCGCCGAAGCTGTCCTTTCCGTTCTGCCCCACGACCCGGGGGTCCAGCCCGTAGTCGGCCGGCTGCGTGTTCCAGTTGGCGGGCAGGCCCGCCGCCAGCGTTGTCGCCCGGTCCTGACGGATGACGTCGTCCAGGAAGAGGTAGGTGTGGGTCGCGACCGGTGACGGCCGCCAGTCCGGGCGGAGCGCGACCGCGCGGAGGGCAGTCGTCTGGGTGATGCGGATGGGGCCGGAATACGTGAGGCCGTTGCCCGCGCTGGGCAGGCTGCCGTTGGTCGTGTAGCGAATGGTCGCAAGCTCGGTCGGACAGGTCAGCGTGACGTTGATCGGCGCGGCATAGAACCCGCGCGGGCTGCTGACGCCGACCTCCGCCACCAGGCCGCCGGGGACGGCCGCGTTTTCCGAGCCGGGCGTCGGCGGGGCAAAGTAACCCCGTTCGCCCAAGCTGAGGCGGGTGTTGTCCAACTGGGCCGAAAGCAGAAAGTCACGGCTGTCGGCGCGGCTGTTCAGCCCCTGAATCGCCAGCACGTTCGCCCCGGGGCGAAGCAGCGACGCGAAGCCGCTCAGGTTGAACTGCTGCTCGCGCGCCGCTTCCAGGCGCAGCCGGTTGGTCACCGCCGCCGAATTGAACGCCAGGCTCTGCGGCGCGTTCGCCCGGGCCACCTCGACGCCGTTGAGGAACGCCACAAACCCGTCCTCATGCCGCAGCCGCAGTGTGAGTCGGGCCGGGACAAAACCGTCCGCCACTGTGAACGGCAATCGCACGAAAGCCGACGCCGACTTCCCATACAGGACGGACTCGAGGTCCGTGCGGATCAGGTTGGCAAAATCCTCCGCCGGTCCGCCGACCGAACCGAGCAGCTCGATCTCGGCGATCTGCACTGCGACCGCCGAAGCCGCGTTGCGCACCGTGGGAAACAGGAGCCGGTAATGCTGGTAGGCCGTGGAGTTGGTGAAGCTCACCGACACGGCCGTGAAGCGGTTCAGGAACTGCGGCACCGAGCCCCGGGCGATTTCCACGAAGGGCTGGCCGTCGTTGGAGCCGGCCAGCACGTAGCTGGTGGGGTCGCGCTCCGGCGCGTCGTTCGCCGACGTCAGCCGGAGGCCGGTCACTACGGACTTTCCCGCGCCGAGGGTCACGGTCAGGCCGGCATTCAGCTTGTCGAAGTTTAGGTATTTCGTCTGCGGATTGTTGTCGATGGCCTTGAGCACGTCCTCGCCGCCGGGCGAGTTGAGAGATGTGGGCACGATCAGGTCATCCGGCTGGGTCACGTCGCCCAGCGTAGGCGGCTGTTCGACCGGCTCGGGGCTGCCCGCCTGCGGACGGTTGTAGCCGAGGCTCATGGTCAACGGAGTCCAGGCCGTATCGTCGAAGCCCGGCTGCCGCCAGGCCTGGCCGTAACGGTCATCAGTCGGCACATGCAGGCGGGCCACCGCGTTGGAGACGACCAGGCGGTCGGTTTGGGCCACCATCGCCGTGCCGTAGGAAACGTCTGCGATCTGCCGGGGATAGGCCGGCGTAAATTCCGTCGCCACGGTATGCCCGTCCGGGCGGACCAACGCTAGGTAACCGCCGTCCCGGCTCAACTTGAAGTTCGTGTGCAGTTCCCCCGTGGCCGGCGCCCGGTTTTTGCCCGAGGCGAACACCACGAGGAAGCCATGCTCCGGAACTGTCACCGCCGGGAGCTGCCACTGCGTGGGATTCTGCGCGTCGTCGGTCAGAAACCAGCCGGCCAGCGACGCCACGGTGGCTTCCGGGTTGTGAACCTCGATCCAATCACTGAACTCGCCGTCGGCGTCGCGCAATCCCGTGCCATTGGCGGCGACAAACTCCGTGATGACTGGCCCCGCGGCGTGCAGCAGCCCGGTCAGGCCGGCCAGAGCCAGCCCGGCAATCCACCACCGCCGCCGGCTGCCGTTTCGCCCAAACCGGCTGCCCCAGCAACTGGCCGACAAGACGCGTGAAGACTCGATAGGTGACATGCCAGCCAACCTCTCGACAACAAGCGTCAACGGCAAGGCCGGGACCGGAAATACTTTGGCCGCCGCCCTCCGGGCTCGCCCAAGCTCAACCGCAGCACATCACCGGACCAATCTTGGGTCCCTTCGTTCAACCCACGCGCAGCCTCTGGGAGTGCGCACGGCTTGCCGCCGCTTTGGCCCGCCGGACAGATGCCGGAATTGGACCGTTTGAGGACCGGATGACCGGCTCCGCCCCGCTCCACCGGCGCACCACAAGATGCTGGCAGGCTCATTTGATCGAGGAATCAACGTGGGCCCGCTGCTTCGGCCTTCTTGATCGCATCCGAATAGACCTCGGCCGTGCTCGAAGCATCCTTGATGGGGTTAATTCCTCCCAGCGCTGCGTCGTCCACAGGGCCGAAATCGAGTTTCCAACCCCATAACCATGAAGAGGGAATCCAATGCGCCGCGTTCCAATACAGACGCGCCTTCAGATACTCCCGCGTCTGCGGATGTAGCTGCTCAGGGTGATTGCGCAGGGCGTTGTAGCATAGCTTGGACTCTTCGATTGGATGGTATCGGGTCGCAAACACTCCGAAAGCCCAAGCCAACCCGCCGCCCACCAAAATACCCAAACCAATGCCTTGGATGAATCGCTTTCGACCATGCGCGTTGGAACTCATCTCAAGGTCACTTCACAGGTTATGCGATCAGCCCCTTGACCACCTCGCCGTAAACATCCGTCAGCCGGAAGTCGCGCCCATTGAAGCGGTAGGTGAGTTTTTCATGATCGAAGCCGAGTTGATGCAACAGCGTGGCGTGGAAGTCGTGGACGTGGACCTTGTCGCGCACCGCGTTGAAGCCCAACTCGTCGGTCTCGCCCCAAGTCACCCCGGGTTTGAAGCCGCCGCCGGCGACCCAGTAACTGAAGCCGTTGGGATGATGGTCCCGGCCGTCGTCGCCACCTTGAACCATGGGCGTGCGGCCGAATTCGCCGCCCCAGACGACGATGGTATCTTCGAGTAGGCCGCGTTGTTTGAGATCCTTCACCAGCGCCGCGCTTGCTCGGTCGGTGACTTCGCAATTGCGTTTGAGGTCCGCCTTGAGGTTGCCGTGCTGATCCCAGGATTCGTGGAAGATCTGCACAAAGCGCACGCCCTTTTCGATGAGGCGCCGGGCAAGCAGGCAGGCGTTCGCATAGGTGGGTTTGCCCGGTTCGGCGCCGTAAAGGGCTTGGGTTTCCTTGGACTCTTGGCTGATGTCCATAACCTCGGGCGCGACGTGTTGCATTCGGTAGGCCATTTCGTAGGCGCTGATTCGGGCGGCAATCTCGGGGTCGCCCATGGTGCCGAGGCGTTTCGCGTTGAGCCGGTTGATGGTTTCCAGCGTGTCCTTTTGCATCGGGTCGTCCACGCCCTTGGGATTGGACAGGTAGAGCACGGGCTCGCCGCCGGTGCGGAAGAGCGTGCCGTTGTGGACGGTGGGGAGAAATCCGCAGCCCCAATTAGAAGCCCCGCCGCTGGTGCCCTTGCCGCCGGTGCTGAAGACGACGTAGGAGGGCAGATCCTGCGTTTCACAACCCAGGCCGTAGGTCGTCCACGCCCCCAAGCTGGGCCGGCCGAATTGCTGGGAGCCGGTGTTCATCATGATTTGGCCCGGCGCGTGGTTGAAGGCGTCGGTCTGCATCGACCGGATCAGCGTGACGTCATCCGCGACGCCGGCGAGCTGCGGCAGGAGTTCGGAGAGTTCCAGGCCGCACTGGCCGTGCTTCGCGAACTTGAACTTCGGCCCGAGCAGTTTGCTGCTCGGGTTGATGAAGGCGGCCCGGTAACCCTTGAGCAATTCGGCCGGGGGGAGTGTGCCATCGAATTTTGCGAGCTGCGGTTTGTGGTCGAAGAGTTCGAGGTGGCTCGGCGCGCCCGCCATGAACAGGTAGATGACGCGCTTGGCCTTGCCGGCGAAGTGGCCTTTTTTCGGCGCGAGCGGATTCAAGGCGACCGGCGGGCGCGGGGCGGCGGCCACCCGGTCGGCCAGCAGGGAATGCAGCGCGATGCTGCCGAGGGCGACGCCGCAATCCTTGAAAAACCAACGGCGGGAAACGGCGCGGCGTTGCTCGGCGAGCGCGTGCTGGAGGTTCGTAAGGCGGTTCATGGAATTATTCCTTGGTGATGGCTTCGTCGAGATTCAGGAGCGCGCGGCTGACCACCGTGTAGGCGGCCAACTGCACGGGTGAGGTGTTGGCCGGCAGGTCGGCCGGCAGCTCGTTCTTGCCGGTGGCGAGTTCGAAGGGATTCACCCAACCCTCGGCGAGGCGCTGGCGTTGGCGCTCCAGCAACCCCTGCAATTCGCGGCGCTCCGCCCGACTGGGGACGCGCGAGAGGACGCGACGGAAGGCGTAGGTCAGGCGCTCCTCATCCGTGCGGCCGCCGTCGGTGAGGGTGCGGCGGGCCAGATGTTGGGCCGACTCCATGAAGAGAGTTTCGTTCAGGGCCGTGATCGCCTGAAGCGGCGTGTTGGAGCGCGCCCGTCGCACGCAGGAAAAGTCGCCGTTGGGCGCGTCGAAATTCGCGAGCACGGGGTAGGGAATACTGCGAAATTTGAACACGTAAAGGCTGCGGCGGTAGCGGTCGGCACCCTTTTCTTCGGTCCAAACCTTCGGGCCATAACTGGCCGGCGGTTGGAAGAGGAATTCGGGGGCCGGCGGATACACGCTGCGGCCGCCCAGTGTGGGGTTGAGCAAACCGCTCGCGGCCAGCGCGAGGTCGCGCACGACTTCGCCCTCGACTCGGAATCGCGGTCCGCGGGCCAGCAATCGGTTGAATTGATCCCGTTCCAGCAACGCCGGGGAGACTCGGCTGTTCTGCCGGTAGGTGGCGGAATTTACGATCAGCCGGAGCAAGTGTTTCATGGACCAGGCGGGCGCGGCAGCACCCGGGGCGGTGCCGGTCGGAGCCATGAATTCGCACGCGAGCCAGTCAAGGAGTTCGGGGTGGGAGCGGGCCGGGGACTGGACGCCGAAATCTTCCGGGGTTTCTAGCAGGCCGGTGCCGAAGAGTTGTTGCCAGGTGCGGTTTACCGCCACGCGGGCGGTGGTGGGTGATTTGGGGTCCACTAACCAGCGGGCCAAGGTCAGGCGCGAGTGGTCGGCGTTCGGGGGCAGGGGATGCAGGAATGCGGGCGTGCCGGCGGTGACTTCCTCGCCGGGTTTCAGCCAATCGCCCCGTTTAAAGATCTTGGTCGGGCGCAGTTCTTCGCCCGGTCCCTGGCCACCGCGGGCCGCCAAGGTCAGCGTCGGGGTGCCTTCCGGCCACTGCCGCCACAACGCTTCGATCGAGTCGTTGGCCGCCTTGAAGTCGGACACGGTCGTGCGCCAATAGCTGAACAGGGCGGCGAGTTGTTGGGCTGAACGCTGTTCCCGCGGCCGCCGCAGGATCTGGCGCACACCCTCGGGAAGGGGATCGGCGACGGCATTGGTGTCGCCTAGCACGCTCAGGCGGAAGCGGCCGAGGTTGTGGTTTTGGTTGTCGTCGGAATTGTCGCCGCCGTGTTTCTGGTCGAGCAGGAAGTGGAGCACCACGCCGTTGGTGAACTGGATGGGTCGTTCGGGGATGAACACCGCCTTGCGCGCCACGTTGCGGCGGCCGGGTCCGGCGTCGATGCCCCAAGCCGTGTCGTCCTGGCCGTCAATCGCGTGGGCCACTGGACCGTAAGTTCGGTGGTCACCAGCCTTCTGGTTTCGGCTCTCGGATTGGAATTCCGGTTCCAGCGGCTTCTCCGCATTCGCAAAGTCGGCGGTCGCCCGGACGAACTTCACGGTGACTTTATTGGTCGGATTCGTTGCGTCCACGGCTTCGACGCGAAACTCGCTGAGCGCGGCCATGCCTTTGATCGACCGCCCCGGGCCGCCGCTGGGCAGGTTGGGATCGGGGAATTGCTCCAGGCGAAACGCGCCGATGCTCGGCAGGGTGTTGGTGCCGCGGAAGTGGGCCGTCCAAAAGGTCGGGGCGTAGCTGGCCGCCCGGATTGAACCGTCGGCGTAGTGGTAGAAGCGTTCGCCGTTGTCGCCATCATGGACGCAGTGGACGATCTGCCATGCCGGTTCCTTGGCCGTCCCGGAGTCTTCCCACTCGGCTAAGCGTTTTTCCCAGTCGGGTGTGGTATGCCGGAGTCCCGCTTCCAGATCGCGCATCTGCCGGGTGAGGTTGGCCACCTGCAACTGCTGTGCGGGCGGGTAATGGACGCGGCTCGCTTCGTGATCGTTGTTCAGGAAGGCAAAGAGTCGATAATACTCCTCCTGCGAGACCGGATCGAACTTGTGGGTGTGGCATTGCGCACACTGGATCGTGATGCCGAGGACCGATTTGCCGAGCGCGTCCATCCGGTCAAACAGTCCGTCCATGCGGAATTGTTCGGGGTCCACGCCGCCTTCCTCGTTGAGCATGGCGTTGCGCAGGAAGCCGGTGGCCACCCGTTGGTCGTCGGTCGCGGCGGGCAGTTGGTCGCCGGCCAGTTGCTCAATGACGAACTGATCGTAAGGCAGATCGCGATTCAGCGCGTTGACCACCCAGTCGCGATACGCCCAGACGAAGCGGGGCTTGTCCTTTTCAAAACCGTCGGAATCGGCGTAACGCGCCGCATCGAGCCAATGCCGGCCCCAGCGTTCGCCGAAATGGGGTGATTGGAGCAATTCCTCCACCTTGTTTGCGTAGGCTCGGGGCGACGGGTCAGCCGCAAATGCGTCTGCTTCCTCCGGCGTGGGCGGCAGGCCGGTGAGATCGAAGTGCAACCGGCGCAGCAGCGTGATCGGGTCCGCCGGCGAGGAGGGTTGGAGGCCGTCTTGAGCGAGGCGGGCCTGCACAAAGCGGTCGATCGGGTTCGAGGATTTGGATTTGGCCGCGGGCACGGGCGGCCGCACGGGCGGCTGCCAAGCCCAGTGGTCGGCGCCCTTGGCCAGCTTGGTGGGCGCGGTCTGGGGCCAAAGGGCGCCTTGATCAATCCATGCGCGGAGCAGGCCCACCTGTTCCGCGGTCAATTTGTCGCCCTTTTTCGGCATTTGCTCGAGTTCGCCGTGGGTGCCGGTCACCACCGCTACCAGCAACGAGTCCGCCGCTTTGCCAGGCACGAACAGGGCTCCGTGGTCCCCGCCCTTCAGCGCCGCCTCGCGTTGGTCGAGCCGGAGTCCCGATTCCTGCTTGCGGCTGCCGTGGCAGGCGAGGCAGTGCGCGTCGAATAGCGGGGCGATGTCGCGCGCAAAGTCAGCGGTGGCCAAGGCGGCCGGCGGCAGTTTGGCGCCACTGACCGCGGCCATGGCCATGGCCATGGACCACGCGATCAGGGCGGCAACCATCGGCGCTAGCAAACGGGGCTTCATGTCTCTTCAGAAGTGCCCGATCTCGGCGACGGAATCCACGCGAATTTAGCCGTAACGCCGGGGGCGTTGTCTAGCCGGCCGGCCTCCAGTGCGGGCGGCGGGGCGCGGTTACAAAGTCCGGCCGGAAATCCCACTGGTCGAGGGCCCCAACTTTCGGTAGTCCGTAGCGGGTCCCGCTGCAGAGTCGTCGGCTTTTAACCACTTCGCTGGAGCGAGACCCGCCGCCAATTTCAGAACTGGAAACCGCTTCACGACCACTGCCATGCAATTCCTCATCTACGGGGCGATTCTGTGCCTTGCCCTGCTCGCCACCGCCGTTTTTGTCATGTTCTGCATCCGCAAGATCCATCCGGGCAAGGCCGGCATCAGCGTCGGTCTCGGGGGGCTGCGCGTGGCGTTCGACTACATGATCCGCCTGCCACTGGTGCAGAACTTCGAGGAGATGGACATCTCCGTGAAGAAGTTGGAGATCCACCGCAAGGGCAAGGACGGCCTCGTCTGCAAGGACAACATCCGCGCCGACATCTCCGTCGCCTTCTACATTCGTGTCGAGGCGACCGTGGACAGCGTGAAGAAGGTTTCGCAGATGCTCGGAGTTGAGCGGGTGTCCGACATGGCCCAGCTTCGCGAGTTGTTCGAGGCGAAGTTTTCCGAAGCGCTCAAGACGGCCGGTAAACAGATGGAGTTCCACGAGTTGTTCACCGAGCGCATCAAGTTCCGCGAAGAAATCCAGGCCACGATCGGCAAGGATCTCGACGGCTTTTTCCTCCAAGATGTCGCCATTGATTATCTGGAGCAGACTCCGCTCGACCAGCACGACCCCAGCAACGTCCTCGACTCCGAGGGCATCCGGAAGATCACCGAGATCACCCAGCGCGAACGCGTCAGCGCCAACGAATTTTCCCAGCGTGCGCAGGTCCAGGTCGAAAAGGAGAACGCCGACGCTGACATCGCCAAACGTGAGCAGCGGCGCCGCAACGAGGAAGACACCGCCAAGCAGACCCGCGCCATCAATGAGGTGAAGGCCAACGAGGAAGCCGAAGCCCGCAAAGTCATCGAAGGCCGCCGGCAGGAAGTCGAAGGCAAACGCTTGGAGGCCGACGAGTCCATCCGGCTCCGCACCGAAGACATGAACCGGGCCGTGCAGGAACGCGAATTCACCGTGAAGAAGGAGCGGCAGCGCCTCGAACAAGAAGCCGTCCAAGAGGGCGAGGAAGCCCGAGTTCGTCGCGAACGCACCGTTTCGCTCGCGGAGATGGACAAGGAAGTGAAGGTCAATGAGGCCGCCGTCGAAGTGGAGCGCAAGCGCGCCACGGTCGTCGCCGAGCAAAAGGCGGTCGTCCAGCAACAGGAGGAAAAGACCAACATTGAGGCCCGCATGACCGCCGAACGCGTCCGCGAGGTCACGCTCATCGAGGCCGAGATGAACGCCAAGAAGGATCAGACCGAGAAGGTCGTCGCCTCTGAGGCTCAGAAGGAAGTCGCCCGCAACGTCGCTGAGGCCGAAAAGATCCGGACCATTACCGCCGCTGAGGCCAACCGTGAGGCTGCCCTGCGCGATGCCGAACGCCTCCAGACCACCGCCGACGCCGAGGCCAAGGTCGCCGACAAGCGCCGACATGCCGCCGAACAGGAAGCCGAAGGCACCGCCGCCCGCGAAGCCGCTAAGGGACTCGCGGAAGCCAAGGTCACCATCGCCAAGGCCAGCGCAAAGAAGGCCGAGGCCGCCGCCATCAAGGAAGTTGGCCTGGCCGAAGCCGACGTCATCAAAGCCAAGGGCGCCGTCCAAGCTTCCAATACCCAGACCCAGGCGGAAGCCGAAGCCGAAGGCACGAAGGAGAAAGAGCTCGCCATCGCCACCGGCATCGAGGCCCGCGGGACCGCCGAGGCCAAGTCCATCCACCTGAAGGCGGACGCCATGAAGCTGCTCCACGCCGCCGGCCAGGAGCACGAGGAGTTCAAGCTCCGGCTCGCCAAGGAACGCGACGTTGAGATGGCCGCCATCAATGTCCAGCGGGACGTGGCCCAGGCCAACGCCAGCGTCGTCTCCGAGGCGCTCAAGACCGCCAAGATCGACATCGTCGGCGGCGAGAACGACTTCTTCGAGAAGATCGTCCGCAGCATCGGCACCGGGAAGTCCGTGGACCGCATGGTGCAGAACAGCGCCACGCTCACCGACATCAAGGAGACCTTCTTCAACGGCGATCCCGAGCACTTCAAGACCCAGCTCCGCCAGTGGGTCGCCGACTTCGGCCTCAAGACCGAGGACCTGAAGAACCTCACGCTGTCCGCCCTGCTCGCCAAACTCGTCGCCTCCACCGACGACGCCGGCGTGAAGGCTACCATCAAGTCCGCCCTCGCGCTGGTGAAGGATAAGGGACTGGGCGAGGTGAAGGCAGAGACGGTGGTGAAGGCGTGAGCCGTAACTTGAATCACGAACATGCAAACCATCGTTCAAGTCATCGCCAGCAAAGGAACATCTCTCAGGCAAAGAATCATCAAGGACAAGAGGCTGAAGCCGTTCGGGCTTGAAGCTGTTGAAATGAAGCGGATGGGGCGCCGCGACGGATGGTCGAAGATTCGAGGCACCGATGACCTCCAAGGTGCCATCAACGTTCAGTGGAATGGAGCTGCGAAGATCCTTACCTGCCGGGTAGTCAATAAACTCGGAGGCAAGCCTCATTCCATCATCGGAGCTCTAGTGGACTACCTGCTCGCCTGCCAAAAGGGACGAGTCCAATCCGTTCAGGTGATCTTGCGGTGAAGCCTTCAACAACACTGCGGCCTTTGTCTTCAGGCGCGGAGCGCCGAAAGAAAGTAGCCCACAGCGTGAGCTGTGGGTTCCCGTCCCCTTTGAATCCCCAGCCCCGGAGGGGCGGCAGAATCTTCGGGTTGGCACATGCGCGCCTTGCCCTTCTTTCGCCCCTCCGGGGCTTGTCCTGCTTGATCCCGCAACCCACGGCTCACGCCGTGGGCTACTGTCTGCCGGTGCTCCGCACCTCCGAGAGCGATGCTGAGGAGCGAATCCGTTCGTCTTCCTTCCGGAAACCTTCATTCGCTCACCATTTGTCCCCATGCCACGCACCTACACCCAACTTCTGAACCACATCGTGTTCAGCACGAAAGACCGTCGGCCAATGCTGACGGCCGAGCTGCAGGCGCGGTTGTTTCCCTACATGGGCGGAATCATCCGGGAGCTCGGCGGCGCGGCGCTGCTGCTCAACGGCGTTGCGGATCATGTCCACATTCTCGCCTCGATGCCC
>CAIJLV010000145.1 GCA_903821635.1 uncultured Verrucomicrobiota bacterium | reverse complement strand
CGGTTCCAGTGGTGAGGTCAGTGATGCTTTGAAACGGTTGCTCCAGAAGCGCGAACAGGAGTTGAAGAATGAAAATCAATAAATTTGTCCCCGCCACGTTCAGCCTGTTGCTGGGCCTCTTGGCTGCCACTGCGGTTTGGGCGGAAGAGCCACCGGTTACCGCCGTCCCCTCCACTCTGGCGGCGGCTTCGGCGGTTACCCCGACCCCTCCAGCGACCGCTCCGCCGCCTTCGTCGGAGTCACCAACCCCGACCGCGGATCAGCCGCTGCGACTTAATTTCCGGAATGCCCCGCTCGAAATGGTGCTCAATTATCTGAGTGAAGCCGCGGGGTTCATTGTCGTGCCGGAAACGGAGATTCGGGGGAAAATTGACGTGTGGAGCAATCAGCCGGTTTCGCAGGAGGAAGCCCTGTCGATCTTGGATTCGGCGTTGAGCAAGAATGGCCTCACGGCGATCCGCAACGGACGCACACTGACCATCGTCACCAAAGATTCCGCGAAGCGCCGCGATATTCCGGTGAAGACCGGCAACGATCCCGCCGCTATTCCCAAGACCGAGGAACTGGTGACGCAGATCATTCCGATTCACTTCATCAATGCCACCCAGCTCGTGCAGAACCTTCAGCCGTTGTTGCCAACCGGCTCCGAGATGACGGCCAACGAGGCGGGCAACGCCCTCGTGCTGACCGACACGCAGGCGAGCATTCGCCGGATGACCGAGATTATCCGGGCGCTCGACACCTCAATGGCGGGAGCTACGACGATCAAAGTGTTTGCCCTGCGTTTCGCCGACGCCAAGGAACTCGCCACGTTGGTCAAGGAGCTGTTCCCCTCCCAAACCAGCACGGGCGGTAACAATCGGACCGGTGGGTTTGGTGGCGCCGGCGGGTTCGGTGCTTTTTTCGGTGGCGGGCGCGGCGGTGGTGGTGGCGGCGGCGCGGCGGCGGCGGGCAACACCAGTGGTTCCGGCAATCGGGCTGCGGCTTCCCGGGTCACCGCCGTATCGGACGAACACAGTAATTCGCTGGTGGTCAATGCGCCGGAAGACGTCTTGCCGGCCATTGAGGAGTTGGTGAAGAGCGTGGACAAGAATGTCGAAGACATCACCGAAGTGCGCGCGTTTCGCCTCCGTTATGCCGATCCGGTCGAGATGGCTGACTTGCTGACGAATCTGTTCCCGGACGAAACCCAGAACGCGACCAGCGGTGGTAATCAGGTCCGGTTCGGGGGCGGCCAGTTTGGCGGCGGGCGCGGCAACAACGCGTCGGGAGACAGCGATCTCGCCAAGAAAAAGGGCAAAGTGCTGGCGGTCCCCGATCAGCGCACCGGTTCGGTCATTGTGAAGGCGGCCCGTGACCTGATGGGCCAAATTGCCCAGATGGTCGAACAGCTCGACTCCAACCCGGCGAAGAAACAGAAGGTCTACGTTTACGAGCTCGACAACGCCGACCCCGCGGAAGTGGAGCAAGTCTTGCGTTCGCTTTTTGAAAGCCAGAACACGCAGAATCGGAACACTCGTAACACTCAGAACCAAGGTAGCGCGTTGACCACGCGGCAAACCCAGTCGCAGAACCAAAACCGCACGACCACGGGCGGCTTCGGCCAGGGTGCCGGAGGAGCGGGCGGCGGCCAGGGTGGACGGTAAACCGGCAAACAATAGAAACGATTTCCATGCGTTACATGACCTTTTCTCGTGCTCCGTATCCCCGTTTGCTGGCTGGACTGCTCCTCGGTGGGCTGCTGGCCACGCCCGCGTTGGCTCAAGTCCAGGGACAAAATGCCGGCGGCGGTCGCCGAACGGGTGGCAGCGGCACCAGCCGCCAGTATCCCAGTAACACTCAAGTCGGCGACGCGCTGATCTCCGTGGACACGGAGACTCGCAAAATCGTGGTCGTCACCGACGAGGACACCAATTTCCAGATCCAAGAAGTCATCCAAAGCCTCGATCAGCCGCGGCCCCAAGTGTTGATCAAAGTCGTCTTCTTGGAAGTCACCCACAACGACGGGCTCGACTTCGGAGTTGAAGGGGGGCGTTCGCAAAAAATCGGTGACGTGGGCACCGGCAAGTTTGCCAATTCCTTTGGCCAATCCGGGATCAACGGTTCCGCCAGTAATTCGGTGTTGAACTCCATCGGCCAGAATGTCACCGGCTTCGGCTCGACGCCTCCCGGGGCTGGACTTTATCAACTGCTCGGTTCGGACTTCGAAGTAACCCTCCGGGCCATCGCGCAGGCCGGCAATGCGGAGATCCTTTCCCGCCCCTCAATCCTCGCCCGCAATAACCAACCGGCGACCATCAGCCTCGGGCAGCAGGTTCCACTCGTCAGCAACACCCGCTTCGATGCCGTCAACGGGCAGATCAACACCGTCACTTACCAAAACGTGGGCATCATCCTCCGGGTGACCCCATTTATTTCCCAAGATGGTATGGTGGAGATGATCGTTTCGCCCGAAACGTCGCAGCTCGCCGATCGCACGCAGTGGGTGCCTATCTCCAGGGACGCGCTCGCGCCGGTCATCAATTCGCGAGTCGCCGATACCGTGGTGGTCGTGCCGGATGGCCAGACGGTGATCATTGGCGGACTCATGCAGACGCAGCAGACGGTGACGGAAAGTAAGATTCCGCTGCTGGGCGACATCCCGGGTTTGGGTAATCTCTTCAAGCGTAAGCAGAAGCAGAACAATAAGACCGAGCTGATGATCTTTCTCACGCCGCACATCGTGCCCGCGGCCGGTCAGCTCGCCGCGCTCACTGCGCAAGAGCGCGCCAATGCCACGCTTAAACCACGCTCAATCTCCGAAGAGCAGTTGGAAAAAGTGCTTGGCGGACTCCCGCCCAAAGCCCCGGAAGACGCCGGCCAGCCGACGCCGAAAAGGGGTAAGAAAAAATCCAAGGACTAGCTTGGATTCGGGGTCGTGCGTCACCGACCCACGCTCGGTTACCCCTGAAAATGAAGCCGCCCACCGGTCCTTGATTCCGGCGGGCGGCCATTTTACCCCCACAGATTGGTTGTCGCTAAGAGCGGTCGGGTTAGCCGCTCAAGCGTCTAAGGTCGAAGCAGGCGGAAAAAGCCGTTTACCGCGGTCGGATCCAGATCAATGGCTGATTTCCCCGCCGTGTCGGGAACGTCCTCCCAGATGCCGGCGGCAATGGCTGCCCCTCGCTGAAGCCGGATTTCCGGGCTGCCGAACCAAGTGAGTCGGAACCGATCGTTGGCGAGCGGCGTCACCGTGAGCCGCAGCGGCAATAAATCCGCCGCGAGTGGATTGGTGCCGGCAAGAAACTCCTCGAAGTTGCGACGGCCGTCGCCATCGGTATCGGCCAAGCCGTCTTGACGGTCGCGGGAGTTGAAGCCATTGCGGATTTCGAACCCGTCGGGCATGCCGTCGAGGTCGGTGTCGACGCGGGCGCTGCCGGCCCGCTGGGAATCCAGCCACACGCCGGCGAGACTGACCTGGCCGCCGAATTCGCCGGCCGGGGCGAGCGCCAACAGGGCGCCGGTGTCGCCGTCCGTGATCGTCGCCTTGGCCGGATCGAAATCACCGAGCACGCGGAGGAGCCGGGCCGGGCCGCCATTGGTGCCGCGGGCCCAGAGTTCGACCCGGATGGAATCGGCCGGACCGGGTTCCGCGGCCCGTTGCACCCGGCCGGAGTTCCCGCCGGCAATCCGGCCGAGGCCCTTCAGCTTGGCGGTGAGCTGGCCGACGGTGACGCCGATTCCCGGATCCAGGATCACCTGGTCGCCGGCAAGGCGGACGTTATCCCAGAGGAAGTCACCCTCGGGGTTGGGGTTCACGTGCTGGCCGAAGCGCACGAAGATGCCACCGTCGGCCACGCCGTCGGGCAGGCGCACGGTGGGCTGGCTGCCGCTGCAGAAGGTGACGGTGGTGCATTGGTTGCGAACCAGCGGGCTGCCCGGGATGAAATTCGGGTCCAACTTGATCGTGGGACAAAGGTCTTCGCTGAGGACGTCCGTCCGCGTCGAAAGCCCATCGGCGTCCTCGCCGTAGAACACCGACCGGACATCCCGCAGGCCGTCGTTGTCGTCGTCCTGGTCATTGCAGTCGGGCTGGCCGTCGCCGTCCGTGTCGCCGCCTTCCCAGGCGGTGATCTCAAACGTGCCGCCGGCGCAGGCGGTCACGGCGATGGTTTCGCTGTAGCCCACGACCTGGTAGGCGCTTTCCGTTCGCCAATCCTCGCGGTCCAGCGGCGGCCGCACGACCGAACCATCGGTGGGGTAGTATTGGTTCAGGCAGCCATCCCCGTCCTTGTCGCTGTCGCAACTGTCGCCGATGCCGTCATGATCGAGGTCGGATTGGCTGGGGTTCTTGGTGGCCGGACAGTTGTCGCACACGTCGCCCCGGCCGTCCTTGTCGGTGTCCTCCTGCTTCGGGTTGGCGCGGCGCGAGCAATTGTCCTTCGCATCAATCACGCCGTCGCCGTCCGTGTCTGGCGGCGGCAAGTAGGTGTCGCAGGCGGGCGCGTATCCGCCCACACCGACCGAGGCCCACGCGTTGCGCACGTCGCACACGTCGCCGGCGGTGAAGCCGAACCAACCGCGACTGGCGAAGAATTCGGCGAGGAACACCTCCAGCTCGCGGGCCTGCTCGAAGGTGGCGGTGTCCGGCAGGCTGGTCAGCGCCCCGTAGAACAGGCGCCGGGCCTTGGCCTCGCCAATGCCCGCGATGCGGACCGTCGGTTCGGCGGCATTGGTCGAGGGCAGAAAGGCGCCGGCGGTGAGGCGGTAGGATGCCAAGTTGGCGATGCCGGAGTTGATGTGGACACCGCCCTGGTCGTTGGCGTCGTTGGCATCGTCGTCGGGACCGATCATGAACCGGTTCCGATAGTGCGAGGGTTGTCGGACCCTCAGGCTGGGGTTGCCGGGATTCGACAGGTCACGGCTGGGGCCGGTTCCGTCTAGCCGCTTTTCACCCAGGGTCCAGTTGACCGAGCCCAGTTCCCGATCCAGCAGCACGGCCATGATGTCGGCGTAGTGTTCGTTGAGTGCGCCCGACTCGTATTCGTAGTCCAGTCCACTGCTGGAATTGATCACCCCGTGGGTGAACTCGTGGGCCAGCACTTCGCCATCCTCACGTCCGGGAGAAAACTCCATGTTGCCACAGAACTCCAAAAACTGGGCGTTGGGCGGGGCCATATCCGAGTTGATGAAGATTTCAATCTGCGCCCCGAACCCGTCGTAGGAGTCGCGGTTGAAGTGGCGGCGGTAGAAGCTGTAAACGTCGCGCGCGCCCTGGAACAGCACGCGCGCCGCCGGATTGCCCTGATACGCCGGATCTATGCCGTCCTCATCGGCGACGAACGTGTCGTTGGACGTGAGGAAGCAGAGGTCTTTGTAGGCATTCGCCTCGTTTTCCGCGTCCTGCATGTCGAGGTCCAGATCATCCAAGGGCCCGTCCGATGAACTCACGGCGCGCCGGAAGACAATCGCGCCCGTGTGTGCATCCACGAAGAACTCCCGGTCCGCGCCCCGAAACGCCACGCGCCAGGTGAGCTTGGGATTCATCGGCACGCCTTCGGTGAGCACGCATTTGTCATAGATGGCGAGGCTGCTCGGGCGGAAGAGTTGCACCGATGGCAACGGGGCGCGTGCCGCCCGGACGATGTCCTCGGCCTGCTCCGCGGTGAGCGTCGGGGCGACGTTGGGCAACCGGGCGGCCAGTTCATCCGAAGGCAGCAGGAAGCCCAAGGCGTTCAAGGCCTCGCCGTCTGCGAGTTGAATGGCAACTTCGGCGCCGAAGACCGGCAGCCCCTGATGGGTCTGCGACAACGTGACCAAGGCAAGCGGACCCGCTTCGACGCGCTTCGGGAACAGCTCCTGGTCCGGGTCGGTCACCCGCAGCAGTTGGCGATAGTCGCGGGCAAAGCTGCGGGCCTGCGCCAGGGGCGTTTCTCCCGCCACGGCGATCCGGCCCTGCAAGTGCGACGGGAAGCCGTCGCGCATGCGCACGGTGGCGGGCACGGCGGAAGTGCGCTGGAACTTGCGCAGCGAGACAACCTGCACGTCGCTTTCGGCGACGTCGTTCACGTAGGTCAATCCGGCCATGAGTGTGTTCAACGGGAAGCCGGTCGCGTTCTCCAAGATCAACGAGCGCGGACCGGGCAGTTCGCCGAGCGGCAGGGCGGGGACGATTCCGATGAGCTGCGTGCCTTCCTCGGACACGCTGACCACCCGGAGGAGGTTGGCGTCCGGCTGTCCGGCCGGTGCCGGGAAGCCGACCCGAACCCGCTGTTGGGCCGTCAGGAAGTAGCCGCGCACGGTGACGAGGGTATTGCCGACTTCGGACACGATGCCTGGCTCGACGCCCGTCAGCGCCGGCACACCCGAGGTCTGGATGACACCGGCCTTGGTCGCGACGATTTCGCCGCAGCGGCGCACGGTCACGTCGCTCACGCCGATCGGGAGGTCCGGCACGAAGAAGCGCAGTTCATCTGGCGCGACCCAGCGCACGTCGGGCACCCGCACGTCGCTGAACCAGACTTCGTCGCCACGGAGGAAGTTCGCGCCAATCAGGCCGGTGTCGGTCGAGGATTTCCACCCGGAAACATCCAGCTTCGTGATGCTCGGCGTGCCTTCCGGGGCCAGCACGGTGACGGTGAAGCGGCATTCTGCGCGGTTGCCCGCGGCGTCCGTCGCCACTCCGACCACTTCGGTAGTGCCGACTGGGAACGGGGTGCCCGAGGGCGGCGTGCAGACCACGGTCACACTCGGATCGCAGTTGTCGCGGACGGGCACGTCGAAGAAGACCGGCGTCCCGCACGGGGCATCCGCGGAAAGGGTGACCGCCGGGGGACAGGTAATCACCGGCGCCTCGGTGTCGGCGCCGACAGAACCGCTCGCCGAACTGGCCGCGCCGTTCTCGTCGGTCGCCGTGACCGTGATCAGGTGCGGCCCCGGGGTGATGGGCACCGTGAAGTCCAGCGATGGGTTGACGCCGCAGGCGTCGCAGACAACGACGTGCGGACCGTCGTCCACCTGATACGTGACCGTCTTCACGGCCTGGCCGCAGGTGAGCACCGAACCGGTGATGGGCACCGAGCCGCCGGCGCAGGCCGGGATGCCGACGTTCAGCCGCAGGCAGCTTTCGACGCAGAGGCGTTGGCGGGCCGGGACGTCGAGCGTGATCTCCTCCAACTGGGTCAGGCTTTCGGTGCCGTCGTCATTCAGCACGTTCAACGAGGGGCGCAGCCTATACTGGCCCTGCGGCAGCATTAGCGTGAGCACGCCGGTGTCGGCCGCGTCCGTCACCCCGGCAGGCAGGCCCGAGGCGGCCTCGATGTTCACCGCGTAATTCCGTGAACGCCCCTCGAAATCCACTCCGGAAAACGTGCCCGGCGCCTGGACGACCGTCGGGCTGTGAAAGCGGCGCCCGGGCGTCCGGAAACGGAGGCACACCTCGCTGAAGCCGAGGGCCAGATCGTTCGTGGCGATGATCCCCGGGCCGGTGATCAGGCGAGGTGCGTCCGTCTCCGTGATCGCCAGCACCTGGTTGACATAAGGCGTGAGGGCGTTGGTCGCCGTCGAGATGGTGAGTGCCAGTCCATCGCGCTGCCACTCGGCCTTTTCCGCGACCACGTCACCGAAAAACGAACTGACCAGGAGTTCGTAGCGCCCCCGGAATTCGCCGGACGTTCCGTCGTAATCGCCCGCGAAATTGCCGGCCGAACGCCCGCCGGCGGCGGTGAATTCTGCCCCGGGAACCTTTTCGTCCAGGCCCCGGGCGATGACGTGCGAGCCGATCATGCCGTATTCGCCGACGTGCAGGGGCACGCCCTGGGCGTCCACGCCATAGTCGTCGGGTCGAACGATGCCGTTGAGGGCCGAGCGCGACGCGGTGGTGTCCGGCGGACCTGCGAGCCGAATGGCGCCACGGATGGGGGTGCGCTGGAATTGGAACACGAACCAGTTGGTCACGGTTTCGCCCGCCATCACGTTCACACCGGGATTCTGCCCCTCACCGAGCGCGGGGGATACAAACCAGACGAAGTCACGGCCCGAGCGGAGATGATATTCGGCCTGCAATCGCCAAGGTTGTGCCGGTTCCACCGCGTCCGAAGGCAGCAGGTTCTCGAGGGCGAACCGCGTAATATTGAGCGGGACGCCTTCTGGCACTTCCGCCAGGTGAAGCCGGCGGGTGCCCGCCGGTCCGGTGGCAACCATGATGGGTCGGCCCGTGTAGCCGTTCAAGGAGGACGGGCCGGTGCGTGGCACGGGCGCGCCCAAATACGCCAGAGTCCCGACAATCCGGCCGAGGCGGGCCGTGTCGCGCAGCACCACCGGCACCGTCACCACGGTGTCGCACGGCACGTTGGTCACGAGGCTGAAGGGATGGGTGATCTGGTCCAGATACGGGTCCGTGCCGCGCTGGAGCTGGAGCGCGAGGTTGAATTCCACGTCCGCGGGCACGACGTGGAAACTCTCCGTGAGTCCCGCCGCCAGGCTGAAGATCTGGCCGCGCAGTTCGCCGCCGGCCGAGACTGTGCCGCTGCCACCTTCCACGGTGAGCGGGTTGCCGTCGGCGTCCACAAACTGGAGCCGGATTAGGCCCACGCATTCGGGCAGGTCCACCGCCACGGGCGCCGACTCACCGAGCAGGGGCTGGGTTTCGACCGTGCGGGTGTAGAACAGCTCGCGGCCGTCCTTCAGCCCGATGACGCCCTGGACCGAATACGCGATCGCCGTGGCCGCGTTCGTGCCCGCCTGGACGGAAAGCTGGTAAAGATTGGCGAGACCGTCCGGCGTTGGTGGACTGACCTGAGCAGTCAATCCGCCGTGGGGCGCGAGGCTGGTGGCCCGCACCGTGAGGCTGCTCGTGCCTTCGTTGGCGGGCGTTTGGAGGCGATTCAGTATTTCGGGATTCGCGTTATCGAAGCGGACTGTGCCGGAAACTTCGCGGAAGCGACCTTCCACCGGCGCATCGGCGGCCAGTGGCAGCGGCCAACCGGTGGCCGAAAGGATCGCCCAAGTGGCAAGGCGGTTTCGGACACAGGCAAAATAGGGCGGTAGCGTCATCACGGAGCAATCCGAGTCCCCGAGTTGTTTTTGGGCCACATATCGCACTACCGCCGGAAGCGGGGTGGCGGATTACGGGAAACTTTTGCGAAGCGAGCCACGCCGGGCAGCGGGTGCTTGGCTCAGCGGCTCTCCGCTTGGCTGGTCGGGGCGTCCCAGAGCTCCACTGCTTCGCGTTCCGGTTCCCCGCGTGCCCCCGGGATGGTGACATTCAGGGCGAGGTGGCGACCATCGGGCGAAAAAGCCAGTTGGGCGCCGGCGATCGAGTAAGGGAACCGCGCCAGTTCGCGCCGGGTGGGCAGATGCCAAAAGGTGACTTCAACCCCATAATTCATGGAGGCGAGCGTTTGTCCGTCCGGGGAAAAGGCGACGGCCTCGACGGATTCAAGATGGCCGGGCAGTTCGCCGGCCGGTTGCCCGTCGGCCACCTGCCAGAGTCGGATCGTGCCATCCCCGCTCCCGGTCGCGAGCAACCGTTCGTCCCGGGTGAAGGCAAGTGAGGCGAGGTCGTCGTGGTGTCCGCGCAGGCGCACGGCGGTCCCCTGTTCCAAATCGACCAGCACGCCGGTGCAAGTTCCGTTAGGACCCAACGCCAGCCAGCGGCCCGAATGACTGGCGATAAAACTGCGGAACAGGCGGTGGGGACGATTGCCGCCGGTGAATTCAGCGCGGATACGGGCCGTGACTTCCCCGTCAGTCCAGCGCCGCAGCAACCGCCCGTCTTCCGTGGACCACTGCCAAAACGTGCCGGTTTCATCAGGACAGGCGAAGGAGCGTGCGTCCCCGGCCAGCGCGAATTCGGCGGCAAACACGTTGGTCGGGGCGTTATCCAACCGGATGGTGCGGACCACTCGCGCCGGTTGAAGCTGCCACCATTCGAGCGTGGGATGATCGACCCGCAAAAACAGCAGGTTGGTGCCATCCGGAGCGAAGCCACGGGGAAAGCCACCCAAGGTGCCCACGGCCTGAATTTCGGTCCGCGTTCCCCGCTTGGCGGGGCGCTGTTCCCACACGGTGGTCGCCCCGTGCCAATTCGTCTGCATGTAGGTGAGCAGCCGGGTGCTGTCGGGGGAAAACATCGGTTGGACATGACGCCATTGCGGCACCGCCGAGACGGCGGGTGGGGGCGCCGGGGACCACAAGCGCACGGTTCGATCTTTGCCGCCGGAGACGAAGCGGCGACCGTCGGGGGTTGGGGCCACGCTCCAGACTTCATTATTATGGCCGGCGAGGCGGCCGCGGTGGTGGCCGGTTGCGGCCTCCCAGAGTTCGATTTGCTGGTGCGACGTCGCGGTGATGAGCGTGGCCCCGTCGGGCGTGAAGACGGCGTCCCAGACGTTGTGCCGACTGGTAAAAGTGATGGGCGCCTCCCCGGGCTGGCTTAGATTCCAAACGCGGGCTGAAGTTGTTTGGCCGGACCCGACCAACCGGCGTCCATCGGGCGAAAAGCGCAGCCGAAAAATCGGCTGATTGGAGGCGACGGTGAAGAGTAGTTGTTCGGTCGCGAGGTCGAAGAGTTGAATGTTTTGCGCGGCGTCCAGCAGGGCGAGGCGCTGACCATCCGGCGACAAGGCGGGGTGGCGTCCACGCAGGGGCAGGGGGCGGACTTCGTGGGTCGCCAAGTTCATGCGCCACAAGGGTTGCAGCGTGCTCGGGTTGAGGAATGCGTGATTCGGCGAACCGACCAACACCTCGCCTGCCCGCGTCACTTCCTGGCCCGCGAGGGCCGGGAAGTCGGTGCGGGCGGCGCCCGTGGCCACGTCCCAGAAGTGAACGCCCTTGCTCCCGGCGGAGATGAGCGTGCGGCTGTCGTCGGTAAACGCGACTGACCAAATCGTGTTCGAGGCGGCCAGCGTGTGGGTGGCCACCCCGGCGGGGGCAGCGCCTCCCAGATGCCACAATTTCAGCGAGTTCGTGACGTTCGTCGGCTGGTCCTGACTGCCGGAAGCGACCCATTGACCGTCGGGGGACACGGCGACGCAGGTGACGATCCACGGATGGGTGCCCAAGGTGGCGAGTTCATCGCTCTGACAGCGAGCCCACAGCAGTCGCCAAGTGAATTCGGTCCGTGCCGCCGCGGCGGCGCGGACGCCCTCGGCCGACTGGATTCCAACCGTGGTCGGGGCGTGACGCAAAAGCAGCTCCCGGGCGCGGCCGAGATTGCCTTCCAGCCGCGCCGTGGAGGCCGCCGCCACATCGGCGGCGTAGAGGTTGCGCGCCATCTCCTCCTGGCTGGCTTCGGCGCGCCGCCATTGCCCGAGCACGCTGCTCAAGCCCACGACCACGGCCAGCCCGAGCGCCGTGGAGACGGCGGCCAGCGCGGGCTTGCGGCGACACCACAACACGGCCCGTTCCCCTTGGGATACCGGCCGTGCCCACACGGGTTCGCCGGCTTCGAAGCGCGCCAGGTCAGCCGCCAATTCCGCTGCGCTGGCGTAGCGTCGGCTGGGTTCCTTGTGCAGGCACTTGAGCCCGATGGTTTCCAAGTCGCGCGGCACGGCTGCATTCAGCAACCGCGGGGCCACGGGTTCACTATGGAGGACTTGATGAAGCGTCGCGGCGACGGTATCGGCCACGAACGGGGGCCGGGCGGTCAATAACTGGTAGAGGATTGCCCCGAGAGAATAGATGTCGCCCGCCGCGGTGACTTGGCCGCCGGAAACCTGTTCGGGCGGCAGATAGTTGGGCGAGCCGACGAGCTCCCCGGTGCGGGTTAGTTCCGCGTTGGAATCCAATTGTTTGGCCAACCCGAAATCGGTCACCCGCGGTTGATCTGATTCGTCGAGTAGGACGTTCGAGGGTTTGAGGTCGCGGTGCAGCACGCCGGCGGCGTGGGCGTGGGCGATGGCTTCCGCTACGAGCCGGACATAGCGGGCGGCGCGTTTGGGCGGCAGCGGTTGGGTGCGCACCAGTTCGCTGAGCGACGGCCCCGCCATGAGTTCCATCGCGAAAAATGGCTGCCCCTCCAGTTCCCCAATTTCGTGGATCGTGACGATCCCGGGATGGCGCAGGCGGGCCACGGACTCCGCCTCCGCGCGAAAGCGAGGTGCGAATTCGGGGCGGGCCCAGGCGCCCGCGAGCAGCATTTTCACGGCGACCCGACGGTTGAGGCTGCGCTGGCGGGCTTCGTAAACCACGCCCATGCCGCCCCGGCCCAGTTCGTGGAGCACGTCGTAGTCGCCGGCCTGGTGCAGAATTTCCTCGGCCAGCGGCTCACTCGGACCGAACGCCAGCGCCCCGAGACACCGCGGGCATTGCCCCAACAGCCCGCCTTCGGCGCGTGGGGACTGGCATTGGGAACAGAGAGAAACGGCCATGTGTTAGCGCTTACCGCCGGAAAGAGTCGGGGTGATTACGGGGCGGGAAACAAAAAGACCCGGCATCCCCCAGCGGCCCGGCGGGCGGCGGCCCAAGGTAGGCGTTGGGGTTCATGGTCGGTGGAGTGCGGCGAGCAGGTGCCGCATCTCCGCTTCGATCTCCAGCGGACTGTGCACGGTGTGGGCGACGGCGGTGCGGACTTCTTGGCGATAGCGTTCGCGCAGGCGATGCACCTGCACGGCGAGCGTGCCCGGGGCGAGTTCGAGGTGGGCGGCGAGGCTGAGGTATTCGCCCGGCTCGGGTTCCCGGCTGAGAAAGGGTTGCAGGGCCTCAAACGCGGTCGCTTTTCCGGCGGCGGTTTGTTCGGTGCGTAGCCGCGCCAAGGCGTTTTCCAGCAGCGCCAGCGCCCATTGACGTTCAAACAGTCGGTCGGGTGACTCCGTGTGCGCCGGCTCCCGCAGGTAACGGTCTTCGGCCGAATCGTCATCCAACGAGAGCAGCATCCGGCCGCCGCCTCGTTTAAGGGCCTGGGCGCGTTCGTGTTCGTTGGCGAGGAAATGGTTTAACGCGGTCAGCAGAAAGGAGCGAAACTTGCCGCCGTCGCGGGTGATCCGGGCGAGGTCATTGCGCGCCAATAACTGGGCGAAAAATCCTTGGGTCAGGTCTTGGGCCGCGTGGGCATCGTGACCGCGGCGCCGGACGTAGGCATACAGCGGGAACCAGTAGGTCCGGCACAGTTGCTCCAGCGCATCGTGCCCCTGCGGGGATGCGTGGTCGCCGGCTGCGAGCACTAGGCTCCAGCGGGTCGTGGCGAAAACCGGCGACTGATTTTCCGCAGCAGGCACGGGGTTAGGCTGCCCGTTGCGCCGGCCCGCGCCAAGCCAGAGTCCACCCTGAACGGCACGAAACTTTGAGCTTTGACGTGGGTGCATCCGGCTTCGCAGGCTGGCGGCACGATGCTCAATCATCTCTGGCTAGCGATGCTCGTGGTGGCCGTCCTCGTGGGCGGCTTTACCGGGCAACTCAAGGAGACAGCGACGGGCGCCATCGAGGCCGCTAAAACTGCCGTGACGCTGGCGCTCGGTTTGGTCGGCGTGCTGACCCTGTGGTTGGGGATCATGCGCCTCGCCGAGCGGGCGGGCCTCGTCAGCGTGCTCGCCCGGGCACTGCGTCCCGGGCTGCGTTGGTTGTTTCCCGACGTGCCGGCCGGGCATCCGGCGATGGGTTCGATGGTGATGAACATTGCCGCCAACGTGCTCGGCTTGAACAACGCTGCCACGCCGCTTGGGTTGCGGGCCATGCGCGACTTGGAGACGCTTAACCCGCAGCCGGGCACCGCGACCAACGCAATGTGCACGTTTCTCGCGATTAACACCGGTTCAGTGCAGCTAATTTCGGTGAACGCGATTGCCATCCTCGCCGCCGGCGGTTCCAAGAATCCCACCGCCATCGTCGGCACCACCTTGCTCGCCACAGTCTGCTCCTCCGTCGCGGCCTTGGTGGCGGTCAAGGTGTTGGAACGGTTTTCGCCCGTCCCCGTGGCTTCCGCCCGGGCGTCGGCGGGGCCGGCGGCGGCCGCGGTCGGCCCGGCGCCGGACCTCGTTCAGGAGGCGCCGCTGGCGCCGTTGGGGTTTGGACAAGGGTTGTGTTTGGCGGCTTTTCTGGCGGTGTTTGCCTGGTTTTTGCTGGTGTTGGTCTTCCCCGAAGTCGCTGGGCGGACGTTGCCGGCTGAAGAAATCGGGCAAGCGGTGTGGATTCGGGGTCTGAACGCCGTCTCGGTGCTCGCCGTGCCGTTCATGGTCGCCTTCTTCCCGTTCTACGGCTGGCTGCGGCGGTTGCCGGTTTACGAGGAATTCATCGAGGGGGCGAAAGATGGCTTCCAAGTCGCGGTGCAGATCATTCCTTACTTTGTCGCGATGCTGGTGGCCATCGGCTGCCTGCGGGGCGCGGGCGTGATCGAGTTGTTTACCCAAGTGCTCACGCCGCTGCTCAACCGCGTCCATTTCCCTCCGGAACTCGCGCCCATGGCGTTGCTTCGGCCCCTGAGCGGGAGCGGTTCGCTTGCGGCGCTGTCGGATCTCGTCAAGACGCTGGGGCCCGACCACCTCGTCACGCGGATGGCCGCCACGCTGTTTGGCAGCACGGAGACGACCTTTTACGTGATCGCCGTTTACTTCGGCGCGGCCGCGGTGCGCCGGACCCGGCACGCCATCTGGGCGGGACTGATGGCCGACCTAGCGGGCATCATCGCCGCGGTGGTCGTGTGTCGGTGGGTGTGGGGCGCGTGAGTTTACAGTCCCCGCCGTGCCGGCCCCGGAACTTGCTCCGAGGTTCCACTGGGCCGGCCGGCTGAGTCTTCAATGCCCCTGGGCTTCGTGCTCTTTGATGTATTCCTGCTTGAGCCCAAGTTTTTCCGGGGCGTGCAGCACCAGCATCTTCATTCGCACATCGGCGGGCACGCTGGCGCGGGTCAGCTTGGAGCCGATCACCATTAGGCCGATGGCCAGCGGCACGGTCCAGATGGCGGGCTGTTCGCACAGGATGCGGAGCAGGGGATGGGCGGCCCAGAAGTCGCCGAGGGCGATCCACTTCAGGTCGCTGAAGTTCGTGAGCGTCACGGCGGCGAGCGCGCACACGCCGCCGGTCAACATGCCGGCCGCGGCGCCGCGCATGGTCATGCCGCGCCACCACACGCTCATGAAGAGCAGCGGGAAGTAACTCGCGGCGGCGATGGCGAACGCCTGACCGACCATGAAATTGATCTGGAGCGGTTCGACGAAGCTGCCGAGCACGACCGCGATGGTGCCCACGCCGACGGCGCAGAACTTGAACATGCGCATCCGCTCGGCGGGCGTGGAGTTGGGCCGCAGCATCCGCCCGTAAACGTCGTGGGCCAGCGCGCCGGTCATGGAGACCAGCAAGCCGCTGAAGGTGCTCATGAACGCCGCAAACGCCCCGGCGCAGGTGATGCCGCTCAGGATGCTGCCCCAAGGGATTCCTCCCGAGGCACCGGTAGCAGGCGTGGTGGAAGACGGGAAAACAGGTGTGGAGGAAGACAGGACGGAACCGCCGGCTCCCGTCTTCCCGTCTTCCTGCTTTCCTGTTTTCAAAATTCCTCCGTCTTTTGAGTCCAACACCTTGGGCAGCTCCAGCACCACCTTGTCCGTGCCCTTCGCGCCGGTGCCTTCGTAGAGCGAGGGCATGAGGTTGCGGCCCATGACGCCGAAGACGGGCGGGAACACGTAGAAGATGCCGATCAGGATCATCACCCACATGGTGGTGCGCTTGGCGGCCACGCCGTCGGGGTTGGTGTAGAAGCGCACGAGGATGTGCGGCAGCCCGGCCGTGCCGCAGACCAGCGCGATGATGAGCGAGTAGGTGTAGAGCAGGGCGTAGGGTTTGGCCTGCTGGGCATCGAGCTTCGCCGCCTTGGCAGCCTTGGTGGTCAGCGGACCGAAGGGATTGAGCCATGTGGTGTCGGCTGGGGCTTTGGGGGACAACGCCTCACGCCCTTCAGGCGGCAAGGCATCCCTGACAACGCGGCCCTCTTTCCGGATCAACGTCCGCAAGTCCTCCAGCCTGCCAACAGGTGCGGCCCAGACGATTCCGGTGTTGTCAGCGAGGACAGAGATTCCGTTGTCGGTAAGCACACGCTTCGCAGCCCATGCCCGAGCGCGATCTATAGCTATCGATGGAATGCTGAATGGTTTTAGTCGCACTCCATCCAGTTCGACTGACATCCGAACCTCTGCTCCTGCCGAGCTTCCAAAGTATTGGAGCAAATTCTCGGCGGTGACCAAGCCGTTGTTGGTGAAACCCAGGTCTATGCCTGATTGGTGCCACTGAATGGCTACCTGCGCTTCCCGAGCCACGGATAAATTGGCCTTCCGAGTGTGGTCCAATATCCGGAAATCGAGCATCGAGGCGTAGGGCGATCCAGAAACAACAAGCTGTCCTGCCGCGTTGGTGGTGATGGATGCGGTTGAGCGGTCCTCGGTGACTGATGGCTTACCGTTCACCTCCACCTGCTTCCCATACCCACCATACACGCTCATCAGCACGAAGATGGGCACGGAGATGGCGAACATCTTCGCCCAATACTGGAAGGCTTGGATCAGCGTGATGCCTTTCATGCCGCCCAGCGCGACGTTGAGCGTGATGACCGCGCCGACCAGCACCACGCCCACCCAATACGGCAGGCCGGGGAAGATGTAGGCCAGGGTCGTGCCCGCGCCCTTCATCTGCGGCATGGTGTAAAAGAAGCCGATGAACAGGACGAAGATCACCGCGATCTTGCGGAACACCGGTGAGTCGTAGCGGCCCTCGGCAAAGTCGGGAATCGTGTAGGCGCCGAAGCGGCGCAATGGGCCCGCGATGAAGAGCAGGAGAAAGAGATAACCGCAGGCGTAACAGACGGGATACCACAGCGCGTCGTAGCCGCTGGACATGACCATGCCGGCCACGCCCATGAACGAGGCAGCGGAGAGGTATTCGCCGGAGATGGCCGAGGCGTTCCAGCCCACCGAGACGCTGCGTCCGGCGACGAAAAAGTCGGACGCGGATTTGGAGGTCTTGGCGGAGCGGAAGCCCATCCAGATCGTGACCGCGACGGTGACGAGCGAGAAGGCGAGGATCCAAGGGTCGAAGGCGGCGAGCATGGGATTCAATTTGGAAGGCAGGAAAACAGGAAAAGGCGAAGGCTAAGATTCCATTGTGCCGGAGTTGCTGGAATTGCTGGAATTGGGACCGAAACACTCGCGGCCCACGCGTTTCACGGTCAGGGGCATGGAGTTGAAGTTGATCAGCAGGCCGGCGTCGAGGTTCAGGGCCTTGAGGTAGGAGCGGACGGTGGCGAAGAAGATCGGGTCCAAGTCGGTGACGGCCTTCAGTTCGACCACTACCAGTCCTTCAACCAGCAGGTCCAGGCGGTGTTCGCCAATGGGACGCTGCCGGTAGGTGAGCGGAACAGCCTTTTGCCGCTCGTAACGGAGTCCGGCGAACCCCAGCTCAACGCCCATCGCCTGTTCGTAAAGCGGCTCCAGAAACCTAGGCCCCAGCTCACCATGAACCGCAATCGCCGCGGCGATGATTCGGTCGGTAAGCTGTTCATGGGGAAGCATGGGGGGAGAAATCAGAAGGCAGGAAAACAGGAAGGAAAGCAAAAGAGGCGAAAAGCAATTAAGGCGATTCCTTCCTGCTTTCCTGCCTTCCAGATGCATTCGCTTCCTTCACCTCCGCGTCTTCTAGCGCGATGGAGCGGCGGATGAAGAGGAAGGAGATGAGCCAGACGAAGGGGAAGAACAGCACGCCGAGGAGCAGCCAGGTGAGCGTGAAGCCGCCCACGCGCACGGCCATCGCCTCGGGGAAGAAGTAGTTCAGTAACGGCATGCCGAGCAGTGCGACGAGGAACGCCGCCGCGCAGGCGATGGACAGCCGCAACTGGCGGCGCATGAGGCTGTGCAGGAACGATTCGCTGTGAATGTAGTCCGACGACTTCGTCTCCGGGGGAGTCATGGGCGGAGGGTTTACCGGAAGCGTCGGCGAAGCTCAAAGTTCAAAGCGGAGGCTTGGGGGGCGCGGTTTGGGGCCGGGGCGATAAACGGCGCTCCCGCTGGCTTGCCAAGCGGCGGGGGCAGCCGACCCTCGCGCCATGTTTCCGCACGTCGTTTTGGCCGAAAATGTCACTTGGCAGCCGGGGCCCTATCCTGGGGTGGAGTTGGGGGTCCTGCACCGGCACGCCGAGACGGGCGGAGTGACGGTGCTTCGGAAATTTCACGCGGGCGTCACGGTGCCCGCGCACACGCATCCGGCCGCCAACGAGACGGTTTACGTGTTACAAGGGGACTGGTGCGAGGACGGCTTGGTCTACGGACCGGGCACCTGTTTCTTTGTGCCCAAGGGCGTGCGCCACGGGCCGCACGTCGCCCGCGGCGAAGTCATCAGCCTGACGGTGTTTGATGGTCCGCTGACGGTGGCGTGAGTCCCAACCAACGTCGCCTAGCCCGCCCGGAAGCCGCGCCGCCCGGGCCGCGGACGACGTGGTCGGATAGGTAACTTTGCCGTAATGGAGGTCGGAGCCCAAGTGAGCGCGCAAGGAGCCGGCGAGCGGATTGTCGCCGGGCCGTCTGGGCGGCCGTGAACGGTCAGACCAACTGTAAAGGGGCGCGGTTCGGCGCGGTGGTCACGGCGTGGTGGAGCCGGAGTCGGCCTCTTGGCGCGCCGACGGGACGACGAGGGCGACGAGGGTGGCCAATAGAATCATGGGCCATTGCCAGACGGGAATGAAGATGAACGCCAACGAGTCGGAGGCGTTGGGCACTGGCGGCACCATGCCCGCAAAGTGCCCCAGCAGTCCGAACAGGCACGCTACGCTCGAAAGCACCAAGACAGCGCCTCGGGTGAAGGGCCGTTGCGCCAACCAAGCGGCCACGGGCACCAGCACGAAGGGCGAAATCCCCCAAAAGCCCAGCATTAGCGCCGCGTCATTCAACGAGCCGCGGAGTCCGCCGCCCTTGAGCAGGGCGGCCACGGGGGCGGCTGCGCCGAGGAGCGCCAAAGCCAGCCCGAGGAAGACCACGGGTCGATAACCCCGGTCGGAAGCAGCCATGGATGGAGCGGTCACGGCGTCGGCAGACGGGGCGGTGGGAGCCTTCATTCACGGCGACTTTGGCGGTTGGCCAGCCGCGGCGCGAGCAGGGTTTCGGTGCGGGCAAAGACAGTGTCAGGCACCCCCAACGCTTGTTTCAGCGCGACGTCGCGATCCCAGGGGTTCGCCAGCGCGGACAGTCGGGACAGTTGTTCGCCAGTGAGGTTGAGTCGGAACAGCCAGGGCGAAACCAGCGCCGTGTTGCTGAGCGGAAAATCGGAACCGTAGCACAGTCGCCCTTCGAACTCGGGCCGGGTCAGGGCTTCCTTTAGGTAACCCAGCTTGTTCGCCTGCGTGAGCGAAGAGATTTCGGAGTAGAGATTGGGAAATTCCGCCATCAGCTTGGCGAGCCGGTCGGTGTCGCGTTCACCTTCGTTTTCGCCGGTCGAAGCGATGTGCGCGGCAATGATCGTGACCCCGAGGCGCAGGGGCAAACGCAGGCGTTCAGGATCGGCCAAGCGGTCGTCGGCGTGGGTGAAGGAGCGTTCCTGACCGGCGTGGGTGAGCAGCGGAAGCTGATGGTGTTTGAGCCGCTCGTAGAAGGGAACGAGCCGTTCGTCCGCCGGATCAATGTGCATGAGGCTGGGAATCCACTTCACGAGCACCGCGCCATTCGTCGCGCACCAGTCGAGGCGGGCGAGGGCGTCCTTGCGATAGGGATTCACCGACGCGCCGAAGAGTAGGTGGGTGTGCCGGGCGACTTCACGCGCGACGAATTCGTTGGGCACATGGATCTCGGTGGCGGTTCGGTCGAGTTCACCGGCCGCGTTCACGGCGCCATCCATCGCGAGCACGACGGCGTGGGTGACATGAGTGCTGCCGGCCACTTCCGCCGCGATCCGCCCGATGAGCGACGCGTCGCCCTTGGCGGCGAGCTCCTCTCGCGTCGTGCCGAAGGCCTTCAGGTAGAGGTTGAACTTCCAGCTCCGCTCCAGTTCCCGCGAGATGAAGCACCCGCTGTCGCCCGCTCCGATGCCGGCGGTGTGGACGTGCAGGTCGATGACCGGTTGTCGGGGCAGGGTTGTCGGCGTGCGATAAGGGCCGGAGAAGAAAAGTGCGCCGACGCCAACGAGGGCGAGTGAGCTGACGGCGAGCCCCCCCAGAAGCCAGACCAGAAGTCGCCTCCAGCGGGAATGGCAGCTCGAGTAAGCAGCGGCCATGGCCTGGACATGTCGGCTTATGCGGGGCGCCTTGGCCGGCGGAGCTGCCGCGCTTCGCCCGGCCGGCGTGGGCACGGGTAGGTAATGCCGTTGGCTCCGATGAGTTGGCATGCTGGTTCAGCCGGTTGAGCTTATTGGGAGAGGCGCCACGCCTTGGCGACGCCATGAATGGCGATATAGGTGCCCACCAGACCGGCGAACTCCGGAATTGCCAAGTAGCTGCCGCCCCGGCGGTGAAACCAAAACGCCCAGGCAACGATGGCCACTCCGAACAAGGCCACTGCGATCCACGCGAGCTGCAATCCGCTTTTCATGGGGTGGTTGGCATCGCGGCCGGGTCGGCCTGTTTTGTCCGCTGACGGAACCGCCAGGCGGCAAAGGCGATCAGCGTCAGTGAGGCGAATTGATATCCCGAAAGACCGAACGCGATCCGCGGGGTGTCGCGCCCGAACTCGTGGACGAACCGGAACGCTCCGTAGCCGAGCAGGTAGAGGTGGAAGTGTTGTCCGGGCAGCGACCGATTTCGGCGTAGCCCAGCGAACCCGACCAGCGCGAGGGCATTGAAGACGATTTCCACCGGCACGGCCGGCCAGCGCGGATGACCGTGACGGTCGGCCAAGGTCCACCACGCGGGCCGCTCGCAGACGGCGCCGAGGCAGCAGCCCTGCAGGAGGCAACCGATGCGCCCGAGAATGATTCCGACTGGCGCCACGCTGGCGAACAGGTCGCCGGTTGCCTGCGGGTAGCCGACCCAGCGTTTGGCGAGTTCCACGCCGCCGTAACCGCCAGCCAGCGCCCCCAGCACCGTCTTGCCGGTGGCCCAGCGGAGCCATTGGTCCGGTTGGCCGTAGTCGAGCCAGCCTTCCGCGAGCAGGTAAAGCAGCTTGGCCCCGAGGGCCGCGCCGAACAGGCCACCGAGGTAGATCAGGAGCAGGCGCGTATCGCGGCGGGCGAGGCGATGCCAGAGCGAACAGCCAGCCAGTTGAAGCCCAAGCGAGAGAAAGGCGCAGGCGATGGTCCAACCGATCGCTTGGAGGGCCTTTCCGGCAATGCTGTCGCCGGTGCGGATGCCGAGCAGAATTCCGGCCGTAATGATCGCAAAGGGGGAAACCATTAAGGCGAAGCTGACGGCGCGTTCGGTTCCTGCGAGGGATAGCGCTGCGGGAAAGACGGTAAGAACAATTGCCCACCAAGTATTGGCGTTGGAGGGCGAGGATCTTGGTTCTGGGTCCATAAGCTGTCGGCGGCCACCCACTAAGTTTTGGCAGAGGATGGTTTTGCGTTCATGGCCCGCGGATTTAGGGGCCTTGTTGTTTCATCGCTTCCGCATACTTCACCCCGTCGAGATACACCTCGCGGATGATGCCTTTGCCGGAGGTTGGAATGGCCACGTCCACGGTTAGCTTGCCGCGGGGATTGCCGGTGCCTTCGCGGACGTAGAAGCGTTCGATCCCGTAGTTCACGCGCACGTGGGCGGAGTCGTTGGGGGCCCAAGAGCGGGTGCTCTCCACCGTGCCGCGCAACACCGGCCGGTTAGCCTCGAAAGCCAGCGGTTCGAGGGAAGCTTCCACCGCCTGATGAAATTCGCCCCGCGGCTCCAGTCTCACGTAGACCGGCGTGCCCGCGGTTGGGGGATTGGTGAGGGCGATGGGGAAGAGCTTCGCGTCGAGCGTGCTGACGTCGTAGTTGAGGATCACGTAGTCGCCGCGCAACAGGTCGCGCGGATCCACGGGGCGGGTTTCGAGCCGCACGACGGTGCCTTGGCTGAGCTTGGCTTCCTGCACGGCGACGGTCCCGATGACCCAGAGCACTTGCAGGCCGACGACGAGGCTGAGGAGTTTGGTTTTCATGGGCGGAATCAGACGGACAGGGCGGTGACGGGTTCGGCCATGCGCTTCAGCAGCGAACGGCGTTTGCGCTCCAGATAGACGGCGAGGCCGATCAGGAAGAGGCCGGTGACGACGAACATCATGCCGGTGGTCTGCATGGAGCCGAAGAGCTGGAAGTAGGCGGTGATGATGTGTAGGCCGATGAAGACCATGGCGAGGTTCACCAGCCACTTGCTGCGCCGGATTAGCCCGACCTGGGCCTGGAGCAGGCAGAAGAAGAACAGGGCTGGCACGGCGATCCAGTGCGGGCCGACGAGCCGGTGGGTCTCCCAACCGCCGTAACGGCCCTCGACCGTCAGGCCGAGCCAGACGAGACCGATAAGTCCGACCTGGGCGGCGGCCCAGACCCAGCGCCATTGCCGGTCGGGAATCACGCCGAGCCGCGGAACGGCCAGTAGCCACAGCGCGAGCGTGAGGCCAGAGAGCACGCCGGTGATGGCCCAGGCCGCGGGCGCCACCTGGCCAGAGCCGTAGAAGAAGCCCAGCGTGAGCGGGTAGGACGCGAGGTGCGTGGCCAGCAGACCAAACTTCTCCGTGGGCGGACCGAACTCGGGGAACTTGGACTGCCCGAGCAACAGGCCGAGCGCGGCGAAGAGGATGCCCAACAGCGCGTAGAGCATGAACTGGCGTCCTTCACCAGCGAAGTAGAGCCAACTGTCCCGCTGGTTCAGCTCCAGCCCGAGCCACACGCCGAAGATGGTGAGCGCGAGGATGTGCTGAGCCTTGGACCGGAGAATCCAGGCCAGCGGCACCACGCCGGCAAGCCAGAGCAGGATCGAGTTCGGTGGGCGGGACGACAGGTTGTAGATCTGGCCCACGAGCGCGATGTTGGCGAGGAACACGCCGGAGCCGAGCAGGTGCAGCACTTCGGCCATCACCGGATGGCGCCCAGAGCGGCCGAGCGCCCAACCGCCGGTATGGGTGCCGAGGAGAAGGGCGAGCCCGACGCCGAGTTTCAGCAGGCGCGGGATGTCGTTCCAGTTGGACGCGATCAGCAGGATGATGCCGGCGCCGACGAGGAGGGCGCCGAGGATGCCGACGGTGGTCAGGAACCGGTTGCCCTCACGGTCGAGCTTGAAGTGCTCGACGATGGCGTGTTCCTGCGCCTCATTGATGAAGCCGGCTTCACGAATCTTCCGAATATCGGTCGCTTTCACGTTCGGAAGTATGGGCTGAGGGGAGTCGGCAGCGTGAATTGATTTTCCCGATGCTGCAATTGACGGCTCGGGCGGGAGCACGGTTCGTTCGGGTGCGACTGCGGCGCGGCGCTCTGATTTTCAGCTCGGTTCCCCGTGACCTCGCCCGCTCCCGCAGGGAGCGGGAGCAGGGGCGGTTTTCCGGCTGGGATTTACCCCGCCCTTTCCTGCAACCGGCTTTGCAGCTCCCGATGATTCACCTTGCCCGTCCCGAGCTTCGGAATCTCCCGCACGACCATAACTTCGCGGGGCACGCAGAGGTTCGTCATGCCCTTGCCGCGGATCACGCCGCGGATGTCTTCAAGCGTGAGCTTCGGTTGGTCGGTGACGGCGATGAGTTTTTCGCCCTTGTCCTCGTCGGGCACGGCGAGGACGGCGATCTCGCACTTGAGGCCAAGTTGCGGGAACGCGCCCGCCAGCGCGTCCTCGACGGCGGTGAGGCTGACCATTTCGCCGCTGATCTTCGCGAAGCGTTTCAGGCGGCCGAGAATGTGGACGAAACCCTCGTCGTCCACCTTGACCATGTCGCCGGTGTCATACCAGCCGCCGAGCGCCTGGAACTTGGCGTTGGCGTCGGGATTCAGGTAGCCGCTCATCACGTTCGGGCCCCGCACGAAGAGTTTGCCGCCCTCCGCGACCCCTTCGATGGGCTCCAGCTTCCATTCCATGCCGGGCAGGAAACGCCCGACGGAGCCGGACTTTGGTTCCAGCCGCGAGTTGATGGTGATGGCCGGGCTGCACTCGGTCGCGCCGTAACCTTCGAGGATGCGCACGCCGAATTTCTTGGCCCAAGTCTGCACCGTGGCGTCCTGGATCTTCTCGGCGCCAGCGACGAGGAACTTCACCGAGTTGAAGTCGTAGGGATTGGCCCGGCGCGCGTAGCCGTTGAGAAAGGTGTTCGTGCCGAGCATGACGGTGCAGGCCTTGTCGTATACGGCGGCGGGCACGACGCGATAATGCAGCGGCGACGGGTAGAGGAAGGTGTAGAAGCCGTTGGTCAGCGGCACGACGAGCCCGGCCATGAGCCCGAAGCTGTGGAACAGCGGCATGGCGCTGAAGAACCGCTCGTGGTCCGTGACGTCGAGCACGCCCATGAGCTGGCGCATGTTGGCGAGCAGGTTGGCGTGGGTGAGTTCGACGCCTTTAGGCACGCCTTCGGAGCCGGAGGTGAACAGAATGACGGCGGTGGGCGAAGTCGGAAGGGAAGCAGAGTCAGAACCGCAATTGCGAACCTTGAGGCCGGCTCCGCACGCCAGGGTGTGCTTCACCAACTTTCCGAGCTTGGTCAGGCCGGAGATGCCCGCCCGGACGTCTTCGAGGAAGATCAGTTCGATGCCGGCGTCGAGGAAGGGCGTGAGTTCCAGCTTTGCCTTCTGGGCGAACACGCGCGACGTGATGACGTGCTTGAGGCCGGCCAGTTGGGCGCATTGCAGCATCGTGGTGCTGCCGGTGGAAAAGTTGAGGATCGCCGGGACGCAGCCCGTGGCCCAGAGGCTCAGCAGGGTTACCGGTGTTCCGTTCACGTTGGGTAACAGCACGCCGACCTGCTTGGGCAATTCCGCATTCCGCACTCCACGTTCCGTATTCGCGAAGCGCTTCCGCCATTCATCGGCCAGCACGTCCACGCCGACCAGCAGTCGCCGATAGGTGAGTTCGGTGAAGGAGACATCTTCAAAGATGATCTTCTTGGGCAGCGTGGCGGCGGTTTCGACCACGGCGTTCAGGACGTTCTGCGGGCCGAATTCCATTTCGGCTTCGAACTGCTGCCGGACCATCTGGTCGCGTAGCCAGGTCGTGCGGCGTTGGCGGGCGATGCTATTCGAGGTGCCGTCGGGCAGCGCGGGGGCGGTCAGGGCGGCGCTGAAGTGGGCGGTGACCCGCGGGCGCCAGTGGGTCCAGCCGGTGTGGCGGACGAAGGGCACGCGGCGGGCATTGCGCAGGTAGCAGGTGATGACCTTGGCGCCAGTCCGGTGGATGAGGAAGCCGGTGCCGTCGAAGAGCTTCATCAGCGAGCCGGTGAGGGTGATGCGGCCCTCGGCGAAGAGCACCAACCGGCCGCCGGTAGCGAGAAACTCAGCCATGCGCTTGGCGGCGTAGGGCGACGCGGTGTCCACCGGGAAGGTGCGTTTGTTGACCATCAGCTTCCGGTGTATCCACGACGCCTCGGCCGTCGTCGCGCTGGTGACGAACTTCCAGTCCTCATCCAAGACGGCCAGTAGGAATAGCCAATCAAGCCAGGAAACGTGGTTGGGAATTAGGAGAACGGGGCCCGGGGTGTTGAGTGATTCGACGTCGAAGGCGCGGAACCGGAACCAGAGGCGCACGAACAGATGGCAGAGGAGTTTCATCGGGAGGTTGGGCGGAGAAGGGATTGAACGGTCAAAGGATTGAAGGGCGAGCTGCATTCTAGGCGTCCACGGGGGCTCTGTTCGTTGGCACTGTTGGGAATTTGTCAGCGGTTAATCCGCACCCAAAGAAGCCCTGATTCCGGGCCAAGGCAACACAGGAAAGCCTTCCCGCAGGAGGTGCGGAGCCTTGGAGACGTGCTCCGGAAGCGGCGCCTCGAACGCGGGCTAAAACTGCGCAATCTGGCCAGCTTGCTGCAAATCTCTAGCAACCGGGTATCAGCTTGGGAGCATGACGACGCCATTCCCTCTGACGCAGAGTGGGGAAAGCTGTCCAAGCTGCTTAACTTGCCGGGGACACTTGCGGAGGCCGAGCCCAACAGTGGACTCTGATGTTGGGAATTTGCAGCCTGCCGCCGAATCTTTTCCAGGGATCTTCCGGGGACCGCGGTCTAACCATGGGCCGCCACCGTCCAACCGGAATGACGATTCGGCGCCAGACCAGGGGATAGACCGCGGTTGTCCCACGGCTGACCGCAGACTGCGCCGGTGAACTTCGATCCTCCGTTCTTGCCATTTTGGAAACAAACCTTGCGGGAAACCATTTTGGGCTTGGCAAGCCGTCCCGGTGAGGAGCAAAGGGTCCACAGTCACCCGGAAAACCGTCCCACCACCTCCCCTCTCCAAAAATCCAGCGTCCGCCCGGTGCGGGCTGTCGGGTTCGCCCGAGTGAGTTGGTCAGGGAGTGGCGGGCCAGCCAACCAAACGCTGAAGCCGATGCTCGCGCACCTTCCCATGAACCCCTCCGCCCTGATCCATGGCCGCTTTTCCCGCGGTCCCGCGTTGCCTGTCGCCGGGGCTGTCCTTGGCCTGTCACTTTGGTTGACCGCGCCCGATGTGTTCGCCCAGGACGTTCAGTCCCAGATCAAGGACCGTGAAGCCCATCAGCAACGGGTGGAGGTGGTCAAAACCCGGCTGGATGAGCAGGGCAACACCATTTCGGAGACGAACTCGTATGTGCAGTTGGAGACGGGTCTGAACTTCCGCAACTCCCAGGGCGAATGGGAGGAGACGAAGGTGGAGTTTGAACTCGTCCCGGAAGGGGCGATCGCATGGAAAGGCCAGCACCGGGTCAGCCTGGCGGGCAACCTCAACACGGCCGAGGCGGTGCAATTGCGGCTGCCGGACGGGGCGCTGGTCAGCGGCCATGTCCTTGGGCTGGCCTACTATGACAGCGCCACCGGGGAGTCCGTGCTGATCGGTTCGGTAAAGGACAGCGACGGGTGGCAGGTTACGCCTAATCAGATCGTTTACCCGGACGCCTTTGAAGGGGTCGGGGCTGACGTGCGTTACACCTTCACCAAGGACGGATTCGAGCAGGACGTCATCCTGCGGGAGGCGCCGAAGGCACCCACCGCCTATGGCTTCAATCCGGCGACCACCCGATTGGAAGTCTGGACCGAATTTACCCAGGCCCCGGAGCCCGAAATCAAGGTCCGCCCGCCCCTCCGGGCGGGTGACGACGAGGAGGATGAGTCGCTGCATTTTGGCTCCATGCAGGTGGCCGAGGGACGGGCCTTTTTGCTGGGCGAGGAGACGGCCCGGGCAAACCAGGTGCACAAACGTTGGTTGCGGACGGGTGATGGACGCCGGTTTCTGGTGGAAGCGGTCAAGCTCCCCGAAGTCGCCGCCGCCCTGGAATCGTTGCCCCCCGGCAAGGGCGGGGCCGCCGTGCCTACCCGGAAAGCGGGATCACGCATGCAGGCCCTCAACCGGCTGCCCGTCAAGGCGAAGGCCACCCGGCCGACGGCGGTGCTGCCCCGGACGGGCCGACAGGATCTGGTCGCCGCCTACCAGAAACCCGGTCTGGTGGTGGACTACCAGTTTACGCTGCCGGGTGACCGGACCAACTTCGTCTTTCAAAGTGACACAACCTATTATGTTGCAGGCAATTACAATCTGTATGGAACCACAACGCTGGAGGGCGGTGCCGTGGTCAAGTTTGCCAAATATGTGGCCGGCAGCGTGGACCCACGGTTGAACATTCAGGGACCGCTGGTCTGCCAGACTTCGCGCTACCGGCCCGCAGTGTTCACGGCCAAGGACGACAATTCGGTGGGCGAGACGATCAGCGGGAGCACGGGCACCCCCGGCACCGACCTTTACGCCAACTACGCGCTGCGCGTGCTCTACACGGCCGCGGCGACCAAGGTGGAACACGTCCGCTTTTGCAACCAGATCTACGGCCTCAGCTTTTCCGGCAGCCAGTCCAACACGGTGTTCAACGGGCAGTTTGTGAACTGCAAGTTCCCGCTCCAGAGTTCCGGTGCGGGCACGTTGGGCGCCTACAACCTGCTGGTGGACACCGGGCCTGCGGGCAGCGTGGTTTTCGACGATGGCGGCGTGGCCAACGCGTTTTACGGCGAACAGGCGACGTTGCACGCGGCGGCAGGCCTCCGTTCCACCACCGCGGGCACCAGCCTCACGCTGAAGAACAGCCTGGTGATGCAGGTGACCAACGTGCAGAGCTATGGGGGGAGCAATAACCAGCAGGCGAGTTCGGCCAGCGGGGTCTTTCAGACGGCGCTGGGTGGCAAGTTTTACCTGGCCGCCGGCAGCCCGCACCGCAACGCCGGCACCAGTTCGCTGGAGAGCACGCTGGGCACCGAACTGAAGCAGTTGACCACCCATCCGCCGACCGAACTGAGCGGCAACTTCACCCTGCCCACCACCCTCAGTCCTCGGGCGCCACGGGACACGGACGTTCCCGACCTGGGCTACCACTATGCATCGCTCGATTACTACCTGTCCGGACGGTCCCTGAGCAGCACCCTGACGCTCACCAACGGCGTGGCGCTGGCCGCCTACGGGGCCAACGCCATCTCGCTGGGCAGCGGGGCCGTGTTGCAGGGCGAAGGGGTGCCCCAACGCCTGAACCGGCTGGTGCGTTACCAGAACGTGCAGGAGCAGCCGACCCTGTTCGGTTCGGCGCCGGCGGAACTGCTGCTCCTGAGCAGCCTTTACGGCACCCGGCCGGTGGTGCGGCTGCGGTTCACCGAAGTGGCGGTCATGGGAGGCACCACGGCCGGCCGGAAGCTGCTGGACACCTATGCGTTCTACCTCGCGAGCCTGTCCGTGGCGGATTCGCAGCTCGGCGGCACGATTGTGGGCCTGCGGGTCCATCCGTCCTACTCCGGCTCCGGCTACACGGTGGATGCGTTCGTGACCAACAATGTGGTCCAACGCGGCGAATTCACCTTCGACAAGACGTCCTATGGTTACGACGTGCCGCTCGCGGTGAACCTCTGGAACAACCTGTTCTATGGCGGTCAGGTGAACCTGAAATACGACCAGCACGCGACCTACAACCCGGCGTGGACCGTGAAGGACAACCATTTCTAGGTGTCCACGAACTCGCAGACCGGCACCGGCACGGGCAACATCACCAAGAGTCATAACGCCTACGAAAGCGCGACCTCGTTTGGCGGGGTGACCAACGTCACGCTGAGCGGATTCACGTTTGCGGGCAGCAAGCTCGGGCCGTGGTATCAGAGCCCGACCAACCTGAGCAATGTGGGCAGCCGGACCGCGGCGAATGCCGGCCTCTACCACCACACCACCGTCACGGCGCAGACCAAGGAAGGCTCATCGGTGGTGGACGTTGGCTTCCATTACGTCGCCACGGACAGCAACGGCCTGCCGCTAGATGCCGATTCGGACGGGATTCCCGACTACCTCGAAGACCGCAATGGTAACGGTTCCGGCACGCCCGACAGCGGCGAAACCGACTGGGACAACGGCTACAACTCCGGCAACTCCCTCGGCAGCGGCGGCCTCTTCGTCTTCACCCTGCTGCGCTGAGCCCCTTCAAGTTCCCCAAGCCCGTAACTTTTCACTCCCATGCAATCCCGCTCCTTTTTCCGGAACCCAATCCTCGGCATGGTGGTCATCCTGGCCTACCTGACCTCGGACCTGACGCGTTTCCGAGCGCAGGCGGCGTGTGCCGAATGCCAGGCCGAACATCAGTTCGTTTCCGTCACCAAGAGCAAGCACCTCTACCAGGAATTCAAGACCTCCGGCGATACCAACGAGATCAAGATGTTCCTGGAACTGCACCGCACCTATTCGATCACCACCGGTTCCTCAAGCAGCAATCAGGTCGGCGGCAACATCGTGTGCGGCTCCAACCTCGGCGGCTACCAGACCAACAGCGCGACGAGCAGCTACACGCTGACCCGGACGGACAAGGCGATCACCACCCTGAGCAATTCCACGCCGGTGACCGAGCGGACGGGCAACCATAGCAGTTCGGCCAACACCTGGATGACCGGCGAGGACAAAGGCGGGCCCAGCTGCGACTGCCCCGGCCGCATCACCGTCGCGACCAACGCGACGACGGCCTACTCCGAAACGTCAACCGTCTCCCCAGTGGGCAGTTCCTTCTTCTGGATCGGCAGTTCGACCAACACCGACTTTACGGCCTACAGCATCTACTATCCCGCCTGCACGGGCCCCAGTTACAGCCCGACGAACATAACCGTGAACTCCGGCTCGGCCATCTCGAACGAGGTGGTGGCCCTCAACTGGAATCCGGCCGGCACGCTGGTCACGGACGAATTCAACAAGCGCAAATGGGTGGACGGGGAACAATACTGGGAAGAGGAACTGAAGAACGAATTCACCACCGGCCAGCTCAAGAGCCTGGCCGTGGCGGCCATGCCGGACTTCTCGGGCACCTGGCAGCCCGGCACCGCCTCCGCCTACTACTGGCAGCCCGACTTCAAGCGGACCGCGGAGGTCGCCAAGATGAAATACCGGTTCAAGGTTCTCGGGGAGAAGGGCGAGGAATATAAGGTCTGGTATCGCAAGCTCACTCACGGCCCCAAGGGGGAGCTGGTCTCCGTTTCCCTCGAATCGGAGAACGTCACCGGGGCGGGGCCGTTGACCTAGGCCTACACCCCGGAGAAGACGGAGAACGTGCCCGGCTCCCCCGGGGCGGTTTCCGTCCAATACGTGGGCGTGACCGCCGCGGACGAAGACGCCCCGACCGATGGCAATGAGGCGCCGGGCAGCGGCACGACCACCACGGGCACCGGCGGCACGACCACTACCGGCACCACTACAACCGGTGCGGGCGGGTGCCAATCGTGCGGCGGTGGAGGTGGAGGTGGCGGCAGCTCCGGCGGCGGTGGCGGCGATGGTGCTGGAGGAGGTGGTGCCCTCAGCTTGCGCCTGAAGCGGGGTTATGATCACGGCGGCGGATCGATGGGGTATCTGGGTTTCGACACCACCCAGTCCGGCTGGGACCTCTATGCCCCGAGCCGGCTGCGGTGGACGGCCTCACCCCATACCGACGTGCGTTACAGCGGCGGGGTGCTGGCCCAGTTGCTGGATCCGCAGGGGCTGATCTACCTCGAAGTCGTCAGCACCAACAAATACCGCATCCGGTTCTACTACCTGAACCAGGTGGCCTCCACCAACGGCGCGCTGGTCACGCTGGTCGGCGGCGCCCAACCGCACACCGTCTGGACCGTGGAAAACCCCAACGCCGGCACCACGAACTTCGCGGCGGTCCGCCTCACCTCCACCAACTCGGCGGGCACGATCCGTCAGTTTGACGCCGCCTTCACCACGAATCCCGTGGCGGGCAACCAGCCCGGCTGGAAGGTGGAAGCGCCTGGCGATGTCTTTGAAAAGCTGGTTTCGACCGGCTCGGAAAACGGCATGGTCAATGGCCTCGCCGCCCTTCTGCGCACCGAACGGGAGGTCTGGCGGCCGGTCGGCAGCACGAACGAGGCCCGCGTGCTGCTGCGCAAATACGCCCAGTTCCCGTGGGGCGAGGGAATGGTCGAGGAAGTGACCGGCGCCGGCTCGGGCGCCCGGACCAACACCTACACCTACCTGACCAACGCCGTGGCCGCCCGCAGCGGTGCCCCCTTGGAAATGGTCACCCGCTGGGACGGCACCTGGGAGTATCGCGAATATGATGGTTCGGGCCGGCTCACCGATCTTTACAGTGGCCATGAAACCGGCGGGCCTGACCTCGCCGGCGGCTATCGGCGGGTCAACTACGGCTACACGCCCGTGGTGACCGGTGATTCGGGCACCCTGGCCCCCGGCGCGGTCCGGGTCGAAACCGAATACATCGGAGGCAGTGAAGTGCGCCGCACCGTCCACGGCTACCTGAGCAACGAACACCGCGAAATCCGCTGCCTGAGCGCCGACGGGGCGTGGAACGCCGCCGGCAACCTTGTCACACGCACGCTGCTTTACAGTTCGGGCGGCAACAGCGGCAAGGTCGAGCGGGTCATCCAACCCGACGGCACGATCACGCTCTACGGCTACGCGGGGCCGACCAATGCCGTGGTCGAAACCGTCGCCACCGGCCAGCCCGACGGCACCACGACCGGGGCCACGCGCATCCTGAACGGCACGCTGACGACGACGACCTACGGCGCCTACGGCGAACTGGCCAGCCGGGTGCAAAAGGCCCTCGCCGCCGGGGCCACCAACCAGATCATCGCGAGTGAAACCCACAGCCTGCCCGATGAGTTCAACCGGCCCCTCCGCGTCACTTATCTCGATGGCACCTACACCGAACGTTCGTTCGGCTGCTGTGGCCTGACCACCACCTATGACCGCGAGGGCGTGCTCACCGAATACTTCTACGACGCCGCCCTCCGCCCCACCGCCACTCGACGGCTGGGCATCACCTTCACCAACGTGCTCGACCTCGACGGCCAGGTGCTGGAACGCCGCCGCATCGGCAGCGACCTGACCACAAACATCCTGTGGCAGGGACTCTATGACCTCACCGGATCGCTTTACCGCGAGACGAACACCTTCGGTGGTGTCACCACCTACGCCGAGAGCACCGACGCCTATGAGCGGCGCGTCCGCACCATCACCTATCCGGATGCCGGCACCCGCATCGAAACCTATCACCGCGACGGTTCGCTCTACCAGGTCACGGGCACGGCCGCCCTCGGCATGCAGTATCGCACGCTGGGCACCTACGCCGACCGGGACGGCAACGCCACGGAATACCTCTACTGCGAATACCGCGAGGAACGTCCGCTGGACGCCAACGGCGATCCCACCGCCGAATACTCCTACAGCTACACCGACTCGCGCGGGTTCACCTTCCGCCGGGACGATGCCGCCGGCCACAGCCGTTACTGGTATTACAACACGGCCGGCCAACTGGCCTGGGAACGCGATGAGGACGGCCTCACGACCCGCCACACCTACGACGCGCTGGGCGACCGTGAATTGTCCGGTCTGGACGTGAACGCCAGCGGCACTTTGACCACCGCCAGCACCGACCGGCTCGCCTACACGAAGAGTTATTACACCAACGTCAGCAGCGTGGACTGGCGTTACACGGTCGTCGCCGAATACCCGACCGACGGTTCGGGCACCTCGCTGGTTACCCGCGAACGCTGGGAAAAACCCGACGGTCTCGAAACCCGCGACGTGAGCTTTGGCCTGACCAACCGCACCACCACCGCCTTCAACCGCGGCGCCTACACGCGGACGGTGAACCGCTATGCGCCTGACGGCAGCTACGTGACCGACGTGTTTGTCTCCGGCCGGCTGAGCACGTCCACCCGCTACAACTCCGGCGCCAGCCAGATCGGCAAGACCACGCTGGGTTACGACACCCACGGCCGCCGGGCCACCGCCGCCGATGCCCGCAATGGCATCACCACCTTCGGCTACGCCTACGGCGACGCGCTGGTGAGCGTGACCACCCCGCAGCCCGGCAACGGCGACGGGGCGCAGGTCACCACGACCGGGTTTAATACCTCCGGCCGGGCGTGGAAGGTGACCCAACCGGACGGCACGAGCGTGACCAACGAGTTTTTCCTGAACGGCCAGTTGAAGAAGACTTACGGCACGCGCACGTATCCGGTGGAATACACCTACGATCCGGCGGGCCGGATGCAGACCATGAAGACGTGGCGCAACTTCACCGCCAACAGCGGCACGGCCGTGACAACCTGGACTTACAGCTCCGTGGGCCGCCTCGAAACCAAGACCTACGCCGACACCTCCAGCGTGGGTTACACCTACACCGACGCGGGCCGGCTCAAGACCCGCGTCTGGGCGCGTTACCTCACCACGACCTACAACTACGACTTCGAGGACACGGGCACGACGCACAAGGCGGGTGACCTGAAGGTGGTGGGCTACGACGACGGGATCACGCCCGAGGTGCGCTACGCCTACGACCGCCGGGGCCGTCGCACGGGCGTCGAGCAATGGACCTATGGGGGCGGCAGCCAGTTGACGGCGACTGCCCTCACGCTGCACGACAGCGGCCTGCCGACCCTGGAAAGCCATACCGCCGGCCCGCTGGCGAACATGAGCCTCACGCTGGGTTACGACCAATACCTCCGCCGCACCAACCTCGTGGCCAAGCAGAACGGCAGCACCTACGTGCTCACCAACCGCTACGGTTACGATACCGCCTCGCGCCTGAACCTGCTCGGCAACGGCACGTCGGACGTAAGCTACACCTACCCGGCCAACTCGTCCCTCGTGGGCACGGTCACGCACAAGCAGGGCGGCAGCACCCGGCTGACGACGACGCGTTCGTTCGATTACCTCAATCGCCTGCTCACCACCGCCGCGGTGCCCTCCGGGAGCGCGCAGCCGACGCTGGGTTCGGCCTACGTTTACAATGCGGCCAATCAGCGCACGCAGCAGAGGCTCGGTGCCGACGCCAGCTACTGGGTCTATGACTACGACGGCCTGGGGCAGGTGAAGGCGGGCAAACGTTACTGGGCCGACGGGACGCTGGTGGCGGGGCAGCAGTTCGAGTATGGGTTCGACGACATTGGCAACCGCAGCAGCGCCAAGACCGGTGGCGATGCTACCGGGGCGAACCTGCGGAGCCAGGGTTACGGCGTGAACGACCTGAACCTCTACACCACGCGCACCAACCTGCGTTACCTCGAAGTGCAGGGCGCGGCGCAGGCCACCGCCACGGTGACGGTCAACAGCACCTCGGTCACCCGGCAGGGTGAATACTTCCGCAAGGAGCTGGGCAGCATCGGCGGCACGGGACCGGTGTGGAACAGCGTTACGGTGGCGGTCAGCGGCGGTTCCAGCGTGGGTCCCAAGCAGCTCTTCCTGCCCCCGGCCACCGAGAGCTACACGCACGACGCCGACGGCAACCTGACCGCCGACGGCCAGTGGGCCTACGGCTGGGACGCCGAGAACCGCCTGATCGAGGTCAGCTCGCTGGTGGATGGCGGCACGGGCCTGCCGCTCTCCCCGACCAGCGTGGCCCGGCGGATCACCTACCAATACGACGGTTTGGGCCGGCAGATGGAACGGGTCGAGTATGCGTGGAGCGATATTGACGTGAACTGGTCGGCCACGCCCACAAGCGTCACCCGCTACCTCTACGACGGCTGGGACTGCGTGGCGGAGTTCTCCGTCAGCGGCGGCACCGTGACCCACCAGCGCAGCTATGTCTGGGGCCTCGACCTGAGCGGCTCCCGCACCGGCGCCGGCGGCGTGGGCGGGCTCGTGACGGTCTATCAGGCCCCGATGTCCAGCCCCACGGCGCACTTCACCGCCTATGACGGCAACGGCAACGTCATCGGCCTGGTCAAGGCCGCCGACGGCCTCCTTTCCGCCCGCTACGAATACGGGCCCTTTGGCGAAGCGCTAAGAGCGACGGGAGATACCATCGCCGCCGCCAACCCGTGGCGCTTCTCCACCAAACGCAGCGATCCCACGACCGCGCTCGTCCATTACGAGTATCGGGTTTATCAGCCGGCCACGGGAAGGTGGCTCTCAAGGGATCCAATTGAGGAGAGGGGAGACCAACACCTGTATAAATACTGCAATAACAGTTCTGTAAACATAATTGATAGACGCGGACTCGATGGATGCTGTGCAGCGTGTGAAAGTCTTGTAATCCCTCCATACAATCCTCCAGAATATGTATGGCTCGACGATAAATATTCTGACTGGTATCGCAATCGATTTCCTAATACAGCCAATTCGATTACTGATTACTACGCTCGCTATCTTAACAACGTGCTTT
>CAIJLV010000144.1 GCA_903821635.1 uncultured Verrucomicrobiota bacterium | reverse complement strand
TGGATGATGGGCGAGACCGGGCCCTGCGGTCCCTGCACCGAAATTCACGTCGATCTCCGCCCCGGTCCCATCGCGACCGACTTGGAAACCCAGAAGTCCGGCGCGTTGCTCGTCAACGGCTCCGACGCCCGCTGCATCGAGATCTGGAACAACGTCTTCATCCAATACAACGCCAACCCCGACGGCACCTTCAGCCCGCTGCCCGCGCAGCACGTGGACACCGGCATGGGCTTCGAGCGCGTCACCAGCATCATCCAAGGGACGAAGGGATTGACCGACTTCCAGCACGCCAAGATCTCCAACTACGAGACCGACATCTTCCGCCCGATCTTCGACGAGCTGGAGAAGCTGAGCGGCAAGAAGTATGGCAGCACCCTGCCCGGCGACGACGTCGCCGGCCCCAGTGGCACAGGCGCCTCGCCTGTGTCGGCTGCTAGTGGGACAGGCGCCTCGCCTGTCTCCGTCCCGCAGGCGCCCCCGCCTGCGGACGCCCTAGCTCAACAGGCGGGGGCGCCTGTTGCACTGGCCACCGGCGGGGGCGCCGGTGCCACTACCGCTGCGGCCCGCGCCACCAAGGAGCAGGTCCAGCTCGACATCGCCTTCCGCGTCATCGCCGACCACATCCGCACCCTCAGCTTCGCCATTGCCGACGGCATCCAACCCGGCAACAACGACCGCAACTACGTCCTGCGCCGCATCCTGCGTCGCGCCGTGAAATACGGCCGCACGCTTGGGTTCAAGGAACCGTTCTTCTACAAGCTGGTGGACGTGCTCGCCCGCACCATGGGCGACGTCTTCCCCGAGATCCGCACGAAGCAGCAGCACGTGAAGGACACGCTCAAGCTGGAAGAAGAGGCGTTCAACCGGACTTTGGATTCTGGATTGGGCGTTTTTGATCGCATTCGTGATTTAAAATCGTCGATCGCGGCCGCCGTTTGGGATCTCCTAAATCTTGAGACTCTTCTCGATTCAGGCTCGGAAGGATTGCGCGCCGCTCAAGAGATGACGGAAAGATTTCCCGCCGCACATGACATTGATGAATCTGAGCTTCAACGCTTTGGAACCTCGTTGGAGTTACTGCTGATCAGAGTCCTCAAAGAACGTGAGCTCAATGATCAAGGAGTGTGTGTCTATTCCGAGGCCTCAAGAGGGGTTAAGGTCGGATACAATCGGGTGCGGGCCGGCAACGACTACCTTGGAACCTTTCGAGAACTCACTGAGGGAGTTCGGAGTCAGGCGACTATCATTAGCGGAAATGCAGCCTTCCTGCTCTACGACACCTACGGCTTCCCGCTCGACCTCACTGAGCTGATGGCCCGAGAACGCGGCCTGACGGTGGACAAGGAAGGCTTCGAGAAGCTAATGGAGGAGCAGCGCGCCCGCGCCCGCGCCGCCCAGAAGAAGCAGGTCATCGAGCTATCCCAGATCGAGACCAAGACGCCGACAAACTTCCTCGGCTACGACGCGCTGGAAACCTCCGCCAACGTGCTCGAAGTCGTCGAGTTGAAGGACAAGACCGCCGTCATCCTCGACGCCTCCGCCTGCTACGCCGAAATGGGCGGCCAAGTCGGCGACACCGGTGAACTCGCCGGTTCCGGCCAGCTCTGGCGCATCGTCAACACGCAGAAGTCCGGCCCCACCTTCCTGCACTTCATCGAGGGCGGCGACGCCCCGGCTGTCGGCGCCAGCCTGAGCCTCAGCGTGGACCGCGCCCGCCGCGCCGCCATCGAGCGCCACCACCCTGTCACCCACCTGCTCCACTGGGCGATCCACGAAGTCGCCAGCAAGGAAGCCTCGCAGAAGGGGTCGTCTGTCACGCCCGAGAAGCTGACCTTCGACTTCAACAGCGCCGCGCTGACGCCCGCGCAGGTCGCCGACATCGAGAAGCTCGTCAACGAACGCATCCTCGAGAACGCCGGCGTGAGCTGGACCGAGGTGCCGCACGCCGACGTGAAGAACCGCAAGGACGTGATGCAGTTCTTCGGCGACAAATACGGCGACGTCGTCCGCGTCGTGCAGATCGGCGGCAAGGCCAATGCCCTCGACGGTTATTCCATGGAACTCTGCGGCGGCACCCACACCCGCGCCACCGGTGAGATCGGCCTGTTCCGTATCGTCAGCGAGGCCGCCGTCGCTGCCGGCGTCCGCCGAATCGAGGCCGTCGCCGGCCTCAGCGCCTACGACCTCGCCAAGCGTGACGTGGAGCTGATCCGCAGCGTCGCCGGCCGCATTGGCGCCCCCGTCGCCGAGCTGGAGAAGAAGCTCGAGGCCCTGCTCGCGCAGCAGAAGGAGCTCGAACGCCAGCTCAAGACCGCGGTGGCCCGCAACGCGTCGAACGCCGCGAGCGAGCTGCTCAGCCGCGTGCAGACCGTGAACGACATCCCGCTCATCGCGCACAACCTCGGCGACACCGACGCGGACTTCCTCCAGGCCGTCGCCGACGCGCTGAAGGGGCGGTTCCAGGGCGTGATCGTGCTCGGCGGCGGCTCGGAAAGCGCCGTGGCACTGATCGCCGCGGTGACGCCGCAGTTCACCGCCAAGGCGCAGGCCGGCAAACTCATCCAAGCCATCGCCCCGATCGTCGGCGGCAAGGGCGGGGGCAAGCCCGACAACGCCCGCGGCGGCGGCAAGGACGTGACCAAGCTCGACGAGGCACTGGCAAAGGTGCGTTCGCTGTTGGGCTGAAGCGGTCCGGCCGGGCTCGCGTCCCGCTGACCCGGCCGCTCTTTCAGCGATTTTCCGCGACAAATTCGGCCACCACCGGGCGGTGGTCAGAGGCGAGCCCCCAGTTGGGCGCGCTGAAGACGTAACTGCCCTCCCGGCGCCATTCTTTGGCCATGCCCCGGCTGAGCAGGATATAATCAAGCCGGCTGTAGCTGTCTTCCTTCCCGTAAAAGTGAGTCCAAGTGACGTGGCGCGGATCCCAGTTCGCGCGTTCGGCCGGCACCGTGTCGCCGTTCCTTTCCGCCGGCCGCGTATCGAAGAGCGCATTGGCCCCCCGACCGAGCAAGGCGCGGGTCGAGCGGGCGTCCTTGGTGTCGTTAAAATCCCCGCAGACCAGCACGTTGGCCTGGGGGTTATTGGCGAGCAGGGCATCGACGTGCCGCCGGAGTAAGTTTGCCTCCTGCTCGCGGAGTTCCGCCTCGTCGGCTTGGGCCACTTGGCGTTTGGACTTGAGATGGGTGGTCAGCAACGTGAAGCGGTAGTCGGCGGTCACTTTTAATTCGACCTCGGCCACCCCGCGGCTGGCGTAAAAACGGCGGCCATTCAGCAGAAACGAATCGTTGGTGTGGTGGTTGCGGGCGACCACCGGAAAACGGCTGAGCACCCCCACAAAGATGTTGGTATCCCACCCGGTGACATGTTCAAGGTGGGGCAGATCCATGCCCGCCTGTTTCAGCGCGGCTTGCAGCTCTCGGAGGGCAGCCACTTCGCCCATTTCCTGAACGGCGACGACATCTGGTTTGATGGCGGCGAGCTGGGCGACGACTTGGGCCCGAGCCGCCGGGGCCTTGGGTTGCCGATTGCCGAACGCGCGGAGGTGGTAGTTTTCCACGTTGTAAGTCACGACCGTGAAGCGGGTTTCCGCCCAGGCGGAGAGTGCCATCAAAGGCACCAACAGAGTTCGAAAGGCGAATCGCATTGGACCAACCTAGGCTCACTGCTGGGCGAATTTCAAAGTTTGAAGTGTCCGGTGTCGCTTGCGGCCCGGCCCGACGGAGACCGGCCCAACGGTATTTGCGCCGGGGCCAGCGCGCCTCATTCGTCGGGCTGGCCAACCGCCAGTCGGACTGCTATGAACCCGCCCGTCAAATCGCGTCCCGGCGTCGGGATGCCTCCTCGCATGGCCACCAAAGTGCTTAAACGTAAGAGCTTCGTCACCGACCCCGTCGATCCGGCCGTGACGCCGCCGCCCACCGCTTCGGAAACCACGTTTCTGACCAAACCGAAGCTGTCCTCCAAATCCCGTAAACGCGAAATGCCGGAGGGGTTGTGGACCAAATGTCCCAAATGCGACGCCCTGATCTACGACAAGGAACTCGACGACAACCTGAAGGTTTGTTCCAAGTGCCAGCACCACTTTCCGATTGGGGCCCGCGAGCGCATCCACTCGCTGGTGGAGACGTGTTCCTTTGAGGAAATCGACGCCCAGATGGAGTCGGTCGACATCTTAAAATTCACGGGGGCCGCCAGTTACGCGGCCAAGCTCGCGGCTTACCGGAAAAAATCGTCTCTGTTGCAAGACGCGGTCGTGACCGGGCTCGGCAAGATCGGCAACCACCGCGTGGCCCTTGGCGTGATGGATTTCGCCTTTCTCGGGGGCTCGATGGGCTCCGTGGTCGGAGAAAAACTGACCCGCCTGATCGAAGCCGGCACGGACCGGGGAATCCCGGTGATCATCATTTCGACCAGCGGTGGGGCGCGCATGTATGAAGGCATGTTCAGCCTCATGCAGATGGCCAAGACCTGCGGGGCGCTCGGCTACCACGCGAAACAGAAGCTGCCCTACATCTCGGTGCTCACCAACCCGACCTACGCCGGGGTGATTGCGAGCTTCGCCACGGTGGGCGACCTGATTTTGGCTGAACCGGAGGCTATGATCGGCTTCGCCGGCCCCCGGGTGATCAAGGACACGACACAGGCGGAGTTGCCGGAGGGGTTCCAAACCTCGGAATTTCTCCAACAATACGGACTGATCGACGCCATCGTGCCGCGCCAGGAGATGAAGAATCGCCTGATCTACTTTCTCGACTTCATGACGAGCGGCCGCCAAGTGGCCTAGTTCAAGCGGGCAAGCCATCCGCCGGCGGGGGCGTCGGCCGGCCGAGGAGGATCGTTTTGCCGGGCTGATCCTGGGACGTGTTTTCCACGGTGATTTGGGTGGCGCCCAACTTCGCGAGCCGGCCGCCCACCGACTTGAGGGCCAGCTCCGGCCGATTGGTGTCCCGGCTCAAGTGGCCCAAATAAATGCGCCCCAATTCGGTGGCCACCAATTCCGCGGCCACGTCGGCGGCCGCGTCGTTGGAGAGGTGCCCGTGGCGGCTGAGAATGCGTTGTTTGGTGCCCCACGGCCGTTTCGTATCGTCCTGCAGTAGCTTCAGGTCGTAATTGGCTTCCAGCACGAGCACGTGCGCGCGGCGCACCCGTTCCAAGATCAACTTGGTGACGTGTCCCAGATCCGTGAGGAAACCGAGGTTGCCGCCGGCGGTTTCGAGGATAAACCCCACGGGATCCATCGCGTCGTGCGGCACGCTGAAGGTCTGCACGTGGACTTCGCCCAAGGCAAAGTCAGCCCCGGTTTCAAACACCCGGAACTGAAAACGCGTCTTCGGAAAATCCTTCTCGATGGCTTCGCGGGTGAAGCGATTGGCGTAAACCGGAACCTCCAACTGGGCGCAAAGCGTGCCCAAACCCTGGATGTGGTCCCCGTGCTCGTGCGTGACCAAGATGCCCGTGAGCCCTTCCGGCGCTCGCCCGATGCTCGCGAGCCGTTCGCGGATCTGGCGGGCGCTGAAGCCAGCATCAATGAGCAGTCGCGTTTCGCCCGCTTCGAGATAGGCGCAATTGCCGCTACTGCCGCTGCCGAGAATCGTGAACTGAACCGACACAGCCGGAACTTAGGGAAGCAATCCGGGGCCGGGCAAGCAGATGACGCGCCAACGCTTGTCTATTTTTCAAACCCCCGTTAACGTCCGGCAGTTCAATGTCCCAAGGCTTACATCTCTCGCAGCGCATGTCGCAGCAGATGGTGCTGTCCCCCCAGCTCCAACAGTCGCTGGCGTTGTTGCAGGCGCCCGTCTTGGAGCTGAAGGCCATGGTGGAGCAGGAATTGCAGCAAAATCCCGTGCTGGAGGAAGTCGCCGCCCTCGACCCGACGCTGGATGACCGGGCCAGCGGCGGCGAAGAGCCGAACAACCAATCCGACCCGGCCGAACCGCCGGCGGATACGCAGTTTGATCCCGCCACCGAAAAGCCTTCCGAAGCGCCGGTGGACAATTTTGACGCGGAACTCCAGCGCCTGATCCAGCTCGACCAAGATTGGCGCGACCATTTCGCCGCCGCCGCCGGTCCGACCCGCACGACGCCGGAAGATGAGGAACGGCGGCAGTTCATGTTCGATTCGTTGACCGCGGAACCGTCGTTGCAGGAAGAACTGCTCGACCAAGTTCGTTCCGCCGACTTGGACGACCGCCAGCGCCTGATCGCCGAACTGCTGGTCGGCAACATCGATGACCACGGTTATCTGCAATCCAGCATCGACGAACTTTCCTTCTCCACCGGAATTGCAGTCGAAGACTTGGCCACCGCGCTCAAAGTGGTCCAAAGTTTCCAGCCGCCCGGCATCGGGGCCCGTGATTTACGCGAATGCCTCATGCTCCAACTGGAGCGGGCCGGACGGCAGGAATCGCCCGAATACCGCATCGTCCGGGAGCACATGGAAGCCCTCGGCAAGCGTCGGTTCCCTGAAATCGCCCGCCACTTGGGCATCACGCCCGCCGAGGCGCAAAAGCTAGCCGAACGGCTGGCGCAACTGGACCCGCGCCCCGGCCGAGCCTTCGCTTCGGAACCCCACCAATATGTAATGGCCGAGGTGGTGGTCACCAAGAGCGCGGAGGGCGAATACCAAGTCTCGACCAACGACGACAATCTGCCCCACCTGCGCATCAGCAATTTCTACAAGGACCTGCTTTCGGACACCGAGACTACCGCGGAGGCCCGCGACTACATTCGCGACAAGATCAAGGCCGGGAAATTCCTGATCAAAAGCCTCCACCAACGCCAGAGCACGATCCAAAACATCGCCCGCGAGATTGTGAAACGGCAGCGGGAATTCTTCGAACACGGCATTTCCCAACTACGCCCCATGACAATGCTGCAAGTCGCCGAGGTGGTCGGCGTCCACGAAACGACCGTGAGCCGCGCCGTCTCGGGGAAATTCATGTCCACTCCCCAAGGCTTGGTGGACATGAAGTTTTTCTTCACCTCCGGCGTCGCGACCTCCAGTGGCGAATCCATGTCGAACAAGAGTGTGAAGACCGTCCTCGACGAACTGATCTCCGGCGAAGACAAAAACAAGCCGCTGTCTGACGAGGAATTGGTCATCAAGCTCAAAGAAAAGGGCATCATGATCGCCCGCCGCACGGTCGCCAAATACCGGGCCGAGCTCGGGGTGCTCCCCAGCCATCTCCGGCGGGACTACTAAATCGCCCCCGGCGAATCAGGCGGCGTTTCCGGCGTAATAAATCCCCCGCCCCCGGGCAGAAATCGTTGCGGATGGGCTGCGGCAGCGGGCAAGCTGATCAGGCTCAAATCAAGAATTCTGCTCCTGTTGCCCCATGCCTCGAAAAAAAGTCACTGCTGAAGCCCAGGTCTCCGTCATCATCCCCGTTCTCAATGAATCACGGACCATCACCCGCTTGGTTCGCTGGCTGAGACGAGACCCGCTGGTGGGTGAAGTTTTGGTGGTGGACGACGGATCGATCGACGGCACCCCCGAATTGGCAGAATCCGCCGGCGCGCGGGTCATCACCAGCAGCCTGCTGGGTAAGGGCGCCTCGATGGAAGACGGTCTTCAAGCAGCGAAGTTCGAACTCGTTCTCTATCTGGACGGCGATCTACGCGGACTCCGGCGGGACCTGGTGCCGTGCATGATCACGCCCCTGCTGAAGGACGAGGCGGATTTGGTGAAAGCCCGGTTCGAACGGAGTGCCGGCCGGGTTACCGTGCTGACCGCCCGCCCCCTGTTGCGGACCTATTTTCCCGAATTAGCGGAAATCAACCAACCCTTGGGCGGCATCATCGCGGCCCGACGACCGATGCTGCAGCGCCTACGCTTCGAGAACGATTACGGCGTCGATGTGGGGCTGCTCATCGATGCCCTCGGTCAGCGAGCACGCATTAGCGAAGTCGATATCGGCCCGCTCAAGCACGACAGCCAAACCTTGGAAGCGCTGGGCGAAATGGCCACCCAAGTCGCCCGCACCATCCTCGAACGGGCCGCGGAATGGGGTCGCCTCCGGATGCGTCATTTGCGCGATGCTCGGGAACGGGACCGCCTGCGGCGCACCGACCTCAAACACTCGCTCAACCTGCTGCGGGGCGCCCAACGGTTGGCGCTCTTCGACATGGACGGCACTCTCCTCCAAGACCGCTTCGTCGTGGAATTAGCCAAAAAGTGTGACCTCACAGCTGAGTTGGCGCCCCTGTTGGACAACTTCAAGCTGACGCCCGAAACCCGGTCGCGCCGGATCGCCGCCCTGTTCAAAGGCGTGCCCAAGCGGGTCTTCGAGGCGGTCGCCCGCGAATTGCCGCTCAATCCGGGAGCCGTGGAAACCATCGTCGGACTCCGCAAAGCCGGCTACCTCGTCGGGGTGGTGACCGACAGTTACCGCGTTGGTGCCGAATTGGTGCGCCGCCGGGTGTTTGCGGATTTTGTGGTCTCCAACGTGATGAAATTCCGCGGCGACCGCGCCACCGGCCGGGTCAGTCCCGCGCCCGCCTTTGCGCACCCCCAAGGCTGCCGCAAACACACCTGCTGCAAATTGAACGTCCTGCACCATCTCTTGGACGAATGCGGCATGGGCCCTTCCAAAGTGCTGGCCGTGGGCGATGGGCCCAACGACATTTGCATGCTGGAGGCGGCCGGTTGCTCGATCGCGTTCAACCCCAAGGACCCCACCGTGAGCGAGGCCGCCCGGCATGTGGTCCAAGGCAACTTGCAAAAAGTGCTCGGGCTGCTGGATGAGCCGGTTTCCCGGCTCCCGGAGATCCGGGAACGACCGGTGATCGAAGCCGAAACCTGAACTGTCCGCCATGCTGACCGACCCGCTGCTGCTGCTCGGAGGTCTCGCCGTCATCATCAAGGGCGGCGACCTGTTCGTTACCGCCGCCGTCCGTTTGGCCGCGTGCTTCAGGCTCCCCCGCGTCGTCATCGGTTCGACGTTGGTCAGCCTCGCGACGACCCTGCCGGAGTTGGTCGTCTCGCTCACCGCCGGGTGGCGCGGAGAAGCTGGGCTAGCCTTGGGTAACGCGGTCGGCTCGGTCATCTGCAATCTCGCCTTGATTCTCGGAGTCACCGCCGTGCTGAAGCCCGTGCAGGTCAATCTTCCCAGCCTTCGCCTGCCCCTGCTGACCGGGCTGGCGGCGAGTTTTTTACTGTTGCTGCTGACCGAGGAGAGAATCTTGGAGCGTTGGCATGGCGGCATCTTGCTCGCTCTGGGCACCAGCTACTTTGGTTTGGATTTCTGGCGCCACTGGCGGGACCGCCAGCCCGCGGAAGTTTCCGAAGCCAAAGCGATCGAAGCCGGCATTGTCAGGACTCGTTTCCCCTGGCTGGAAACCAAGGCCGGCAGCCTGAGCCAATTCCTGTTGGGCGCCGTTGTCGTCATCCTCGGCAGCCGCCTCATCGTGGACGGAGCCGTGGGGGTGGCGGCGCGCCTCGGCATCCCAAGTCTGGTCATCGGACTCACCGTGGTGGCGGTGGGCACCTCGCTGCCCGAACTCGTGACCGCGGTAACCTCCGCACGCCGCTCGGTATCCGATCTCGCCGTCGGCAATGTTTTGGGTGCCAACGTAGCCAACTTGACCCTGATCCTTGGGCTCGCCGCCCTGATCCAGCCCGTGGCCTTGGATCGCGCCAGCCAACTCTTCAGTTTCCCCGTCATGATTGCCCTCATGCTGCTGTTGTTGGGCATGCTCTGGCAGGGGCAGGGACTGACCCGCCGCCATGGCCGCTGGCTCCTGACAATCTACGCCGCATATCTTGCAACCGTGGGCCTGTTCCACCTGCACAATTAGCTGACTTTAAGGCGGGGATGGCGATCTCCTGCCGGCTTCCGGCGAGTCGCGCCCTTCCCCCCATGCTCACCCCTGCCCAACCTTGGCAGACACTGACCGTAACGGAAACGACGCAGCAGTTGGCCGTGGATCCGGCGGTCGGTCTATCCGCCGCCGAAGTCCAACTCCGCCGCGAACGCTACGGCGCTAATTCCTTGCCGGAAGCACCCCGACGTCCGTGGTGGAAGCTCTTCCTGCGTCAATTCGCCAGCCCGCTCATCTACATTCTGCTGCTGGCGGCGGTCATCGCCTTGGCAATGGAGAAGCTGGGCGACGCCGGCGTGATCCTCGTGGTGGTGTTCTTAAATGCCGTCATCGGCGCCGTCCAAGAGGGCCGGGCGGAGCGGTCGATGGAATCCCTGCGCCGGTTGGCCGCGCTCCATACCCGGGTCCTGCGCGAAGGCCGCGAATTGTTGCTCGAAAGCCACGAATTGGTGCCCGGCGACGTATTACTCCTGGGCGCCGGCGATGCCATCCCGGCCGACGCCCGGCTGCTGGAAGTCGCGGCCTTGGAGGCGTCTGAGGCGTCGTTGACCGGGGAATCGCTCCCCATCAACAAGTCCGTGGCACCGTGCCTGCCCAACGCGCTGTTGGCCGACCGGGTGAGCCTAGTCTTTGCCGGCACCCATGTGGCCGCCGGGCGCGGCCGGGCCGTCGTCTTTGCCACGGGCCTCTTCACCGAGGTCGGCAAAATTGCCCGCCTGACCGCCAGCGCCATCGAGCCGATGACGCCGCTGGAATCCCGATTGCAGCAGTTCGGCCGATTGCTGGCCGGTGCCGCGGTGGGTTTGTTCGCCCTCGTCCTGCTCCTTGGCCTCGGCCGCGGCCTGCCTCCCGGCGAAGTCTTCATGGTGGCGGTGAGTGAAATGGTGTCGGTAATTCCCGAAGGCCTGCCGGTCGCCCTGACGATCGCCCTCGCCGTGGGCATGCAACGCATGGCCGGGCGCGGCGCGATCATCCGCCGCTTGGCCGCCGTCGAAACCCTGGGCAGCATCAGCGTCATCTGCACCGACAAGACCGGCACCCTCACTCAAAATGAGATGACGGTGACCGAGCTCTGGTTGCCGCGCCGGGGGCCAGTGGAAGTGAGCGGCGTGGGCTACGCGCCGGAAGGCACCTTTCGCACCGCCGCCGGCGAATTGGATCCGGCGAACGAACCCGAGGTAGCGGCCCTGCTCGCCGCCGCGGTCCTGTGCAATGACGCCCAATTGGTGCCCCCCGATCTCACCGTCCCGCGCTGGCGTCCGCTGGGGGACCCCACCGAAGCGGCGCTGCTGACTGCGGGCTTGAAGGCGTTCATCGACCCCGAGCAAACCCGCGGGGCCTGGCCCCGGCATCGGGAATTGCCCTTCGATTCACGCGCCAAATTGATGGCCACCCAGCACGGACAGGGCGAACAAATCCGAGTCATCGTCAAAGGCGCGCCGGAAATGACGCTTTCGCTGTGCGCCATTGGCGAGACCGAGCGGACCGCCACCCTCGCCGCCGCCCACCGGATGGCGGGCCGGGCCTTGCGCGTGTTGGCCGTCACCGAGGCACCCAGCGTAGCACTCGACGACATGGGTGATTTTTCACAGTTCGCCGGCCGGTTGCGCCTGTTGGGATTGGTCGGGCAGATGGATCCGCCCCGACCGGAGGCTGGCCCCGCAGTGGCGGAGTGCCGCGCAGCCGGCATCCGGTCCATCATGGTCACCGGCGACCACAAGCTCACCGGGTTGGCCGTCGCCCGCCAGTTGGGGTTGGCCCGCGACGGCGATCTCGCCCTGGACGGTGCCGAATTGGAGGCCCTGCCCGAGCAGGACCTGCGCGCCCAACTCCACCGGATTGCCGTGTTCGCCCGGGTTCAACCCGCGCAAAAGCTGCGGATCGTCGAAGCCCTGCAAGCCAACGGCGAAGTCGTGGCCATGACCGGCGACGGGGTGAATGACGCCCCTGCCCTAGCCCGCGCCGACGTCGGGGTAGCCATGGGGGTGACCGGCACGGAGGTCGCCAAAAGCACGGCCAAGGTGATCCTGACCGACGACAATTTTGCAACGCTCGTCCGCGCGGTGGAGGAAGGCCGCCTCGTTTACCGCAACCTGCAAAAAGTTCTCCTCTTCCTGTTCGCCACGTCCCTCGACGAAGTGCTGGTCCTGCTGCTGGCCCTAATCTTCGGCTACCCGCTACCGCTGGCCGCCGTGCAGATCCTTTGGATTAACCTCGTGACCGAGGGAACGGTCACCGTGAACCTCATCATGGAATCGGCCGAGGGTGACGAAATGCGCCACCGGCCCCTGCCCCGGAGTGCGCCGCTGTTCACCCGCCTGATGGTGGGCCGACTGCTGGTCATGGTGCCCACGTCGGTCGCCGTGACGCTCGGCTATTTCATCTGGCAACTGAACGCCGGCCGCCCCTTCGCGCTCGTCCAGACCGAGACCTTCACCCTGCTGGCCATCTGCCAGTGGTTCAACGTGCTGAACTGCCGCTCGGAGACCCGCACCACTTTGAAACCGCGCGGCTGGCGCAACGGTTGGCTGATCGGCGGCTTGGTCCTCGGCAACCTACTGCAAGCCGCCGTCGTTTACGCTCCGCCGCTCAACCGGATCTTCCATACCGTGCCCATTCCCATGGCGGATTTTTTCCTGATTGGCGCCTTGGGCAGCCTAGTCCTCTGGGCGGAAGAACTCCGCAAATGGTTGGCTCGGCGCACGCTCGCCCAAGCCACCGACCCGCTGGCGTAAACCGCTCCGGGCCCGCCGCCGCCCAACGAGCGTGGCCGGCGGGAAAACTATTTTCCCCTTCCCCCGGCGAAAACATTGACCCCCCGGAGGCTATGGGTTGCCCTTTCGGCCGGCGGGCAGACGCCCGCCCACTGGCTCCCTGATGAATCCTACGACAATCGAAATTCTGGCCACGGTGCTGTTCGCCCTCGCGGTGGCGCATACGTTTTGTGTCAAACAGTTCGCGCACTGGGCGCACCGCTACCCCTCCGGATCAGTCCCGGAAAACCTGCTGCATTTCCTCGCGGAGACGGAAGTGGTCTTCGGCCTCTGGGGCGCCACGTTGTTTCTCGGCATAGCCGCCCTGCGCGGCTCGATCACCGACGCGGTCAACTATGTGGAGGGACTGAACTTCACCGAACCCAAGTTCGTTTTCGTCATCATGGTGGTCGCGGCCACCCGCCCCGTGGTGCGGTTGGCAGAAGCGCTAATTTCAGCGGCAGCCCGCCTCCTGCCGATGAAGGAAGGCGCCGCGTTCTACGTCGCGGCTCTTTCGCTGGGACCGCTGCTAGGTTCGTTCATCACGGAACCCGCCGCGATGACGCTGCTCGCAATTCTGCTGAAGCGCCGCTATTTCGACCGGGAGATCAGCTCCAAACTGGCCTATGCCACGCTTGGCCTGCTGTTCGTCAACATTTCCATCGGCGGCACGCTCACCCATTTCGCCGCCCCACCCGTGCTGATGGTCGCGGCGAAGTGGCACTGGGGCACCGGTTACATGTTTGAACACTTCGGTTGGAAGGCCGTCTCCAGTTGCCTCCTCTCCACCGTCTTGGTGACGGCGGCCTTCTGGCGGGAACTCAATGCCTTGGAAACCCTGCCCGCCAAGCCCAAGCCCATTCCAGCTTGGCTCACAGTCCTACACTTGTTGTTTCTGGGGCTGGTCGTCGGGTTTGCCCATCATCCCGACGTCTTCTTCGGCATCTTCATGATCTTCCTCGGGCTGGCGACCGCCACCCGCGAATATCAGGACCACCTCAAGGTGCGCGAAGGCCTGCTCGTCGGCTTTTTCCTCGCCGGTTTGGTCACGCTCGGATCGTTGCAGGCCTACTGGCTCAAACCCCTCATCCAGAGCCTCGGTGGCAACGCTCTCTTCTTCGGCGCCACCGGCCTCACCGCCTTGACCGATAACGCCGCCCTCACCTATCTCGGCTCCTTGGTGGAGGGGATTTCTGATGACTTAAAATACGCCTTGGTCGCGGGCGCCGTGACCGGTGGCGGTCTCACCGTGATCGCCAACGCCCCCAACCCAGCCGGGGTGGGAATTCTCCAGTCGGCCAAGGTCTTTGGCGTTGAAGGCATCAGCCCGCTCGGACTGTTGCTGGGTGCCCTCATACCCACCCTAGTCGCCATCCTCTTCTTCTGGCTGCTTCATTGAGCCGCCGACCGGGGCTGCTCCTTGGTCGGGGACGACGCGCCCTGAGCCTACTTGGTTCGGAGCCCGTCCCGGTCAGCCCGCAAAATGTGGACCGTGGAATCGGGCAAACACCGCTGCATCGCCCGCGCCACGGCCTCGGGTTGCTCCAGCGTCAGGCAGATGATCGTGCTCCCACTGCCACTGAGCCAGCCCCCGATCGCCCCTGCTTTTTCACCCGCCCGAATCACCGCGCTGAGTTCGGGGATGAGCGGTTCGCGATACGGCTGGTGAATCCGGTCGTCAAAACAACCACGCAACGCCTGCAAATCGCCTGCGGCAAAGGCTGCCGTAATCAACGCCACCCGCGTGAGACAGTGAACGGTGTCGGCCTTGGAAAATTGCAACGGAACCAGTTGGCGGGCCATCGGCGTGCTGACTTCGAAGTTGGGGATCAGCGTCACAAACCGCGCCGCGACACTCACCGGAAACCGCACGGCGCGCGCCTCCGTCCCCACCGTCGTTGAAGCGGTGAAACCACCGAAAACCGCCGGCGCAGCGTTGTCTGGATGCCCCTCCAATTCCGTGACGAGTTGAAACAATCCCTGCCGATCCAGCGGCTCACCACCCAGCACGTTGAGTGCGGCGACACAGCCCAATCGCGCCGTGACACTGGAGCCCAGTCCGCGCGCGATCGGCACGTCGCCCGTCAGGGAAATATCGAAAGCAAACGGCTTCTGTTTTGTCCGCCGAAAATACCTCTGCGCCGCCTCCGTGAGCAACGCCGTCGCCCCCGCCCGCGCCTCGTCGCCGATCGGGGATGTGATCGTCAAACCGCGACCCGGCCGACGCGTCACCCGGCTGTGGTTGTAGAAGCGGAGCGCGAGCCCCAACGTATCGAAGCCAGGTCCCAAGTTGGCTGTGGTTCCTGGCACCCGCACCGTCGCGGATTCGCCTTGGCTGGAAGTGTTTAATGTGTTCGCCATGTCTTGGCCGCCCACTGCGGCCGGCGCCGATACTGCAATCCCCGAGCCCAAATCGGCAAGCCGTCAGGCGCCCTGCCCGCCCCAAACGACGGCCAGCGACGCTTCACCGCCTCTTCCCAAGCCGCGCCTCCCCGGCCATCGTCCCTCCATGACGCCGCTTGCCTCCGCCTGCATCCGCCTGCATCCCGACGACGACGTGGTCGTCGCCAAGTCGCCGCTCAAAGCCGGCACCGAACTCGCCGACGGCGACCGCGTGCTGACGCTCACCGCCGATGTGGGCCGCGGCCACAAGCTCGCCGTGAAGGCCGTCGCCGACGGTGCGCCGCTCCGGAAATACGGCCAGGTCGTCGGCTTCGCCCACGGTGACATCCGGCCGGGCGACCACGTGCACCTGCACAATCTCGCCGTGCGCGACTTCGCCCGCGACTACGAGTTCGGCACCGACGTGCGGCCCGTGCCGCCGCTCGCGCCCGGCGCGGAACGCAGCTTCCTCGGCTTCGCCCGGCCCGGTGGCCGTGCCGGCACGCGCAATTACATCGCCGTCATTTCCAGCGTGAATTGCTCCGCCTCCGTCTCGAAATACGTGGCCGAGCGGTTCCGCGGACCCGATTTCGTGCGCGACTTCCCCGGCGTGGACGGCGTGGTCGCCTTCACGCACAAGAGCGGCTGCGCCATGCCCGACAACGAACCCACGCGCCTGCTCCAGCGCGTGCTCGCCGGCATCGCCCGCCACCCGAACATCACCGGCTACGTGCTCATCGGCCTCGGCTGCGAGGTGAACCAGACGGAACGCCTGGTGAAGGACTTCCGGCTCGACCAGCTCGCGCCCGGCGAACAGGCGCCCGCCGTCATGAACATCCAGACGCAGGGCGGCATCGCGAAGACCATTGATGCCGCGGTCACCGCCGTGCGCCAGTTGCTGCCCGCGTCCGCCGCGCTGCGCCGCCAGCCGATGCCGCTCAGCCAGCTTGTGCTCGCCATGAACTGCGGCGGTTCCGACGGCGCGAGCGGCATCACGGCCAATCCCGCGCTCGGCGTGGCCAGCGACGAACTCGTCCGGCAGGGCGCCACCAGCGTGCTCGCCGAGACGCCCGAGATCTACGGCGCGGAACACCTGCTCACCCGCCGCGCCGTCAGCCGCGAAGTCGGCGAGAAGCTCGTCGCGCAGATCCGCTGGTGGGAAAACCACGCCCGGCTGCATGGCGCGTCCATCGACAACAACCCCAGTGTCGGCAACAAGGTGGGCGGCCTCACGACCATCTACGAGAAGAGCCTCGGCGCGCTCGCCAAGGGCGGCCAGGCGCCGCTGAGTGCGGTTTACGATTACGCCGAGCCGATTCACGGGCCCGGCTTCGCCTTCATGGACACGCCCGGCTTCGATCCCGTGAGCATGACCGGCCTAGTGTGCGGCGGCTGCAACGTGGGCGTGTTTACCACCGGCCGCGGCAGCGTGTATGGCTGCAAGCCCATGCCCTGTCTCAAGGTCGCCACCAACACCACGCTCTACGACTGGATGCGCGACGACATGGACCTCAACGCCGGCACGATCCTCGACGGCACGGAAACCGTGGAACAGGTTGGCCAGCGCATCTTCGAGGAGATCGTCGCCGTGGCGAACGGCAAGCGGACCAAGAGCGAACTCCAGGGACTGGGCGACGAGGAATTCGCGCCGTGGATTCTGGGGCCGGTGCTGTAGATCTAGTCACAGCTAGATCGGAACCTCCTTCAGGAAGGCGTCAAAATGTGCCTTCGCTGTCTTCGCCTGCTCTACTGAACCACCAAACAGGCCAGCTTTGAGCGGTGCCCAGTCTGCCCCTTCGGCCTCAATCTCGGCACTGATTGTTTCTGAGATTCCGCCTCCTTCGTAGGCGGATCTCCAGATAAAGCATCCAACTGGCCCCCACCAACATCCGGGCTTCCATTCCAAACGATTGAGATCTGCATGAACCAATCCTAGGAGGTATTCGAATCGGTCGAACGCTTTTTGGTAGTCTTCGTCACGCGGCAGGTATTCCCGCAACGGTTCTCGCAGTTTGACAAAGAGGTGGTCACTTACAGGTGTCTTCCTTTGATCTAAACCCGGAAGCAACCGCCCGACACTCTGCTCCAT
>CAIJLV010000143.1 GCA_903821635.1 uncultured Verrucomicrobiota bacterium | reverse complement strand
GACCGTATTTATTGGCTTACAGACCGGTTCGTTCCAACTGCTCGATTCCTCCGGCGCAATTGACGCCAGGCACATTGATTCCAGCCATGCAAATCGCTTAGGATGGCATTTGGGAAGAGCACATTGTATTGTTTGGAATGAAATTCGATGCTGAGCCCTTTTGTCCTTGGCCCGTTCCACCCTAGGTTGCCAACAATGTACCGGACCACTATTACCAAGTCGAGGCAAAATTGGGGGAATAAATGCTGATACCTTTTTACGTTCCGAAAAATACTCGATTTTCTATTGTTCTATTTCGCGCGCTCGTAATCTTCGTTCCCTGGGGGGTAATATTATCGGATATGGATTACTTTATAAAAGCCAAACCATTTTATGTATTTTTATTCGGCACATCATTTGCACTAGCACAGTATTGGTGTGCCACTGAGGGCGTTAATAGATTAATCAGTCTAAGCCTCCATGGTAAAACTTATATTGAGACTCAAAAGAAATGGGTTGCAGGGTATAAATATTATCGAAAGTCGCAAGGTCTAAGCGAGTGGAATGTATTTATGGATAAAGGGCACTGTAGTGCTTATTTTACAGTATGGTGCGCATCTGTTTTATCATTCATCGTTCTGTGGGATTGCTTCAGGTGATTTTAATAAATTATCTAATGCTCATGCTGACCCCAATTGCATTTCTGAAGGAGAAGTAATGCATGCGCGAAGGCTCCAATACAAAGACCGTTGGTTTTGCTATCTGGATCTACTCGGCTTTAAGAATCTTGTCCACAACACGGAAGTCGGCCGCGTTATCGACCTATACGACGATGCCATTGCTCACCTTGATCGGAGCGCCTTGGAAAAAAAGCCGCTAGTTGAACTGTGTTAAATAAATTCTCATTCCTGCCGATAACAAGACCACCGTGTCTTGTTATGGGGGTTGAAATGGAACTTCTTGATGATTTTGACGAGTACCTTGAGCACTTGTGCGGCGCGCTGGGCCATGCTGACAGGAACGCAGGGCTGATGGATTACTGTCGCGGCCTGATGTTGCCGATTGAGCGCAAGAGCGTGGAGCCGCTGGCGGCCCATACCGATCCACTGCACGTCCGATCCAAGCATCAGTCGTTGCATCATTTCGTAGCCGATTCCGACTGGTCGGACAAGGCTGTACTTGGCCGAATACGCGATTGGGTCATCCCTGCGCTCGGTATCGAGGACGGGTGCTACTGGATCGTCGACGACTCGGGGCACCCGAAGTATGGAAAGCACTCGGTCGGAGTCGCGCATCAGTATTGCGGGAACCTGGGCAAGACCGCCAACTGCCAGGTCGCCGTCAGTCTTTCGCTGGCGAGTGAGCGCGGCAGCGTTCCGATCGCTTACCAGTTGTACCTGCCCAAGGAGTGGGCCGAGGACGCCAAGCGACGCAGCAAGACCGGCGTGCCGGCGGCGATCACCTTTGCCACCAAACCCCAGATCGCCTTGGCGCAAGTGCAGGCGGCGATCAGTGCTGGCGTCCTGCCGGGCGTGGTGCTGGCCGATGCCGCCTACGGCGACGACACCGCCTTTCGCGACGGCATCACGGCCTTGGGGCTTCCCTACGTAGTCGGCATCCGACCGGCCACGACCGTCTGGGCGCCCGGCGTCGAGCCCTTGCCGCCGAAGACGTGGTCTGGACGAGGCGCCCAGCCCACGCTTCTGCGCCGAGGTCCCGGCCATGAACCGATCGCCGTCAAAGAGCTGGCGATGAGCCTCTCCCCGGATCAGTATGCGAATGTGACGTGGCGTGATGGAACCAATGCCGCGCTGACGTCCCGCTTCGCCTGCCTGCGTGTTCGCCCGGCGCATCAGAGCCGTCTGGCCACGACAGTCCGTCCCGAGGAGTGGTTGCTGATCGAGTGGCCCGCCGGGGACGAAGAACCGGCCGGCTACTGGCTGGCGACAGCGCCCAGCGATGCCACTTTGGACCAGTTGGTCTTCGTCGCCAAGATGCGCTGGCGGATCGAGCGTGATTACCGGGAACTCAAGCAGGAGTTCGGCTTGTCGCATTACGAAGGCCGCAACTGGCGCGGCTTCCACCATCATGCGACCTTGTGCATTGCTGCTTATGCTTTCCTGACCGACCATCGTCTTACCCACGATGACTCCAAAAAAAACTGCACCGAACCAAAAACGTTTGCCTTACCCCCGGATTACGTCCCTCGCGGACGCCCAGCGAGCGCAACGTCACGTGCCGAATTCCATCCGGACTCTCCGCCACGCAATCGCGCGAGCCATCGCCAACCGGCTTCCTCGATGCCCCTGTTGCGGCCTGTTCGTCAGGTATGATCGCATTTTATGACACAGTCTAACTAGG
>CAIJLV010000142.1 GCA_903821635.1 uncultured Verrucomicrobiota bacterium | reverse complement strand
TAGTCGGGGTCGAACGGCAGGGGAATGCCCCAGCTCAGCCGTGACTTGGGCCGGCTAATGCAGAGATCTTCGAGCTTTTGACTGCGAAGGAAGCCGAGGATTTCATTCCGGCGCGACTCCGGTTGCACGAAGCCAGGGTTCGCTTCCAAGTGGGCGATGAGCCATTCCTGATGTTGGCCCATGCGGAAATACCAGTTCGACTCTTGCAGCGGCGTCACTTGGCCCCACTTGGAGTCCCACGTGCCGTCGGCGTTGCGGTCCTTTTCCGTGAGGAACGTCTCTTCCTTCACCGAATACCAGCCGTCGTAGGTTTCCTTGTAGAAGTGCCCTCCGGCGTAAAGTTTGCGGAGCAATGCCGCCACCACGTCCTTGTGGCGGGACTGCGTGGTGCGCACAAAATCGTCATTGCTGAGCCCGAGGCACTTCGTGAGCTCGGTCCATTGGAGCGCCAACCCATCGCAATAGGACTGTGGATCCTTGCCTTCGGCTTGGGCGGCCTGCTGGACCTTTTGGCCATGCTCGTCCAGTCCAGTGAGGAAAAAAACCTCTTGGCCCCAGCTCCGGCGGGAGCGGGCGATGACGTCGGCGACGACTTTTTCGTAAGCGTGACCGAGGTGCGGCGCGCCGTTCACGTAGTCGATCGCGGTCGTGATGTAGAACCGTTTGCCCATGGACCAATCAGCTTGAAGGAACCCCGGGGCAAAGTCCAACGAGCGTGCGCTTGGAGACGTTGAGGGGGGCGAATTGCCGGTTAAACCTGCGGTGATGGGGATTTTGACTCTAGGGATCATCTCGGGGTCATTTGCCCCCAGCGACTGCTTGTCTTGCCCAGCGGCTTCCGTTACCAATTCGTCCGCAAATGAAGAGTCTGCTTACATGGGTGTTTTTTCTCGGCAGCACAGTCGTGATGGCCGCGGGCGTGGCGATGGCCGTGCATGGTAAGGGCATGGCGCTGATGGTGGTGAGCTTTCTGGTCTATCTCGGCCTGTTCATCAAATACGGTTGCCTACCTTCATCCCACTGAAGCGCCGCCGTGCGCCTCAGCCTTCCGTCAGGCCCCCTGCGGCCGGGTGGGCGATGGTAAACGGCGCTCACTGGGTTGGCTTCCAGCCCCTCCGTTGAAACTCGATGAGTAAAAAGCCCGAACCGACTTTGCCCGCGGCTCCCAAGCTTCGTCTTGGTTTGCCCAAAGGTTCCCTGCAAGACGCCACCATCGAAAAAATGGCCAAGGCCGGCTGGAACATTTCTGTCTCCAGTCGTAGCTACGAGCCTTACGTGGACGACGCTGAACTGACGATCAGGCTCATTCGAGCCCAAGAAATCAGTCGCTACGTCGAGCTTGGCTACTTGGATGCCGGCATTACTGGGTTCGACTGGATTCAAGAGAACCACAGCAAGGTTCACGAGGTAGGCGAATTCATCTTCAGCAAATCCACCCGCCAACCGACCCGTTGGGTTTTGGCGGTGCCGGAAGAATCGGACATCAAAACGGTCAAGGATTTGGAAGGCAAACGCATCGCCACCGAGGTCGTGGGCATGACCAAACGCTGGCTCAAGAAGCATGGGGTGAAGGCGGAAGTGGAATTTTCTTGGGGCGCCACTGAAGTGAAAGCCCGCGAATTAGTGGACGCCATCGTGGATGTCACGGAGACCGGATCATCGCTCCGCGCCAACAAACTCCGGATCGTGGATACACTGCTGATCTCGACGCCCCGCCTAATTGCCAACCACGATGCGTGGAAAGATCCTTGGCGGCGGCGCAAGATCGAAACCCTCTCCCTTCTGCTCCGAGGGGCCATTGAGGCCGAAGTCAAGGTCGGCCTCAAAATGAATGTCCGGCAGGATAACCTGCCAAAGCTATTGCAATCCCTCCCCGCCTTGCGTAATCCAACCGTCTCCAGTCTGTCGCAGGCCGGCTGGGTAGCGGTGGAGACGATTGCGGACGAGTCAGTTGTTCGCGAATTGATACCGCAGCTCAAGGCCGCCGGGGCCGAGGGCATCATCGAGTATCCGCTCAACAAGGTGGTTTACTAGGTCGGCTGGAAGACAAAATTATTACGATATGGGTTCACTTAAAAAACGTCGCAAGGCGAAGATCAACAAACACAAGCGTCGCAAGAAGCTTCGGCTCAATCGCCACAAGAAGCGCACTTGGCAGAAGTAGAGAACGGCTGAAGCCGTTTCCCTTAACTTTCACCATGCACTTTCAGCGCGGCCCCATGTTTCTGGGGTCGCGCTTTTCTCATTTTTTATGTCGAACCACCGCACCCTGAGAGCCCGCTTCTCGTGCGGGTTAACCGTTGCCCTGATCGTCTCGGCCCTAGGCTGTAAGACCACTTCGGGGCCTCCCCGAGCGCCCCAAGCCGCCGCCCCCCGGTTGAACGATGCTCAGTTGGAGGATCGCGCCCAAGCATTGGCGGCTTTTTCCGCAGGGATCGTCGAGCAATCACGCGATGACACTGCGGCGGCCCTCGATCATTTCGTCCGGTCCCTGGAAAAAGATCCCGCGAACGAAACCCTAGCCTTGGAAGTGGCCCGCCGATTTTTCGCTCGGGAACAGCCGCAGCGCGCCTATGAAATCCTCAAACGGAGCGCCGAATTACCCCAAGCGACGAGCCAAGTTCGGACCCTATTCGGCCTTGCCTGTGTGCAGTTGGGCCGGCTGGACGAGGCGGTAAACGTCTACCGCGAATTGCTCAAGCTGGAGCCGAGACAACTGGGCCACTACGCGATGTTAGCCCAAGTTTTTCTCCAGCAAAATCAAGCGAAGGAAGCCTATCGGATTGTTGAAGCCGCCACCCGGCAGCCGGTCGAGACCGCCGCGGCGTGGCTCGACCTCGCGGCTTTGTATGCCCGGATTGGCCAAGCGGACGCAGGTTTGCGAGATCAAGTCGCAGCCAAGGCCCGCGCGTGCCTCGACCGGGTGGATGCGGGGCAGCCCCCCAACGCGCTGGTGCTCCGGCGGTTGGCGGACGGATATCTGGCGTTGGGGGATGCCCAACGCGCCGAGACGGTGCTCCGCGAAGCGGCCAGTGCCGGCAACGCGGATCCCCAAGTGGCAGCTCGCTTGGCGGAGCTTTATCTCCGTTCTGGCCGGCTCCCAGAAGCTCGGAAGCAGTTTCAAGAAATGGAACGGGTCAACCCGGCCAATCCGGCGCCGCACTATTTCCTTGGGATCATCGCGTTGGAAGAACGTGACTTTCCTCAGGCTATCCGGGCGTTGGAACGGTCGATCCTGTTGAATCCCGACTTTGAGGCCGCCTATACCGACCTAGCCGTCGCGCAAATGAGCCAGGGCGATCAACGCGGGGCGCTCGCCTCGCTCGCCAAGGCCCGGACCAAATTCCCCGTCGAATTTCGGCGCGAATATCTGGCCGCCCTCTGCCACGCCAACCTCAAGGAATTCGGCCCCGCCCAAGAACGCTTCACGGCGGCCGAAAAAGTGGCCCGGGAGAAGAATCCCCAACTGCTCGATCACCGCTACTACCTGCAACTCGGTTCCATGCTCGAACGGGCCGGCCAATTCGACGCGGCGGTGAGTGCGCTAGAGCAGGCGCTGACCCTTCAGCCGGACTTCGATGAGGCTCTTAACCATCTCGGTTACATGTGGGCTGAGCGCGGCCTGAACCTGCAACTTGCCCGCGACATGATTGAGCGGGCGGTCAAGGCCGAGCCGGAAAACCCCGCCTACCTCGACAGCTTGGGCTGGGTATTGTTCCAGTTGAAAAAACCGGCGGAAGCACTGGTGCCGCTGCAAAAAGCGGTCGAATTGCTGACGGAGCCTGACGCGACGGTGCTGGACCATCTGGGCGACGTGTTGCAGGCGTTGGGCCGAATTCAGGAAGCGAGGGCGGCTTGGGAAAAATCGCTCGCCGCCGAACCCAGTGTGTCGGTGAAGCGCAAGCTGCAACCTGCCCCATGAACCTGCCCCGCCGTTTCAAACGTCACTACACTCTCGCCGAAGCGAGCGAATTGTTGCCGAACCTCCGGCGCTGGCTGGGTGAGATTCGACAACTCCAGCAGGTCGTGGAACGCGGATCCGGCCGCAACTCGGAACTGTTTGCCGAAGGGCGTGATCTCGGGGGCGAACGCATCAACGATCAGTTGCGAAACTTGGCCCGCATGCGGGATCTGTTGGGGCAGTTCCAAGCCTTGGAAATCCAGATCAAGGACCTTTCTCGGGGCCTAATCGATATCCCGGCGCTTCGGGGGGAGCGCGAGATTTTCCTATGCTGGCAAGAAGGTGAAACCGAACTCAGCTACTGGCACGAACTGGAGAGCGGTTTCGCCGGCCGGCAACGGGTGTAAGCTTCTACTGGGAGAGCGTCCGGAAGATTTGTTCGGCGGCCTCCGCCGGCTTCGCAGCGGCGTAAATGGGCCGCCCGATCACCAACCAACTGGCCCCGGCGGCGATGGCCTCCCGCGGGGCCAAGGTGCGCTTCTGATCATCGGCTTTTTCGGCGCCAGTGCGGATGCCGGGCGTGACGAGTTGCACCGTGGGCGGCAAAAAAGTTCGCAGTTGGGCCAGTTCCAACGGGGAGCAGACGAGTCCGCGCAGGCCGCTGCCGGTGGCCAACCGGGCTAGTCGCTCAACCTGTTGGGCCACGTTGGTTTCGCCCCCGAGTTCGGCCAAGGCGGCTGAATCCATACTGGTCAATACGGTGACCCCAAGCACGAGCGGGGCTGGGCGGCCCAGCGTGCGCGCCGTGTCCTGCGCGGCGTGCTCGGCGGCGCGCATCATTTCGCTCCCGCCGCTCGTGTGCAGCGTGAGCATCTGCACGTCGAGCCGGGTGGCGGCGGCGACGGCTTTGGCGACGGTGTGGGGAATGTCGTGGAATTTGAGGTCCAAAAACACGCTGGCGCCCGTCGCTCGCAGTTGCCGGACCAATTCGGGGCCGGCCGAGACGAAGAGCTCCTTGCCGACCTTGAATGCGCCGACGAAGGGGGCGACTTCACGGGCAAGTTTCAGCGCCAAGTCGGCTGAGGGGACGTCGAGCGCGACGATGATGGGATTCTGCACCGGGGGATTCTCAAACGGGGAAGGGGCCCGGGGAAAGCAGTATTCAGGGGGCGATATTGGGCCACCCGCCCGGGGCGGCGCCGGGTTGCTGGGCTCAAAAAAGTCACTTATCGACGCCACCAACCTCGCACACCGGTCTTTTCCGCAACTGTGGGCGGGGTTTGCTGTCCGGAGAGTTGGCTGATGAGGAGTTGGCTGCGAGCGGCCTCAAGCGCCATGCGGAATTCCTCGTAGCTTTGAAAGCGTTCCTTGGGCGTTTTGGCCATGGCCCGGCACAGGGCGTCGCTCGTCGGCACGGTGATATCAGGCGCCATCAGATGCGCTGGTGTAAGCGCCGTGTGCACTTGGGCGGAGACGACTTCCTCGACGGTGGGGGCTTCGAACGGCACATGCCCGACCAAGGCATGGAAGAGCGTGCCGGCGAGCGAATACAGGTCGCTCAAGAAGCTTTCACCCGTCTGCTGCACCCGCTCGGGCGCGATGTAATACGGGGTGCCGAAGACGGGGGCATAATCGTCCTTTTCGGCATCGGTTCTGCGGGCGAGGCCGAAGTCCACGAGTTTCGGTTCACCGTCGCTGTTGAAGAGGATGTTGCCGGGTTTGATATCGAGGTGCAGCAGGCCGTGCTTCAGGGCGGTGGAGAGGGCGCTGGTCAGCTTGATACCGGTGTCGAGCACATCGAGTTCACTGACGCGTTTCTGTTCCTCGATGCGGCTGTCGAGGCTACCCGCATCTGCCAATTCCATGACCAAGTATTTGTGCGAGCCTTCTTGGTCGAAGGTGTAGATGTGGATGATGTTGGTGTGGTTGAGCTGCGCACACGCCCGCGCTTCGGCGGCGAAGGCGTTGACCGAGCTTTCATCACTGGCGAACTCCGCCTGCATCAACTTCACCGCGACTTCGCGCCCGAGCGTGGTGTCCCAAGCCCGGTAAACGGTGCCCATCCCGCCGGAGGCGATTTTGCTCCGCAGTTCAAACTGCCGCAGCTGCATCGGCATCATCAGGGTGCCGTTGCATTTCGTGCAGGGCGCCTCTTCCAAGGGGCCCAGCGAGCCGGTGATGAAAACCCTAGCCGAACAGTGCGGACAGGTGACCATCTTCAGGGATTTGCTGGAGGGCTGCATCTTGGTGGCGGCGCAATGTAGCGATGGCGACTGACGCGACAAGTGTGGTGTGGGAAACCGCCCGATTTCGGGGAGCACTGCCCCGGAGCACGGCGTCAACTTGCGTCCAAGCCCCGCTGTCCGGCAGGCTTCGGGCATGCGAATTCTCACGGGCATTCAGCCGAGTGGCGCGTTGCATTTGGGCAACTACTTCGGGGCCATGCTTCCGGCCATCCAGCTGCAAGACGAAGGCGAGGCGTTCTACTTCATCGCCAACTACCATTCGATGACTTCGTTGACTGAGGCGAAGCTCCGCCGGCAATACACGCTAGACGTCGCGTTGGACTTTTTGGCGTGTGGGCTGGATCCGAAACGGTGCGTGTTTTGGAAGCAATCCGACACGCCGGAGCACACCGAACTCGCCTGGCTGTTGTCCACCGTGACCCCGATGGGGCTGCTGGAGCGGTGTCACAGCTTTAAGGATAAGGCGGCCCGAATGGGCGATGAAATCGGCGCCGTGAACCACGGCTTGTTCGCGTATCCCGTCCTGATGGCCGCCGACATTCTGCTCTACGACTCCAACGTGGTGCCCGTCGGCAAAGATCAGAAGCAACACCTCGAAGTCACGCGCGACATTGCGATCAAGTTCAACCACCTCTATGGCGACACGTTTGTCGTGCCCGAGCCGCGCATTCGGGAGGACGTGGCCGTGGTGCCCGGCCTCGACGGCCAAAAGATGAGCAAAAGCTACGGCAACACCATCGAACTCTTCGCCGAAGAGAAGGCGATCAAGAAGAAGATTATGGGCATCCAAATGGACAGCCGTGGTTTGGATGAGCCCAAGCCTGATGCCGACAAAAACTTGGCGATCCAAATTCTAAAGCTGGTCGCCCCCCCGGGCGTGGGCCAAGCCACTGAGGAGCGACTGCGCGCGGGCGGATTCGGGTATGGCGACCTGAAAAAAGCGCTCTTCGAGCACTACTGGAATTACTTCGCCCCGGCCCGCGCTCGCCGGGCTGAACTTGCCGCCAATCTCGACTACGTAGATCAGGTGCTCAACGACGGCGCCGCCCGCGCCCGCAGCGTGGCGCAGAAGACGCTGAAGCGCGCCAAGGTGGCGTGCGGCTTGGATTGAAGGCGCCCGGCGGCGCTCGAAACTCGACCTTCAAGCAAAGTCGTGGGCGGGAGCGGTCTGGAGCTCGGCGTAATCGAGGCGTTCGAGGTGACGAGCTTGCCCTTGCTTCGGTTGCTTGGACCTCCCCGGCGGGCGATCAAAGCCCACCTGAACGACCGGGCAGCAGGACGGTGGACGGAAAGCGTCACGCCGAGGCGTTCAAGCGCTCGGCGGTGGAACTGTGCCAGCGAGGCCTACCGTCGTCGGCTCGCCCAGGCCGCCCTCTTCGAAGGGCTCGAAGTCTTTTACAACTGGGCGCGGGGCCACCGCGCCCTCGGCGATCAAACCCCGGTGGACTTCGAATTCAACCTCAACTAACCAACCCCCAACTCATGCGCCTCGCCGGGTGTCCACGCATTCGAAGCAAGGGGCACCCGATTGCACGGGGATCGATAATATCACGGCACCAAGGCGCCTGGACTGGCGATGACGTGCCTGGCGAGGGCGGCGCCCCAGGCCAGCGCGGGTTCGAGGTTCAGTCCCTGAACCAGCCCGGCCAAGACCCCGGCATTGAACGAATCACCAGCGGCGGTGGTATCGACCGGTGGCACGGGCATGGGCTCGTAGGTGACCACTTGGCCCCGATCAAAAGCATGCACCCGGTGGGCACCGTGTTTGACGATCACCCGGTCCGCCCCCAGCGCGACGTAGCGGGTTAGGGTGGTCTGCGGATCCGGATCGCCCAGTTGGGCCGCTTCTTCATCGAAGGAGGGTAGCACGATGTCGCTAACCGCTGCACCCAAGGCGATTTGCGCCCGCATGACGGCCAAGCTGGGCCATAACCGCGGGCGCATGTTCGGATCAAAGGCCACGGTGATGCCCTCGCGCCGCGCTTGCGCGATCCGCTCCAGAAACGGTGCCCGTAATGCAGCAGGCAGAATGGCCAGCGTGATCCCGGAAAAATAGACCAGCGCCGCCCCGGCGAGGGCCCGGTCGAGGGCGGCCGGGTCATCGGCCAAGTGCCGGGCGGCCGACTGGCCCCGCCAATAGGTGAAGCTCCGTTCCCCCTGGGTGAGCGAAATCAGATAGAGGCCGACCGTTGCCTCGGCCAACCGACGGACATGGGTCGTGCCAATCCCAGCCTCAGTCATGAAGGCGAGCAGGCGGTCGGAAAGGGGGTCCTGCCCGACCGCCGTCAGGTAATCGACCGCCCACTCTTGGGGCAGTTCCCGGCGCAGATACCACGCCGTGTTGAAGGTGTCCCCGGCAAAGCTTTGCCGTAACAGACCGTCGCCAGCCGGAGCCAACTCGACCATGCATTCGCCAAGGCAGAGTATCCGGTGGGACTTGGGGGCTGAAGTTCCGGGTTTCACAGGTGCTCGCAGTTGTGGTTCATGATGCGTCCTTTGCCCGAGTCAGCCAGTTGCATCGCGGCTGCCGGACGGGCCTTTGCCGCGGCGGAACTGAATTCCAGCGAAGGCTGTTCGGTTCAAGCTTTTCGCCCAAGTGGGGCACCCTTGGGCGTGCGAAAATGTTGCGGCTCGGGAGCCCACTTGGGAAGTCTGGGCTGTGGACTCTTGCCGGGCTTCCCTGCTTAGCCCGAAACAAGGTCAGTCAGCACGGCGAATGTTTGCACCGACGCCTGCTCATTGTGGCCAACGAAGCGGTGAAGGAGGGGCAGTGGTTGGGGCCAGCTGTAAAGCGGCACCTCAGTTTGAGCGGACTGAGAGGCTTGGGGATGCTTCCGGATAGGCTGGCGTTGCATGCCCAAAGGGGGGGCGTGTTCAAAAAGAAAAACCGCGGTTTCCAGAAGGAAACCGCGGTTTAAAAATTGGAGCGAGCGAAGGGATTCGAACCCTCGACATTCACCTTGGCAAGGTGACGCTCTACCAGGCTGAGCTACGCTCGCGCTCCGAAAGACGAGTGCATAAAAGCGGATTTGAGGGGGACATTGCAAGGGAAGTTTTAAACTGAATCGTTGGAGTCGGTGACCGAATCCGTTTTGTCGGGGAGCAAGGCGGGCATCTGGCCGGGGAGCGGGAGCCAGAGTTTGAAGATGGTGCCTTTGCCGACCCGACTCTCCAATTCGATCCGGCCGTGGTGGTCCCGCATGATGCGTTGCACGATCATCAGGCCCAAGCCCGTGCCTTTCTGCTTGGTGGTGTAGTAGGGCTCGAAAATGTGCTGCAACTGTTCCCGCGGAATGCCGACGCCGGTGTCCGCGACGCTGAGCCAGACGGCCTTGAGGTTGCCGCCGGACTCGAGTGTTAGCGTGCCTCCCTTCACCATCGCTTGCATGGCGTTCTTGATGAGGTTTACGAGCACTTGCTTGAATTGGGCGGCGTCCAACAGGGGCGTGGGTAGGCCACGGGCGAGGTTTTCTTCGACCCTCAGTTTGCGGTTTTCCAGTTCGGGGCGCAGCACTTCCAAGGTTTCGCGGACGACGTCGTTTAGGGGGACGGGCAGGAGCTTCGGGGGCGTGGGCCGCATCGCTTGCAGGAATTCGGTGACGATGTAGTCGAGCCGAGTGATCTCACCTTTCGCGACGGTGAGGAATTCATCCAGTTTGGCGGCGTGGGTCAGGGTGGCTTCTGCGTCGTCATGGCGGGTGGCCCGCTGAAGTTTGCGCACTTCGCGCTCCATGAGTTGGAGATGGATGTGCAGGGCGTTGAGCGGATTGCCAATCTCATGGGCGACGCTGGCGGCTAGCAGGGTCAGGGCGTGCAGGCGCTCGCTTTCGATGGTTTCGGCGGTCTTGTTCCGGGCTTCGGTGGCGTCGTGCAGGATCAGCGCTACGCCGGAGCTGCCCGCGGCCTCGCCGTCCAAGGGGGCGGCGTAGAGCCGAAGAAAGCGGGTGCTGGGGTAGGTGACCTCAAATTCTTGGCGCACAACGCCGGTGCCGCCGTCGAGATCAATGCGTTTGAGCTGTTCCCAATCGAGCCGGGGCATGAGTCGGGTGACGGGTTGGCCCTCGGCTTGTTCCCCGGTGAAACCGAGCAGGCCTGTCACGGCTGCATTGACGTAGACGACGCGGCCTTCCTCGTCGGTCACGACTACCCCGTCTTCGATGCGGTTGAAGAGGGTTTCGAGAAAGCTGCGTTCGCGGGCGAGGCGCTGGACGACGGTTTGGAGTCCTTGGGTATCGAGCCGATTGATGCGGCCCAGCACTTTGTCGAGGAAGCCCGACTTGGCGCCCGCTGGTTTGTTTACAGCCATTTCTTGCGGCGGAAGTAAAGCAGAGTGGCCAGCGTGCTGAGCACGGTGAGGCTGATCGCCGCGGCGTAGCCATGCTTCCATTTGAACTCGCTGATTGTCTCAAAGTTCATCCCATACCAACTCGCCACGATGGTCGCGGGGGTCGTGAGGATCGTGATCATGGTCAGCACTTTGACGATTTCACTCGTCTTGTTGGCCGACATGTTGAGGTAGATCTGGAGGATGTTGGACAGGGAGTCCGCGTAGTTTTGCGCCAATTCGCTGATGTGGAACAGGGCGTCGTAAACGTTCCGGTAGTAAGGCACGAGGTGGGCCCGGATCAGCTTGAATTCGCCGCGGGCAAACCGCTGGAGCACTTCGCGTTGCGGGCCAATGATCTGGCGCAGGTGGATGACCTCTTTTTTGACGCGGAGGATTCGTTCCAAGGTCGCGGGTGCCGGATTTCGTAACACCTCCGTTTCCATTTCGGCGATTTCCAAGCTCAACTCTTCCAAGGCTGGCTTGTAGTTCTCGACCAAAGAATCAAGCAGCGCGTGGGCGACCCGGTCGGGTGCTCGCGCGACGTGGACGGTGCTTTTGAGGCATTGTTCCTCCGTGTGTTGGATGCTGCGCAGGGCCCCCGCGTGGTAGGTGACGAGAAAGTTTTTCCCGAGGAAAAAGTTCAGTTCCCGGGTCGCAAACAGGCCATCCTTCCGGTTGTAGTCCACGGCGTGGATCACCATGAACAAGTAGAGGGCGAACTTATCGTCCTCCTTGGGTTCGTAGGTTTCGACCTTAGGCGACTGGTTTTCATTGATACAGTCCTCCACCGACAAGGGGTGGAAGTGGAATACGCCATCGAGGATGCGGCGGGCCTCGTCGTCCGAGGCATCCTCCAGATCCACCCAGAGGAACAGGTTGGTGTCGGCCAGCAGCGTCGGCATCAGGAACACCTCGATGTCCTTGGTGTGCAGCCGGCCGGCGGTCGTGAAAGCAAACGAACGAATCATGCGCCTGAGTGCCCTCAGAAATAGCGGAGGGCAGTGGCTCGGGCGAGCTTTTCGTCGGCGAGCTCACCTCCAACGGCCGTCGGCGTCGGCGTTTAGCTAGCCCGAGCTCGCGCCTTAAAGGGAGAGATCGAAGGGAGAGATCGACTCCTGCCCCCTCGTGGAAGGGGTGGCGTAGGGCCACCCGAAGGGGCTCGTTCCCGCAAAGCCCTTGCGGCGGATTCCTCCCCGCGGCTTAACTTCCGCCGCGAACCTCGCGGCACTCCGGTCCGCGCAAATCGAAAATCGAAAATCTCACATGGCTTACACCACCTGCACCGTCCCCGAAGGCGGCAAGATTACCATCCAAGAGGGCAAACTTCAGGTTCCTCCCAACCCGATCATCCCGTTCATCCGGGGCGACGGCACCGGCCCCGACATCTGGGCCGCGTCCGTGCGCGTGCTGGATGCGGCGGTGGCCAAGGCCTATGGCGGCCAGCGCCAGATCGCGTGGATGGAAGTCTTCGCGGGCGAATCGGCCTACACCAAGTTCAACAACTGGCTGCCGGACGACACGGTGGAAGCTTTTCGCGAATTCCTTGTCGGCATCAAAGGCCCGCTTACCACCCCCGTCGGCGGTGGCATCCGTTCCTTGAATGTCGCGCTGCGCCAGATGCTCGATCTCTACGTCTGCCTACGCCCGGTCCAGTATTTTACTGGCGTGCCCAGCCCGGTGAAGCACCCCGAGAAGGTGGACATGACGATCTTCCGCGAAAACACCGAGGACATCTACGCCGGCATCGAATACGCCGGTGGCTCGCCCGACGCGCAGAAGGTGCTCGATTTCATCGCCCACGAATTTCCCAAGGATTTCAAAAAAATCCGCTTCGGCACCCAACCCGCGGCCGCGGAGTTCTGGAAGGCCGTCGGCGCCACTGACTTCCCGACCGAAGTTCAGGTTGGCGTCGGCATCAAAGCCGTCAGCTACTCCGGCACCGCCCGCTTAATCCACAGTGCGATCAGCTACGCGATCAAGTTCAACCGCAAGTCGGTGACGATCGTGCATAAGGGCAACATCATGAAGTTCACCGAAGGCGGCTTCCGTGACTGGGGTTACAAAGTCGCCAAGGAAATTTTCGGCGCGGTGGAGATTGATGGCGGCCCGTGGTGTCGAATCCCCGAAGGCAAACCCGGCGCTGGCTTGGTCATCAAAGACAGCATCGCCGACATCACGTTGCAACAGGTGCTCACTCGGCCGACGGATTTCGACGTCATTGCCACGCTGAATCTGAACGGCGACTACCTGAGCGACGCCCTTGCGGCCCAAGTCGGCGGCATCGGCATCGCCCCCGGCGGCAACATCAACTACATCACCGGCCACGCCATCTTCGAAGCCACCCACGGCACCGCGCCCAAGTATGCCAACAAGGACATCGTGAATCCGGGTTCCGTGGTCCTCTCTGGCGAAATGATGCTGCGCCACCTCGGCTGGATTGAAGCGGCGGACCTCATCCTCAAGGGACTGAATGGCGCCATTGCGTCCAAGCAGGTCACCTACGATTTCGCCCGTCAGATGGAAGGCGCTACGGAGATCAAGTGCTCCGCCTTCGGCGACAACATGATCGCGCATATGTAAGTAAATCCGCCCGTAAAGGCGGCTTGGGGGGCGGCGGTTTCCGTGAGGAGCCGCCGCCCCCTTGCTTTTAAACGCCGGAGTCAAAGATGGTTGCGATACGCGATCAGATTGGCGTCGCCGTCGAAGATGATCCCGCGCACCGCCCACGGCACGCATTGCATACGTCCGCGGGCCTGTGGGTTGACGATTTTCCACGCTTGGACGCGCCACTGACCTTCGTAGCGTTCCACTACCCACGCCGTTTGAGTCCAGCCGTCGTAACGCTCCACGCTGCGGCGTGCGGCTTCGATCAACCGCTGCTCTTGGCGATCCTGCGGCGGCGGCGGCCACGTCTCCTCACGGTCAGAACAGCCAGTGAGCACCGCCCCGACCAGCCAGCCAACCAGCCAAGAAGTTGACGGGTGCTTGCGCATGCGCTGGCCATCGGCGGGCGTGCGGGTTGGCTTAAGTCGGCTCAGTGCGCCTCGGGCTACGGTCCAATTCAGAAGGGGGCCGGTCGCCGGCTTTGGGCGCGCGAAATGGGTAGCCTAGGCGGTTTAAAACGCACTGATGCGGGGCGTCGTTTCACCCGCCGCTGCCCGCCGTTTGGCAAAACGGCGCGTTCGGCGTAGCGATCGGATGCTCCCCACGGCAAGACGGTGTCTTGACCGTCCTTGCCTCCGTTCGCAACGCTGGCGGCAGCCATGCCGTTGCCCACTGACATTTCCGCCGAATTGCGCGCCCAGCTGGGTGCAGAACAGGTGCTCACCCAACTGGAAGACCTCATTCCCTACTCCTTCGATGGCACGGCGGCGATGACGCAGATGCCGGCTTGCGTGGTGTTTGCGCGTTCGGCGGCGGATGTTGTGGCGGTATTGGCTATTGCGCAGCGCACCCGCACCGCGGTTGTCACGCGCGGTTCAGGCACGGGGCTCAGCGGTGGCAGCCTACCTTCTCCGGGTTGCATCGTGCTGTGCACCGTGAAGATGAACCGCATCCTCGAAGTGGATCGAGCCAACCTGACCATGCTGGTCGAGCCTGGTGTGACCACGTTGGAAGTGGCGGAGGCCGCGGCCGCGGTCGGGCTATTTTACCCACCCGATCCGGGCTCGATGAAGATTTCCACCATCGGCGGCAATGTGGCCGAAAATTCCGGCGGCCTGCGGGGCTTGAAATACGGGATCACGCGCAACTACGTGATGGGCCTGCAAGTAGTGCTGCCGGATGGTGAAGTGATGTTCACCGGCAACAAGTGCGTGAAAGATGTGGCTGGCTACTCGTTGAAAGACTTGTTTGTCGGCAGTGAAGGCACCCTGGGGGTGATCACCCAAGTTTTGCTGAAGCTGATTCCCAAACCGGCGGCCAAAAAAACGATGGTCGCGACTTTCAGCGCCATGGACGCGGCCGCCCAGACGGTGAGCGACATCATTGCGGCACAGATTATCCCCTGCACCCTGGAGTTTTTGGACCGGATGACGATCCGGTGTGTGGAGGACTTTGCGAAGATCGGCTTGCCGTTAGACTGCGAGGCGCTGTTGTTGATGGAGACCGATGGTCATCCGGCGCAGGTCGAAGACGAAGCCCGCCAAATGGTTGAAATTGCGCGTCAGAATGGCTGCATGGAAATTCGGGTCGCCAAGGACGAGCTGGAGGCCAACAAACTGGCGAGCGCCCGGCGTAGTGCCTTCAGCGCCCTCGCCCGGGTGGCACCGACGACAATCCTTGAAGATGCCACGGTGCCCCGGAGCGAATTAGCCAAGATGGTTCGTTTCTGTGATCAAGTGGCGAAGAAATACAGATTGCGGGTCGGCACGTTCGGCCACATGGGCGACGGTAATCTGCATCCCACGTTTCTAACCGACGAGCGCAACCACGAGGAAATGGAACGGGTCCATGCGGCTTTCCGGGAGATTTTCGACGAGGCGATTCGGCTAGGAGGCACCATCACCGGGGAACACGGCGTGGGCGTGGCCAAACGCGACTTTCTTCCCCAATTCCTCGGTCAAACCCAGATGCGCGTGATGCGTGAATTACGCCGAGCCTTGGATCCCGCCGGGATTTTGAATCCCGGTAAGATGTTCAACTGAATCGGCGGAGCATCCGCGCCGGGGAATAGGCAAACAAAACGGGCCGGGAATTGAATCCCGGCCCGTTTTGTTTCGCGAGCGGCGGCTTTTACTTCAGTCGCAGCGCAATCTGCTTGTCGAGTTCGGAGGCCAAATCGACATCACCACGGCCGGATTTTTTCCGGGCTTGCACTTGGATGCGGCTGATTGCGGGTTCGATCTCATCCACTTTAATCCAAACAGTGCGTTCGTCGATTTTGGCCGTAATAGTCATCGAAATGGTGTTTTCCCCGGTCAAGGTGCCGTTAAAGGCGAGCGTCTCCTTGGCGGCCGCAAACAGTTGCGCCGCTGGCCGCTCGTAGCGGCTCTCAATAGTATCCTTGGAGAAGGGGACCCCGACCTTCTTTCGGCCTTCTTGGGTGGAGTAACAGCCCGTGACAGCGAGGGCTACCGCAGCGACCGAGGCGAACGCGAAAAACTTCTTCATGCGCGGTGATGCAAACACACCGGCCTTTTCCGTCAAGTCCGGGCAAGCCCGGAGCGCCGTTTGCAGGTGGCGAGACGCCCCTGCCCGGTGGGCTCAAGCGGGCGGACGAATTGAAAAACCGTCAGGGGAAGAGTCTGTAACGTAATCGTGACTAGATTGACAGGGACTCTAGCCCCCCATACTTTCAGATCGGTCCGGGTTGTAGCACGTTTCTTCAGCGGGGTCCCCCACC
>CAIJLV010000141.1 GCA_903821635.1 uncultured Verrucomicrobiota bacterium | reverse complement strand
GGACGGCACCTGCTCGCCCACTTGTTGGCCCAGGGCTACACCGTCACCAATGTCGATTTGGCGCCGCCACCCGAGGCGTCCCAAAGGGCTTGCTGGCGGAAAGGCTCAATCCTGGACGCCGCGGATATGGTGCGGCTGCTGGCGGAGGTCAAACCAGAGCATGTGGTCCACTTGGCCGCCCTGGCTGTGATGGAAGGCCGGTCGTTGGAGGATTTTAAGGCCAACATTGAAGGCACGGCCAACTTGCTGAACGCGGTGAAGGCCTTCGGCGGAGTCGAGCGGTTGGTGGTCACATCCACCCAGCACGTGCGCCGGCCGGGCAGTGGTCCGCCAGCACACGATGAGGATTACCTGCCCTACATGCTTTATGGCGAAAGCAAGGTGCTTACGGAAAAGCTCACCCGCAACGCCGGCCTCAACGGCCACTGGACCCTGATCCGCCCTACCGCCGTGTGGGGGCCGCACCATCCTTTTCAGGTCAACGGGTTGTGGCGGCTAATCCAGCGCGGGCTCTATGTGCATCCCGCCCACGATCCGGTAGTCCGGGCGTATGGCTACGTGGGCAACGTTGCGTGGCAAATCGAACGCATTCTCGCCCTGCCGGCCGCCGCGACGGCCGGTCGCACGCTGTATGTGGGCGACGCCAACGCCCGCCAACTCGACTGGGTGAATGGGTTTGCCCAAGCTTTGACCGGCCGCGACGTGCGCACTGTGCCATTGTGGACGATCCGCTCGCTGGCCGCCGTTGGGGACGGAATGCGGGCGATAGGGTTGCGGTTCCCGATGTATGGTTCCCGCTTGTTCAACCTGATCACCAGCAATCCGGTGCCCATGGAGCCGACGTTTGCCGTGCTGGGACAGGGACCCGTCTCCATGGCTCAAGGGATTCGAGAAACGGCAATTTGGCTCAAGCAGCACTACCAAGAAACCCGATAGCCCGCCCGGCGGACTGGTTTCGTAGCCGAACCCGACGCCGCCCACACTTCAAAACACCGCATGAGCACCGATACGTCATCCATCATCGAATACCGTCTTACGCACGAGGCATGGGACGGTTACGAGGCTTTCCTGAAGCAACTCGTCATCGCCCGCGGATGCCGGACGATCTGCGAAATCGGGGGCGGGGCCAATCCAGCCCTGTCCTTGGATTTCGTCCAAGCCCACCAGTTGGAATATGTGATCATCGACATATCGGCCGAGGAACTGGCCAAGGCCCCGGCGGGCTACCGCAAGCGGGTGCAGGATGTGACACAACCCCTGACGGGTGAAGAGGGGACGTATGACCTCGTTTTCAGCAAAATGCTGGCGGAGCACGTCAGCGACCCCGTGATGTTTCACCGCAACTTACATCGCCTATTGCGAGCGGGCGGCGCGGCGTTCCACTTTTTCCCCACCCTTTATTCGCCTCCCTTTGTGCTGAACCTCCTGCTGCCGGAACGGTTGGCTTACTTCATCCTGAATCGGGTGCAAAGCGGCCGGGAGAAAGGGGGCCGGAAAGGGAAATTCCCGGCCTTTTACCGGTGGTGCCGAGGCCCGCTGCCCGGACAGTTCCGGCGGCTTGAATCCATCGGCTTTCGGGTCGTGCGTTACCTCGGCTTTTTCGGACATTCCGGGTATTATCAAAAGGTGCCTTGGATAAAACGGGGGCATGAGTCGTTATGCCAATGGCTCCAACGCCACCCGATTCCTTGGCTGACCAGCTTTGCCTACGTGGTCGTCGAAAAACCCTGATCGCCTGACCTCCGATTTTACCCGCTCCCATGTCCAGTTTACTCCAGCTACGCCTCCAAAAGCTCTGGTTTTCCGCCAGCCACCCCCGCTGCTGGAGGGCCCTGCGGCGAGGCGTGGCCCCGGCGCTGGAGCACCGCCAGGTGTTGCAGGCCATCGAGTGTGACCGGTTGCTGGATGTCGGGGCCAACCGCGGCCAGTTTTCACTCATGCTGCGCCTGCTGCAACCGCACGTGCCGATTCACGCCTATGAGCCGCAACCCGGTGAGGCGGCGGTCTACCGGTCCGTGTTTCACGGGGCCGCCGACGTGCAGTTGCACGAGACGGCGCTGGGCGACCAACCCGGCACGGCGGAACTACACTTGAGCGGCCGCCGGGATAGCTCCTCCCTGCTGCCGATCGGCGAACTGCAAGCGACGCTCTTTGCGGGCACGGCGGAGGTGGGCACCTTGGGGGTGCCCGTGGCCACGCTGGATAGCTTGGAGTCCCATTGGCGGGAGTCCTCGCGGGCGATGTTGAAGCTGGATGTGCAGGGGTTCGAGCTGAGCGTGTTGCGGGGCGCACGGGCGGCTTTGAAACGGTGCGCCTACGTGTATGCGGAGTGTTCCGACGTGCCGCTGTATACGGGGCAAGCGCTGTATCCCGAAGTGGCCGACTTCTTGGCCAGCGCAGGCTTTAAGCCGGTGCGGCGCCACAACGAGCAGTGGGCCGAGGGCCGGTTGGTGCAGGCGGATTACCTTTTCGGCCGCCCGTAAGCCCAACCGCCACCGCACTTTCCTGTGAAAATAATCCTTTGGGGCATCAATTACGCGCCGGAAATGACCGGCATCGCCCCGTATAATACGGCGTTAGCCGAGCATTTGCAGCGGGCCGGCCACGAGGTCCGCATGGTCACCTCGTTCGCCTATTATCCCGCCTGGCAGAAGCAACCCGCCGACCGCGGCCGCCTTTACCGCACGGATACGCTGAACGGGATTCCAGTGCATCGCTGCTGGCACTATGTGCCGCGCCGGGTCTCGACGCTCAAACGGATTTTACACGAGGGCTCTTTCGTCACGCTCTCGTTCCTGCGCCTGCTCACCTTACCCCGGCCCGACGCTTACGTGGTGGTTTCTCCCCCCCTCTTGCTGGGCTTGGCGGCTTGGGTGCTCGGCTGGTTCAAACCCGCGCCCTACCTGTTTCACGTGCAGGACCTCCAACCCGATGCCGCGGTCGGTCTCGGCATGCTGAAGCCAAGTGGTTTCACCCGCCTGCTCTACCAACTCGAAGCCACCGCCTACCGCCACGCCGCGCGGGTTTCCGGCATCAGCCAAGGCATGTTGGCAGCCTTCACGCGCAAGGGTGTTCCCACCGCACGACAAGTGTATTTCCCCAACGGGGTGACGTTGCCCGCGCCGGAATCCATCCCTCCCCGAGGGCGGTTTCGGGCCCGGGCTGGATTCGGGGAAACCGAATTTCTGGCGGTCTATTCCGGCAACTTGGGGATGAAACAGGGGCTGGAAATCTTGGTGGACGCGGCGCGCGCCTTGGCCGGGCACGGGGTGCGGTTGGTGATCTGCGGCGACGGCGCCGCCCGGCCGCAGTTGGAGGCGGCCATTCGAGAACAACGCCTCGACCACCTGTCGCTGCTGCCGTTGCTGCCCGACGAGAACTACCGCGAGATGCTGGTGGATGCGGATGTGTGCCTCATTACCCAGCAGGCGGGTTCGGGGGCGGCCTTTTTTCCCAGTAAACTACTGGCCACGCTCGCGTATGGCCGACCGGTGGTCGGGGTGGCCGATGCGGCCAGCGAACTGCGCCGAGCTATCGACCAAGGCGGGTTCGGGGAATGTGTGGCGCCCGGCGAAGCCAGCCGCTTGGCCGACGTCCTCCGCTCGCTGGCGGCCGCCCCGGATCACCGAGCCAAATTGGGCGCCGCAGGCCGCCAGTTTGTGCGGCAATTTGAATTTGGTGAAGTGCTGGCCCGGTATACCCGGGAACTGGAGGCGATCCGGGACACCCCTGACTCCCCATAGCCCGTTCGGGCGGTGGGCGGGACGGACGGACGGACGGGAAGTGGAGGGCGGCTACAAGCCGCCCTTTTTTATTGCCCGCATCGCTCCCGCGCTACTCGCGCTACTCGCTCCGCGGGGCCGCACCCTCCGGGTCAGTAGGCGGACTTGGGCGGAAACACCATCTGCCACGCGGTGCGCACGATCAACATACAGTCCAAGGTGAACGACCAATTTTCGAGGTATTCAATGTCGGCCAACACCCGCATCCGCAGCGCCTCGTCGGTCTTGGCTTCGCCCCGGAATCCGCGCACTTGAGCCAGCCCGGTAATGCCGGGTTTTACGAAGGAGCGCACGTGGTAGTTGGCCATGATCCGTGCCCATTGATCATTGTGCTCCAGCAAATGGGGCCGGGGGCCAACGACGCTCATGTCGCCCCGGAGGACGTTGATGAACTGGGGCAACTCGTCGATGCTCAGCTTTCGCAGCCAACGGCCGGCGGTGAAAATTCGGGTGTCGTGGACCGACGCTTGGCGGGCCACATCATCGTTCTGAGGATGCATGGTCCGGTATTTCAGGATGGGGAACGGGCGATTCTGAATGCCGGCACGGGGTTGGCGGTAAAACGTGGGGCCCGGCGACTGCCAGCGCTGCAAAAACCAAGCGAGCACGGTCGAAAACGGCAGGATCAGCACCACCGCCGGCACGGCGACCGCCAGATCCAACGCCCGTTTGAGCAACCGGTTGAACGGACTTTCCAGCGGTTCCTCCCGCAGGGCCATGAACCGGAGTCCGTCCTCTTCGACAAAGGTAACGGAGTGTCCGAACTTGGTTTCGAGATCGCTGAAGATCAGCAGGCGAACGCCGCGGCGTTCGCAGATAAGGGATAGGAACCGGAGCACATGGCCGAAAAGCGGGAATTCAGTGACCAGCAATTGCGTCGCCTGAGTTTCACTCAGCAGGCGCTCTAAGTCGTCGGACCCGCCCAAGACTTCCAAGTCGCCTTGCCGCCCCACGTTCAAGTCGTCGGAGACCAACCCCACCACCTGAATCCCAAGTTGCCGTTGCCGCTCCAGCCAAGGGCTGAGCTGCGGGAGGTTAACCCCACTACCAAACAGGACGGTGCGTTCAACCCGGGTCCCCTGAAACAGCCGAACCGCCAGCCAATCGGGCAGCACAAACTGGGTCCAAGCGAGCACCAGATAAACGGCGGGCAGCCAAGAAAACAGGAAGACCCGGGAAATGGCCCGGTCTTTGGCCGCCGCCAAAAAAAGCAACAGCACGATGGCAACCCAAAGGGTTTGCACAAACGCGGCTTGGAAACGCCGATAGGGCCGCTGGTGGAGCAGATAGCGGTGATGGGTCGCGCCGACCACCGCCTGTAAAATCAAAGCTACCCCCGCCAGGACGGCGTAAACCGGATACCGGTCCAAGGCGAAGGCGGACGGCTGGTAGAGCAGCCGAAACCCAACCAGCCACAACCAAAACGAAGCCTCCACCGCGAGCAATTGAAGCGCGATGTGCAGTAAAAAAAGCCCGCGAGAACGTTCGGCGATCATTGGCAACTAGCTACCTCCGGCTTCAGATGGTGACCTGAATTAAGAAGCAAAACGCTACTCAAAAAAGCCAAGTCGCGGCAAGCGCGGCGTGTTGGGCCGAAGCGAGTAGCCTCGGCGATTGCGGGGCCCCTGCCCCCTCGTCCGCCACACCTACGCTTGCTGTCAGCGGTTGCTCCCGCTTTCCTCGGGGCGCAGGCTTTCAGCCAGTAACCTTCAGTCATGACCAAGAACGATCTCGTAGTAGTGTGTGGCGGTGGCGGCTTCATCGGCGGCCACCTGATCGCTGATCTTCGCCGGCAGGGTTTCACCCACCTCCGGTCCGTGGATTGCAAACCGCAATCGCAGTGGTATCAGCGGTTTCCCGACGTGGACAACCGGGTGCTGGACTTGGAGGACAAGGCGGCCTGTTACTCCGCGCTCCAAGGTGCCCACACGGTTTACAATCACGCGGCCGACATGGGCGGCATGGGCTTCATCGAGCTGAATAAGGGGTTGTGCATGCTCAGTGTGCTCATCAATACCCACTTGTTGATGGCGGCCAAGGACCTCGGCGTGCAGCGCTTCTTCTACGCCTCCAGCGCGTGCGTGTATAACGGCGACAAACAGAAGGATCCCCAGGTGACCGCCCTCAAGGAGGCGGATGCGTATCCCGCGCTGCCCGAGGACGGCTACGGGTGGGAGAAGCTATTCAGCGAACGCATGTGTCGGCATTTCCGCGAGGATTTCGGGGTGCAAACCCGCGTGGCGCGTTATCACAACGTTTACGGCCCGTTGGGCACTTACGATGGCGGCCGCGAAAAGGCGCCGGCGGCCACGTGCCGCAAGGTGATCCAGGCCAAACTCAGCGGAAAACATGAGTTGGAGATTTGGGGCGACGGCAAACAGACGCGCTCGTTCATGTATATTGACGACTGCCTGAAGGGCACCCAGATGCTGACGCACAGCGACTTCGTGGAACCGATCAATATTGGGTCGAGCGAACTGGTAACGATCAACCAACTGGTGGACCTCGTGGAAGCGATCGCCGAGATCAAACTCGAACGCCGCTACAAGCTGGACGCCCCCAAGGGCGTTAATGGGCGCAACTCGGACAACACGCTGATCCAAGCGACGTTGGGCTGGGAACCCGACACCCGCCTGCGCGACGGCATGGAAAAGACTTACCGCTGGATTTACGACGAAATGGTGGCCCGCCAACAGGGCAAAGCCGTCCACCGTTACCACTGAAGGGGCCGGGGAATTGGGCCTGCCTCGAAGCTCAGGGCGGAGCCTGAACGTAGCCCACCGCGTGCGTTGTGGGTGAACGCTCAGGAAACTTCGCAAGCCCCCGCCGGGGCGAAAGCAACGTGAGTTTCTCCTGCTTTCTGTCGCCCCGCTGGGGCTCAACCCGGTCGACCCACCACCCCGGGCTCACGCCCGGGGCTACGTTCTGCCGCGCCTCCGGCGCTCAGGGAATTCAGCCGCGGCGCGGCGCCTTGCCTCGGTTCCCCTTGGCCTCTTATCGCCGGCCCGGCGTGACGACGGTGACCGGGCTGAGTTCGACGCTCTCGCCCGGAACTAGGCCCAGCAGGGAGACGCGCACATAACGTCCCGCCGCCGGATCGCCCGCCCCCACGTGACTCCAGAAAGCCGGCGTAAAGTCGCCGACACGGGCTTCGATGGTTTCCCCTGGCTCCGTTTGCCGGGGGTCTTCTCCCCAACGAAACACTTCGCGCGTCGGCGTGATGAGTTCGATCCGCCGCCGCCAAGCGCCCCCAGCGCCCTCCAGTCGGACCCGGAAACGGAGCACGGTGTCCGGGGATTCCACGGCGCCCGGGGGCAACCCCAGGAGTAAGCTGCCACCGGCCGAACTCGCCGCCTCCACCAGCCGGAAGTGTTGCTGCTCCCCGCGCGTTTCCCGCAGCCATTGGGTGTCGGAATCGGCGGGTTCCCACTGGGCCGTCAACCGCTCCTCGCTCCCCCGCACCGGGCCGGTCGGCCGCAGGTGCAGCTCCGCCTGATCGGTCTGGCCCTGCGGATCCCACCACCGGAGGCGGCACACTTCCGGGCGGCCGGAGGCCTGGGCCGGAGGGTGGAGGGTCACCGTCAGGCCCTGCTCACCCAAGGGGGGCAGTTCGACCCAACCGGCGGGTTTTTGCCCGGGCTCCAAACGCCAGCCCGGCGGCAGCGAAAGGCGCCACCGGCCGGTCTGCGGGGTGGCACTGAAATTGTAGAGCCGGACCGCCAGCGCCACGGGTTGGGCCGGGGCATACCGATACGTCACGGCGGTTTTATCGGCGGCGAGGTCCGGAATCAGGGTGACCACCACGGGGCTGGGTGACGTTGCCGGGGCGGGCGGGCGAGCGGGCGGCGGGCGTAATCGTTCCCAACGGCAACCGGCCACTTCAAACCGCCGGGGGGGAGTGAGCAGGTGGAGATTGGTAGCGGCGCTGGCGTTAAAATGCAGGGTCGGCTCGGGCCAAGGCCCGAATTCGCCGGCCAAACCCACGGCGAGGGGCTGGGTGCCCGGGGGGAAGGTGAGCTGAAACTCGAAAAACGACGTCAGCGGGGCCGGGGTCGGCCGACCCGTCCGCGGGGAGTCGGGCAACGGCGGCAGCTCGAAATCGGTGCGGCGGTGCGGCGATTGCAACAGCGTCCACCACGTCTCGGGCTGGTGGGCCGTCGCCGGCAACTGCCAGACCCAACCGACGGTTTGCCCCAAGGCGAGGTGATGCAGGCGATAGGCCGGGGTGGCGACGCGCAGGCGCCGCACCATTTCCAGCCAAGCGGTCAGCGCCGGCCGGGGCGTGCCCTCGGGCAGGGACAAACCGACATCCAGCCCCACATCCACCACCGGCTGAAGGCAAAAGGCGAACTGGTGGTCAAGGCCTAGGGCCGCCCCGGCGAGGGTGGTGGTTTCAAAAAACGCCCGTTGCCGCGCCAATAAAATCGGGGCCGGCGGTTCGGGACCGGCGGGCAGATCCGCAAACCCATATTCGGTCACCCACAGCGGCAGGTGCCGACCGTGGTGCCGGTCGGCAAACCGACGCTGGGCCACCCCACTCGCGCCAAAATCTTGCGCCCAGCCATAGAAGTGAAAATTCCACCCGTCGGTATAATTCAGCACCCGATTGGCAACCAACTGCCGGGCGTAGGGCCCGGGAGCCGCCGCCAAACTGGGCATGAGCACTGGCAGATCCGGGTAGGCGCTCTTCGAACCCCACCACGCCGCCTTGAGCGTGGCCGCCATGCGGTCCGGCAAATCCGGGGTGAAATGCAGGTCAGGTTCATTGCCAATCTCCAGCGCGGCCACCGCCTGCCGGCGGGCCGGGTTATTCGTTTTGGCCCAGCCGTAAACCGACCACAGGTTGGTGGCCAACCGCCACTGGTATAATTCCGGGGCGTCGGCCGGGCGAAACGGCGTGGCGCCCGGCCAGCCAACCACGACCGTGCGGCCGGTGGTTTCGGGGGCCACGCCCACGGTGCGCAACCACGTCACGCCCGCTTCCTCCAAGGCCGCCACGAGCTGAGCCGTCGCCGGCGTCTGGGCCGGGCCGTGCCAATAAATCCCCCAGTCTGGGCGCGGGGCGGAGTGCGTCGGGATCCACAGCCAAAAGCCCGCCACCAGACCCAGCAGAGCCGTAAACCGGGAGCCCCCGCGCCGCGGCGGCCACCCGGGGCTCAGGCCGCGGCGCCGGACGGGAAGCTGGGGCCGGGTTGGCGGGCGGGCGCTCACCGGGCAGCCGCCCTCACGGGGCTGGCCAACAGCACGGCGAGCATGACCAAAAAGGTGAACCGCAGTGACTCCATCTGGAACGGGAAGTCGAATTTGGCGTGGACCAACAGACCGACCAAACCCAAACCCACGCCCAAGGAGAAAAAAGCCGGCGCCCGGGCGCCCGTCGAAGTCCAGAACACCGCCACCACCCCGCCCAAGCTGAGCAGGACAAGCACCAACCCGACACCCCCCAACGTGACGTAGGTTTCGAGCCAATCATCGTGCAGGTAGCCCTGCCATTTTTCCTCCAAACTATCCCGGTAAAGAAAGTTGAGGCTGGAGAACGTCTCCGCGCCACTGCCTCGCCAACCAAATTCCTCCGCCATCTTCCAGCCCGTCTTGTAGGCTTCCGTCCGGCCGCTCATCTGGTCGTCAAAGACCGTGGCGAACCGGCGCTGTTGGGCGGCCCCGCCTAGGACCCAGCCCAAGGCCAACGCCCCGACCAACACGAGGCCCAACGCCAAACGCAGGCGCAGGGTCACCCGCCGCTGGCAAGCGGCCACCACCACCACGCCGCCCGTGAGCGCCACCAGGATCAGGGCGCCGCCGCGTGTCGTCGCCACCACGGGCACGGCCATCATCAACATCACGGCCGGCAACAGGAGGACGCTGGGGTCGTTGCCCAGTTTGGCCTTGGGATTTTGCTGCCCGGTCTGGGCGTGCAGGGCCCACCAGAAACCAAGCACCGCCGGCCAGATGAGGTTAAAATACTGGGCCGCGTTGGCCCGGTAGGGGTAGGAACCAAATTGGGCTTCCGGCAATTTGTTGATCACGGGTTGCACCAGCCAAAGCAGTTTGGACGTGCCGTCGAGGCGCTGCAGGATGCCGGTGAGGGCGAGCGCCGCCCCACTGAGCGCCAAAGTCCACAGGAGCAAACGCACTCGCGCCGTGGGAAAGGGGTAGTCTTCGGCGTGATGTTTTTCGCGGCGGGATTTGCCCACCAACCAATCGCGCAACGCCCAGAACGCCAGGGCGAAACTGGTCCAGCGCCAAAAGGCCCGCCACGAATAGGGCGCATCCAGACTCGCGGGCAGCCACGCTAGGGGTTCCCGGTCATACGCATGGAGGATGGGCCCGGCGCGGGAGATCTCGATGTAGCCGCGCCCATTGGCCGCGCCGGCGAGCACCCACCCCAGAAACAGCACCGTCAGGGTCGCCAGCAACCACAGCCACCGGCGGCCAGCGGGGGTAGGCTGCACCCAGCGTTCCGGGGTGTAACCTGCGCGCCACCGAATAAACGCCTTGAGGGCCAGCAGACCGCCCAGCGTGTAACAGCCGCTCACCAAGACGTTAATGGCCCACGTGACCGCGCAGCCCAGCGCCCATGGCGCCCAGACCACCAGAAACAGGCTCACCCAGCCCGAGGCCTCATCAAGCCAGCGATATGCCGGGGGGGTCCGGAGTGCGGATTTCATGCCGCGGTGAGCCTAGAAAGGATTCCCCCGGACGGAAAGCGCGGAGCGCAGCCCGAGCGACGGGCGCTCAACCCCGGGCGGCGCTCGGGGCCCCGCCGCGGGGTCAGCGCGCGGGGCGTTGTTCGAGGGCCCGACGGACTTGGTGACTCCACGTTTGAAACATGGCGCGCGTGGCGGCGGTGGCTTCGTCGGCCGGCACTCTCTCCTGCACGACTTGGGCGTGGGGCAGCCAATCCGCCCGCAGATGCTGCTCGGCATGGGTCAGATCCACGGGCCGCAAAAAGGCATCGAGTTCCACGCGAATCCGGCCCGCGTGGTCGTCGTAGGCGCTTTCCGCGGTGGCCACCACTTCGCTGCGGCCTTGCGGGGTGGGCACTTCGGCCAGGATTTCACTGAAGGAACTGGAACGCGACATAGGGCCTCCTCGATACCCGCCAACGTAGGGGAACGCGGCGACCGGGCCCCCCAAGGGTTGGGGAATGCGAAACTGAAATTGCTCCGCCGGCGGGCTCGGCAAGCGCCCGGATTGCCCGCCGCGCAACTGCCGGTGGCCGTTCACACCCAGCCTATCCGGTTTGGTGACAAAAGGCCCGGAGGGTCGGTAGAAAATAGCCCCGGGCGTGAGCCTGGGGTGGGTTCACGCCCAAAGGCTCAAGCCCCGGAGGGGCGACAGAGAGCCGCCTCTGACCGGCCGAATTCTGCCATCCCTCCGGGGCTACCGGTCTTTCCTGACGGCAACCCACGGCTCACGCCGTGGGCTACTTTCTGCCGCGCCTCCGGCGCTCCGAACAGCCGTCTTGTCAACCAACCGGATAGGCATGGTTCACACCACTGAGCGTCAGTTGCCCCTACGCCCCCGTGGCCGCCTCGACCGGTTGCTCCTGGGCCGCCCGGGATGAGCGCGTCGGTTTGCCGCCAGACCTCAGCGGTGGCGGCGGCGTGTTCGGCGGTGGCTTGGACGCGCCCAGCCGGACTGCGCGCGCGTTGAGCCAGTGTGCCCGCCTACGGTCGCGCAGAAGCCGGCCGGGCCGGGGAGGGTTCCGCGGCCACGCGACTCCCACAGCCAGAGCCACAGGCCCCAAACCCAAACCCACTCCCACTCCCACTCCGGGCGCGGGTTTTCTTGAGTCATCCCCTTGGCCCGACCCTGAGGGCCGAGCCGCAGCCCCGCGCTCGCCCAACCGGGGCGGGTCCTAATTGGGCGCTTCGATGCCGTGCTCGTGGCACCAGATGTCCAAATGCTTTCCGCCGATTGAGAGCCAAGCAGCTTTGGTAAAGCCTTGGTTGAACATTCGGTATCCCAGTTCCGCACGAGTTCCTTTGGGCACTTGCGGGAGGCGCACGATTTGCTGCCAAACCGTTAGGAGAGCCTGCTTTTGAACGGAATACCCAGCCTGCATCAAGCTGGGTGTAATCAAAACGTGTGTGATTTTAAATTGGACGCAAAGGATTGGAAGTTTCGGGCTTTTGGGATCCTTGCCCCGATCGGCCGTTATCACCACCCACCCCAACTCTTGCTCTAGTTTTGAAATCCACTCAGCGTCTTCCGTGCCTTTCGCCATCAAATCGGTTAAATGCACGGTCTCGATTTCGGGATGATCTTCTTGGTAAACTTAGCGGATTTTCCCCGGCAGTCTACGGCTGCAACATTCGTCAAAGAACAGCCGAAGAGGCGGCATCTTAGGCGGCTAACTGAAGTTCCTCGCAATATCGGCAGGCAGCCATAACGGAGGTCTCACCAACTTCGTAATACTCTGCCACCTTGGCGAAACTCCCCTCGGCCACGGCCGCCCTCCAAAGGGTTTCTGCGGTATAGCCAGTCCGATCCACTACGGGAGCACCAAAGTAATGATTGGGGCGCATCCTGATAGTGATGTTAGGCCCTGGGTTCGGGTAGCGGTAGGCAACATAAGCTGCGGCTCGCTGCGTTTCGTTATCCCATTCCAGATCACGCATGAATCGCTCAAGGCAGGGCCGAATGGATGCCTGCTTCTTTTGCTTTCCGGTTAGCTGAACTGGATGCTCTTCGCCCTTGAGAAGAATGTGTAAGTCGCTCCCTATCAGGTAGGTTTTGTGGTCCCGGTCCGCAAACGGATATTCAACCTGATAGGCTTCCTTGGCCTCTTGAATTGCCTGTCTGATCTTTTGGAAAGAAACGCCGTAGTTCGTTCGCAAGTTTCGGATCGCCAGCGCCTCCACGAACTCCACGAAGGTCAAGAATTTCCCTTCTTCTTTGTCGATCAAAGAGGCTCTGAGTGGCGCCCTAGCGCCGGCCCCAAAAAGCCAATTTGCCAGCGTCTGTGGATGCATGCGCGCATAAGTCGCCGCCTCGCGGACTGTATAAAGGCCGCTGGCGTTCCTGACTGAATCCACAAGTTTCATCTCAACGAATCCGGAGGGCGTCGCTGCATTCAGGCTACCGCCGCGTTCTGGCCTGCCGGTCCGGCCAGTTTGACGTAGCCACACAGCAATTGGTTCACCTAGGGGGAGTCTTTGGGCTGACCGAGCTTGAAGACACCGTCCCAAACGGTCGCATCCACTGGAACACAAATCTTCACCTTGGTCCGGCCTTTCGGCCGCCCCGCCCGTTGCTTCGGCGGTGACGAGCCGAGGCCGTTGTTGCTGAGTGAACAGCCGCCCGGGCGCAACCGGAGCTGCCTCAGGGCGAGGTAATCTGGTAGAACGCTTGGGGGCGGTCGGCCAAGGCTTCGGTAAAGGCCGGCGTGGTCAGGTCGGTCGCCAGTGGCTCAAAGGGGCCCGCGGCGGTGACGCGGCGCCAGACCGAGTAGGTCGCGCCCAGCGGGCCCGTCCACGTGAGGTTGAGGTGCGTGGGGGTGAGCTCCGCGGTGGCGTGGATCGGGGTCGGCGGGCCGCTCGCAAATACGTCCGCCCGCCGGCTGGGCAGCAATTGGTAACCGCCGCCGCCGGTAAAGGCGGGGCCGGTGGTGAACTGGGAGAGCACGCCGATGATCGTCGTCGGGCCCACGGGTTTGGGTTGCCCGATCAGCTCCAACACCCGTGCGTCCACCCGCAGCGTAAAGGTCCGGCTCGCCTCCGCCGCGTCGGTCAACGTCACGTTCGACCCGCTGCTGAACGTCGGCACCGTCACGTCGAGCAGCACGTTGGTCACGATCACCAACCGCCCTTCGTTCGCTTCCGCACTCACCACGCCCGCATCCCCCACCGGCGCCGGCACCCGCGGCCACGCGTAGTCCAACGGCACCGCCGCCGGTAATTCGTTCCCCGTGGACAGCACTTCAACCCGGTGCGCCGGCTCCGTCGCCCGCAGGTTCAATTGCAGCAACCCGCCGAAGTGCCCCAGCGGTCCCACCACCCGCACCCGCGCTCCCGCCGGCGGCACCACCCCGGCTCCCCCGCTCACAAACACCGCAATCCCCGCCGTCGCGTCTTGCAGGTAGAAAAAACTGTTGGCCGCCCCCGTCAGGTTCACATGCGTCGTCACCACCCCTTCCACCCCATAAAGCTGCACCGTGTTCGTCGGCGTCAGCGTCGCCGGATCGAGCCGCGCGCGGAGTTCGACGATGGGGCTGACCGGGGTGCCCGGATCGGCCTGCACGGTGAGCGTCGCCGGTTCACTGAGGACGAATCCCTGCGCGTAGGTCACGCGCACCCGGTATTGGGTGGCGTCGCTCAACTGGACGTTGGGCAGCATCAGCGCGGCGCTGTTCGCGCCCGGGATGACCTCCCACAGACCCGGGGCCGTTTCCTTTTCCCACGCTAGGGTCAGCGGCCCCGAACCCGTCACCCCCACGGTCAACGTCACGCTCCCACCCGCCACCACCGTGACGCTCGCCGGCGGCACGCTGATCGTCGGTGCGGTCGGCGGCGGGAGGGACCGATCGAGGGCTTCGGCAAAGGTCGTGGCGACCTTGAGGTCATCCACTTGGAGGCGGCCCATACCGTTGCCGCTGCTGGTGGATTGCCGGAAGGCGAAGGTGCTGACGGCAATCGCCGAACCGGCGTCGGACGAGACCACACTGGGGTCGGCTTCGGCCGTGGGCTCAAGCCACAGGGCGGCGGTGCCGGCCGCGAGGTCGAGCTTTAGGAGGGCCGTGTAGGGCGTGTTCGTCGCCAAGTCGGTGGGGAAATAGTTCGCCGCATTGCCGGCGTAACCGACGCCCAGCCGATACGCCCCCGGAGCGGCGCCCACGGAGCTGACAAACACCCGGCCCCGAAAGCCGTTCCCCAGATCGCGGAAGTGCGCGAAATAACCGCCCGTGCCGGCGGGCAGGCCCACCAAGGTGAACGTGAACCGGGCGAATAACGGCGTGCCCCCCGCCGCCGTGTAGGCCTCACCCGGCAACCGGACGCTGACGTCCTCGCCTTCCGCCTCCGTCAACTGGAGCGCGCCCGCGACCACGTCCACTTGGTCCGCGGTGCCGCTGTGACTAATCCAAGCACCCGCCGCCCCACTCACCAAGGGGCCCTCCGGGTAACTGAACGCTTCGGTGAGGAGCGGCTCGGCCAAAGCGCTGAAGCTCAGCGCGGCCGTGGTGATTAGGCCTAGCAGGGAGGGTTTCATTCAGGGAAGGGAACTCAGGGCTGGAGGGGTGAAGTCGGCGAAAACGGAGCTGAAAAAACGGCCCCCGGCGTCACGGCTGGGCGACCTCGCGGTTCGGATTCCAGATGACTTCGGGCCGCAGCCGTTCCTCCCGACTCGTGCTGCCATTGGTCACGGCGCTGCGCTTGTAGAAGGCCGCGTGGCCATCCATGAACATGAGGTTGCCCCCGCCGCCGGCGCCGGGGCCATTGTGCCGGGCGGCAAACCGATTGTGCCGGGCCGCGGGCATCACGCCGATCGACGGCGACGGTTCGCCGAAGGCTTCGGCGACGGGATTGAACACCGCGTCGAGCAGCATGACCGTGGCGGACGGACTGGGCAGGGTGCCCAGCTTGGGCATGCCGGGGTAGGAATAGTCATTGCCCTGCACCCCGTTGCGGATGGAGCTGCGCAGCTTCAGGTCAATGTTCATCACGTAGCTGAAGAAACCGAAGCTGCCCCGGGACGGCAGGGCCGGAATCTCGGCTTCCTTGAGTTTGGCGGCGTTGCAGTGCCAAAACTTGCCCTTGCCGGTCGGAAACGGCAGGAAGTCCTTGGCGACCTTGCCTTGGGCGTCGGCCCAGTAATTGGAGAGCGGGCGATCGCCCGCGTTGGGCGGCAGCAAATTGAACCACGCCGACGGATCGTTCGGGCTGCCGGAGCCCGTAGTTTTGCCGGTGAAGACACCGTATTGGCCGCCCTCGTCCGTGCCATCGCGCGGGATCGCGTCGTAGTTGTCAGTCGCGTAAACGTGCAGGGCGACGCCCCACTGCCGGAGATTGTTGAGGCAGGCAATGGCCTGAGCCTTGGCTTTGGCCTTGGACAAGGCCGGCAACAACATGCCCGCCAAAATGGCGATAATGGCGATGACGACCAGCAGTTCGATCAGCGTAAAGGCGCAGGCCTGACGAGTAAAAGCAGGAGGGGTTGGGGCCATCGTGAATTCGGCCGGCAACCTTGGGATTTGAGTCGTCCAGCCGCCGCACCGTATAATCACGCACTGAATTCAGGCAAGGTGCGCCTGCGGACAATTCTAGCGCCCCTCAACCGCGCTTCACCCGTGCGACGTGCCGGGCCATTCGGTCCATGGCGATTTGGATCTGGTCGAACGCGGTGGCGAAACAGCAGCGCAGGAATTTCTCGCCGCTCGCGCCAAACGCTCCGCCGGGCACGCACGCGACCTTCTCTTCCTGCAACAGGCCGAGGGCAAATTCTTTGGCGGGGAGACCGACGCTCTCAATGCTGGGGAAGGCGTAGAACGAGCCGCGCGGCAGGTGGCACTTGAGGCCCATGTCGTTCAGTGCCTTCACGATAAAATTGCGCCGGAGCCGATACTGATCGCGCATCGCGGCCGTGGCGGCGGCCCCGTGCTCCAGGGCTTCGAGGGCGGCTTCCTGGGCAATGATGCTGGCGCACAGCATCGAGTATTGGTGGATCTTCATCATCGCCTCGATGAGTTCCGCCGGGCCACACGCGTAGCCGATGCGAAAGCCGGTCATGGCGTAGGCCTTGGAGAAGCCGTGCAGGAAGATCGTGCGCTCGGCCATGCCGGGCAGGCTGGCGATGGAGACGTGTTCGCCCTCGAAGGTGAGTTCGCTGTAAATCTCGTCGGTGAGCACGAGCAGGTTGTGCCGCTGCGCTACGGTGGCGATCTCCTGCAACTGCGCCCGGGTCATCGTGCCCCCCGTGGGGTTGGTCGGGAAATTCAACATTAGCACCTTGCTGCGCGGCGTAATGACCGCCTCGATGGCTTGGGCCGTGACGGCAAACCCATTCTCCGCCCGGCACGCGACGGGCACGGGGACCCCGTGCGCGAGCACGACACTCGGCGAATAACTCACGTAACAGGGCTCGTGGTAGATCACTTCATCGCCCGGATTCAGCACGGCGCGTAGGGCGAGATCCAAGGCCTCGCTGACCCCGACGGCGACGAGGATCTGGTTCTTCGGGTCGTAATGGACGCCGAAATTCTGCGCGACGTTGCGCGCGATCGCCTCGCGCAACTTCAGCAGCCCGAGGTTCGAGGTGTATTGAGTCCGGCCCCGTTCAAGCGCGTAAATGGCGGCCTCGCGGATGTGCCACGGTGTGGCGAAATCCGGTTCCCCGACGCCGAGGGAGATGACGCCGGTGGTGTTTTGCACGAGCTCAAAGAAGTCGCGGATTCCCGAACGAGGGATGCCGGCGACGTGACTCGCAATGTAGCTGGGACGATTCGAGGACATGGACTGCGGTGGGGAGATAAGCGAACACACCCGCGCGCGGGAAGCGGATTCCCACGGGCCGTCTGGATTCGCCTGGGTTGAAAAGGCTAGGCGAGGGGCAGACGACCAGAACCCGCGGCGGCGGCGGCTCGGGCCGAAAGGGCCAGGGCAGCGGCAGCAAAAGCGGAAAACGCGCGGTTCATGTGGTTAAAAGTAAGCCGGAAGCAGCCGGGGCGAGTCAAGCGCGGCCAAGAGGCCCCGTCTGATTTGCCCGCGAACTTCGAAGTTGAGGCTGGCCCGGAGCGCCGAGTTGCCCGCTGCGGTTTCGCAGAGTTTCAACCTGCGGGCCCGTGGCCGTTGCCTAGGGCGCTGCCGTGGTTGGGACGCGGCCGGCGGCGGGCTGATTTGAATCTGGAAAGCCGGAAAGCAGGAAGACGACAAGCAACCTTCCGGTTCCGGCTTTCCAAATTCCCCCCGCCTTCGGTCAGCCGCCGGCAAACGCCGGAATGATGCTCACCAGATCACCGGGTTTCAGCGGGGTGTCCTGTTCGTTGAGAAAACGGATGTCTTCCTCGTTCACAAACACGAGCACCGAACCGCGCAGGCGTCCGCCCTCGTCGCACAACCGGTCGCGGATGCCGTTGAAACGGTGGTGCAACTGCGTGACGGCTTCACCCACGGTGCCGGGCCGGACAGTGACGGTTTCTTCGCCCCCGCACAGTTGGCGGAGCGTCGGAGGAATGGAGATGTGAACCACCGGAAGTTGAATCGGTTAAAAAGTGACTGCGTTAAAGCGGCGGCGCCGGGAAGCGTTCGACCCCGGATTTAGGCGGCCACCATCGCCGGTTGGTCGTGCGCCAGCAGCGCCTCGAATTCCCGCAGGCTCGGCCGAATTTCGCGCGTCGCCCCGACGTGGCCGGTCATGGCTTCGATCGTCTTCAGGCCGTTGCCGGTGATGCAGAGGACGGCGCTGGAATCGGCGGCGATCTTGCCCGCGGCGATCAGCTTCTTGGCGACGCCCACGGTCACGCCGCCGGCCGTCTCGGCAAAGATGCCTTCGCACTCGGCAAGCAGGCGGATGCCCTCGCGAATTTCATCGTCGGTCACGTCGTCGGCGTGGCCGCCGGTTTCCTTCATCACCTTGAGCGAATAGAAGCCGTCGGCCGGGGTGCCGATCGCGAGCGACTTGGCGATGGTGTTGGGCTTCACCGGCTTGAAGAAGTCGAGTCCGGCCTTCTGCGCGGAACTGATCGGCGAACAACCAGTCGCTTGGGCGCCGTGCATCTTCCACTTCGTGTCCTCGATCAGGCCGACCTTGATGAATTCCTGATACGCCTTGTGGACCTTGGTGAGGAGCGAACCGGACGCCATTGGGACAACCGTGTGTTCGGGCACGCGCCAGCCGAGTTGTTCGATGATCTCGTAGCCCATGCTCTTGCTGCCCTCGGCGTAGTAGGGACGCATGTTCACGTTCACGAACGCCCAGCCGTATTTGCCGGCGATTTCGGCGCAGAGGCGGTTCACCTCGTCGTAATGGCCCTTGATGCCGATGACGTTGGCCCCGTAGACCAGCGAGTTGACGACCTTGCCGAGTTCGAGGTCGGACGGGATGAAGACGTAGGCGTCGAGGCCGGCGGCGGCGGCGTTGGCGGCGACGGAGTTGGCGAGGTTGCCGGTCGAAGCGCAGGCGACGGTCTTGAAGCCGAGTTCCACCGAACGGCTGAGCGCGACGCTGACCACGCGGTCCTTGAACGAGAGCGTCGGATAGTTGACGGCGTCGTTCTTGATCCAGAGCTCGCGGATGCCGAGGCGCTGGGCGAGGCGGTCGGCCTTCACCAGCGGCGTGTAGCCGACTTGGCGGCCGACGGTGGGTTCGCCCGCCACCGGCAGCAGCTCGCGGTAACGCCACATCGTCTGCGGGCGGGAGCAGATGACCGCGCGGGTCAGGGACTTCTTGATGCGGTCGTAATCGTAGGCGACTTCGAGCGGGCCGAAATCGAACTCGCAGACGTGCGTGGCGGCGAGCGGGTATTCCCGACCGCACTCGCGGCACTTCAACGCCTTCATGTAACCGTGGCTCTGACTCATAAAAATCTCTCCGGACCGCGGGACAAACCGAAGTTTGCTACAGCCAGAGCGGCGGGGAAAACAAACGACCCCTGCCCGCGAAGCGAGAAGGGGTCTGAAAATCAGGACCGGCGCTTCTCATCTTCGCCGGGATTTCGTTGCCGAAACCCCGACCGGATTTGGCACCTGGTCATCGAACTGCCCGTTCGACCGGTTGCCGTGGTTTCATCGGGCCGTGCCCTCCACCACTCTGGATGAGTGCCCTGGTCGCCCAGAGCGCGAGAATCAATGGCGGAACGGGGGCGGGGGTGTCAAAGAATTTTTCCAACCGCCCCCCTTTTCTGAGCCCTTCCGGTCAACCCCGCGCCGCGTCGAGCCGCGGGGACCTCCCCCGCCGGGGCTCCCTGAAACTTAACTGGCCACGTTCGCTGGGGAACTCCGCTCGGGCTCGGGCACCTCGGAAAAGACCGTGCCGCCGTCGCTGATCGCCGGTTTCGGGATGCGGGCGATGATCTTCAAGATGTCGAGCAACACGAGCATCGGCTCCTGGGTGGAGTCGATCTGATGGATCAGCCGGTCGTCGTAGCACTCCAGCACCGCGCGGGTTTCGCGCTTGTAGGTTTCCAACCGGGCCCGGATCACGTCCACGTTGGCGTCGTCGAGCCGGTTATCTTTCAACGCCCGGCGTTGCAGGCGCGAAACCAACTTTTCCACGTGGGGACAGAAGAGGTTGAAGATGGCCACGACCTCCACGAGCTCGGTCATGATGCGGGCCTGATTGGGGTTCCGCGGAATGCCATCCAGCAGCATCGTGTCGGCATCGGGATGGAACCGGCCGGTGGCTTCCAACGCTTCGATCGACTTCCGCCACAGCTCAATCGTGGGTTCATCCGGGACCAATTGGCCCTTGCCGGCATATTCCACAAACGTGCGCCCCAACGGGGAATCCACCCGCAAATTGCGGAAGGCATCGCCGCACGAGAAGTGCACGAAGTTGGGGATCTGGCCCAAGATCTTGCCTTGGGTGCCTTTGCCCGCGCCGGGGGCGCCGAAGAGGAGGATGGCCCGGTATTTCACAGCGTTGGGTGGGTGGCGGTCAGATTGGGGGGTTGCAGGCGGCCAGCCGAAATTCACTTAGGCGGCGTCTTTGTGGCGGAGGGTGACTTGGGAGATTTCGGTGAAATTGACCACGACCTCCTGTTGGTTGGCGGTCTTGAAGTGGACTTCATTGCCCGAAATTCGCGAGATGCGTGAAGCGACGACACTGCCCTTGCCGGCGTGGACGTCGATCACCATGTCCCGGTCCGCTTCGGTGGCGACCATGCGGAAGAAATTCTGGAACTGGGTTTCGAAAAAGCGGCGGTTGAAGGTGGTTTCACCGCGCTTGAAGACCTTGGCAGCGCCACTCTCCACGGCCCCGCCAGCGTGCGACTTGGAGAGGCCGAGGGCCGCCGCGGCCCCGCCGCGGGCGGCGTCGGCGGGGGGCGGCGGACTGCTGGAGGCGACGGACACCGATTTGTCGGCCAAGGCGGCTTCAGTGGCGTTTTCTTGCACCTCCGCGACCCGGCGGGGAATCAGGAGGAAAATGACCGGTCCGAGCACGGGAAGGATGGCGGAGAGCCCACACACGAGGGTGATGGGGCGCCACTTGAACCGGGCGACTTCCACGGCGCCGTAGAGGTTGGCGAGGTAGAGGGCGAACAGCAGAATGAGGGAATTGGGCGTGGTCAGCGCGGCCACGAGGCCCTTTTGCGTCTGCGGGAGCTCCAATCGCTGGGGTTGATGCACGCTAATTTCTCGGGCGGCCGAGGTGGCGCGTTGAATTTCTTCCATCGGCGGCTCGATGAACGGCTCGACGAAACGTTTGGCTTTGGGGTCCTGATTGAGCTGATTCAGCGTCTCGTCCGTCAGCTTGGCCCAGTCCACCCGCGGGGAAAATTCACCGCTCTCCAGCTTCACGATCAGGCCATCCTTATCGGCGGCGGCGAGGGTGCCCCGGTAGATGTCGCCTGTGATCAGCCGGTATTCAGCGGCCCGACCACCCAACGCGGTGGCCAGCAGTGCGAACCAGAAAACACCCAGTCGAAGCAGACGCATGATGGCTGGACGTTGGCAAATCCCGTGCCGGGGGGAAACAAATTTTGGGTTTTCTCGGCGGCAAGTCAGGGGCTGACCAGCCACCAACCGCCCACGCCGAAGGCCACGGACGCACAAGCGAACAGGAGTCCGCGATACGCCCGCCGATGGTTCCCCCCCCAGCGAGTCGTGACCCAGCCCAGCAGCGAGGAGAAACCGGTCATGGCCAAAATCGTGCCCCCGGCAAACGCCAGCAGGTAGGTGATCCGCTCCGCCGTGGTGGGCAAGGCCAGGGCCGGCAACACGCCGAGAAAGTGGGAACTGCCGGCCAAACCGTGCAAGGTTCCAATCCCCAACGCCGCGTGCGTGTGCACGTGGGACGGGGCCGCCGACCCGGGCGCGTGGCCGTGGTCCGGGGCGTGGTAATGCACATGCTCGTGCCGACTGCCGTCGTGCGCGTGGGCGTGGACATGGATCTGCACGCGCAGCGCTTGGCGCAGGCTCCACGCGCCGAGGCCAAGCAACAACACCCCCACCAACCGCTCGCTCCACGACGAAATGGCAGCCACCGGCACCGCTTCGCGGACGGCCAACGCCAACAACCCTACCAGCGTCACCCCGGCAGAATGGCCCAAGCCCCACCGCCACCCCGCCACCCAAGCGCGGCGATGCCCCTGCACGGCTAGGGGCGCGACCGCCGCCAAGTGATCCGGTCCACTGAGCACGTGGAGGAATCCGGCGGACAGGCCTGTAAGAAGTGCAAGCATCGGCAGCCGGCGCAGGGTGGGGACGGGGGGGGCGTCCCGCAAGACTGGCCTCGGGTCATTCCTCGCCGAGTTCGGCGCGCCGCCTCAACGCGACCACGCCGCGCCCGCCGGAAAGGCAAACTCCGCGCGGCTCGCCGCCCGCATCTCCGTGCTGTGTCCCGGCCGGGTGGGCGCCAGGTAGCGGCCGCGCTGAATCCGACAGGGATCCTCAAAGTGCTCGTGCAAGTGATCGACAAATTCGCAGACGCGCCCCGCCCAGGTGCCGCTCACGCGGATGAAATCCACCATGCTCAGGTGCTGGACAAATTCGCAGAGCCCGACCCCGCCGGCGTGGGGACACACGGGCACCCCGAATTTGGCGGCGAGGAGCAGGATCGCGAGATTCTCGTTCACGCCCCCGACGCGACAGGAATCAATCTGGCAGAAGGAGATCGCGCGCGCTTGGAACAATTGTTTAAAGAGCACCCGGTTCATGCCGTGTTCCCCCGTGGCCACCCCGATGCCCAGCGGCTCCAGCGCCCGGGCAATCGCCGCGTGCCCCAACACATCGTCGGGCGACGTCGGCTCTTCGATCCACCACGGCTGGAACCGGGCGAGCTCCCGCGTCCACGCAATGGCCTGGGGGACGTCCCAGACTTGGTTGGCGTCCACCATCAACTTCCGTTCCCAGCCGATTTCCTCCCGGATGATCGCGAGGCGGCGCAAATCATCCTGCAAGTCCCGGCCGACCTTGATTTTGAGGTGATTCCACCCCTCGGCGATCGCCTCCCGGCACAAGCGGCGGATCTTGTCGTCCGGATACCCGAGCCAGCCGGCGCTCGTGGTGTAGGCGGGATACCCCTGCGCCTCCAATTGGGCGATGCGGTCGGCTTTGGTCGCTTCCAGCGGCTGCAACAGCGCGAGCGCCTCGTCCGGGGTCAGCGCGTCGGTGAGGTAACGAAAATCCACACAGGCCACGAATTGCGCGGGCGTAAAGTCGGCCAACAAGCGCCACAGCGGTTTGCCGACGGTCTTTGCGTAAAGATCCCAGAGCGCGTTGACCAGGGCCGCGAGCGCAAGGTGGACGACGCCCTTGTCGGGGCCGATCCAGCGGAGTTGCGAATCACTGTTCAACCGCCGCCAAAACGCGCCCGGATGGGCGATGAATTCCTCCAACGTCCGCCCGACGAGGAGATGTTCGTGCGCCTTGATGGCGGCACAGACGAGGTCATTGCCCCGCCCGATGGTGAACGCCGAGCCGTGCCCCGCGAGCCCCGTGTCCGTGTGCAAAACCACGTAAGCGGAGGAATAATCCGGATCGAGATTCATCGCGTCCGAGCCGTCGAGCTGGCGCGAGGTGGGAAAACGGATGTCTTCGACGGAAAGTCGGGTGAAGCGCGGCATGGCGAAGTGCGCCGAACATGGCGCCCCCGGCCCGACCTCGCAATAAGCGGAAACCGCCCCCGGCCCATACTTCGCTTTGCCCTCGCGGCCGGGTGCGTGTCAGGGTTCGGACCGTGCGCTCGCTGCTCCTGTTCCTGCTCGCTTCGTCGTTCACCGCCCTAGCTGCGGATTGGCAACCGCTCTTCGACGGCAAAACCCTCGCCGGCTGGACCCCGACCCGCTTCGCCGGCGCCGGTGAAATCGAGGTCAAGGACGGCGCCCTGATCCTCAATCAGGGCATCCTCACCGGCGTGAACTACACCAACCCGGTTCCAACCGTGGATTACGAGGTGGCGTTCGCGGCCCGCCGGACCCAGGGCATCGACTTCTTCTGCGGCCTCACGTTTCCCGTCCGTGACGCCCACGCCACCCTCGTGCTCGGCGGCTGGGGCGGCGCCGTGGTCGGCATCTCCTCCCTGAACAATCAGGACGCCTCCCAAAACGAGACCACCCAGTATCGCAACTTCAAGGCCGGCCAGTGGTATCAACTGCGCCTCGCCGTCACCGCCACCAACCTCAGCCTCTGGCTAGACGGCGAACACCTCATCAACGCCAACATCAAGGACGTGGAAGTCTCGCTCCGCCCCGGCGAAATTGAGCTGAACAAACCCTTCGGCATCGCCACGTGGAGCACCACCGGCGAAATCCGCGACCTGCGGTTGCGCCGCCTCGAAGCACCGGCCGAACCGAAGCCGAAGCCGGCGGCCAGTCCGGCGGGCCTGAAATCCGTTCAATTGCCAGAATCCCTGAGCAAAACCCTGCGGCAAATCGTGGCTGCCGCCACCCACTCCGGAGTCGGCTTAGAGCGGCTCGCCGAACTGTGCGACACCTTTGGCGCCCGCCCCTCCGGCTCGCCCCAACTCGCGGCCGCCGTCGAGTGGGCGCTGACCCAGTTGCGCCGGGATGGCTTGGCCAACGTGCATGGCGAACCGGTCCCCGTGCGGCGCTGGACGCGCGGCGCGGAGTCCGCTGAGTTGGTCTTTCCCCACCGCGAAGCACTGCCCGTGCTGGGCTTTGGCGGCACCGTGGCGACGCCCGCCGACGGCCTCACCGCGCCGGTGCTGGTGGTGACCAACTTTGCCGAACTCACCCAGCGGGCCGCCGAAGCCAAGGGCCGGATCGTCGTCTTTAACGCGCCCTTCACCGACTACGGCGACTCCGTGCGCTACCGCTGGTCCGGCGCCACCGAAGCGGCCAAGGCCGGGGCGGTGGCGAGCGTCACCCGGAGCGTGACGCCCTTTTCCCTGCGCACCCCGCACACCGGCATGCTGCGGTATGACGAGGCGACGCCCAAGATTCCCCACGCCGGCTTGGCGCCGGAAGACACCGAGCGCCTCGCCCGCCTGCAAGCCCGGGGCATCACCCCAGTGCTGCGCCTGAAACTGGCCGCCGCCTGGGGCGAAACCGTCACCGATTCCAATGTGATCGCCGAACTGCGCGGCCGGGAGAAACCGGAGGAAATCGTCGTGGTTGGGGGCCACTTCGATTCGTGGGACGTCGGCCAAGGGGCTTTGGATGACGGCGCCGGTTGCGTGGCGGCTTGGGAAGCGCTCCGCCTGCTCAAGGAACTCGGGTTGACACCCCGCCGGACCATCCGCCTCGTTTGGTGGACGAACGAAGAATTCGGGCTGGGCGGAGCCAAGGCTTATCGCGCCGCCCACCAAGACGAACTCGCCCGGCACAGCGCGGCCATCGAAACCGACAGTGGCACCTTTGAGCCGGCTGGCTTCGGTTTCACCGGCAGCGAGCGCGGCGGCGAAGTCATTCGGGGGGTGCTGGATTTCCTCGGTGAAAACCTCGACGCCGGCCGATTTACCTTGGGCGGCGGCGACGCAGACCTCACGCCGTTGATCGAGGCGGGCGTGCCGGCCCTGGGGCTGCGGGTGAAGCCGAACCATTATTTTTGGTTCCACCACACCGACGCCGACACCGTGGACAAGGTCGAACCCGCGGCCTTCCGCCGCTGCACAGCGGCCTTGGCGGTAATGGTTTATGCCTTGGCGGAGCGGGAGGAAAGCTTGCCGCGGTGAACCCGATCCGTGGGTCCCGGCGGCGGTCGGCCTAATTCAACTGCCCCCTTAGTTTAGCTAGATTGATTACTCGGCACCTTGACGCTCTGCCGGCCCTAATTAACGTCCTACCACACGAATGCACTACGTGTTGGCGCCCGCTACGAGGTGTTGTCACGCGGTGTTTTTCTCAGAAAGGCACGATTTAATGAGCGCAGTTGCAGACTCTGGCCAGGCCGCGGGTGGCCAGCCACCCGTTACCAAAGTATCCGAAGCCGTCATCCGCATTGCCGGCAATTCCCAAGACGGCATCCAGGCCATCGGCGGTTTTCTCGCCCGTTTGGCCGGCCGAAGTGAGCAGGAAGTCATGACCTTCATGACGATTCCTTCCACAATTTCCGGCGGCCCCTCAATCTTCCAAGTCCGCATCGGTTCGGGCGAGGTCCTGAGCGCCGGCGACGAGGCGGACATGTTGCTGGCCTTCTATCAGCACAGTTATGACAGTCATCTGTCGTCCCTGAAGTTGGGTGGCATCGTGCTCTATGACTCCGATCACGTCACCGAGTTCAAACCCGAGAACTTGGAAAAATTCCGCCACGTGCCGGTGCCCATTTCGGGCGCGACCGTGGAAGCCATCGGCGGCACCGGCCGCGACAAGGGCAAGAACGTCTTCTCGCTCGGCCTCTTGGCCCGCATCTATGACTTGGACGTGGAGAAGCTGAAGAAGCTCGTCACGGAGCGTTTCACCGGCAAGGACCCGAAGATCGCCGAGACCGCCATCACCGCGTTCAACGGCGGCTACAGCTTCCAGCTCCAGCACCTGCTGAAGAGCTACCAGCTCGAACATTCCCAGAAGAAAATCGGCCGCCCCCAGGTCGTGATGAATGGCAACGAAGCCATCGCCTACGGGTTGATCGCCGCCGGCGTCCGTTTCGGCGCCGGTTACCCGATCACGCCTTGGTCCGACATCATGGAACTGCTGCGCCGAGAGTTGCCCAAATACGGTGGCTCTTTCCAGCAATGCGAAGACGAGATCGCCTCCATCTCGATGGCGATTGGCGCCAGTTGGGGCGGCCGCGTCGCGGTCACCGGATCCTCCGGGCCGGGCATCTCGCTCAAGACGGAAGCCCTCGGTTGGGCTTCGATGGCGGAAATGCCGCTCATCGTGGTGGACGTGCAACGCGGTGGTCCCTCCACCGGCATGCCGACGAACATCGAGCAATCCGACCTCAACATCGCTTGCTTCGGCGGGCACGGCGACAGCCCCCGCGTGGTGATCGCGCCCGCCACGGTCGAAGAGTGTTTTTACGCCGCCATTGAGGCGGTGAACATCGCCCGCAAATTCAGCACGCCGGTCGTGTTCTTGACCGATCAGGGCATCGCCACTCGGATCGAGGCGTTCCCGGAACCCGATCTCAAGGCCATCTGCCAAGACATCTCCCCGGACCTCTCCCCGGTCGCCGAACACAAACCCTACGACCTGACCGCGCCGGATGGCATCACCCGCCACTTGGCGCCCGGCACCTTGGTGGCCAGTGGCAAGTATCCCGTCGTGACCGGGTTGGAGCACGACGAACTCGGGCACCCGACCGGTTCGCCCAAGCTGCACTTGCAGATGACCGCGAAGCGCCGCAACAAGCTGAAGAAGCTCGCGGCGGAACTGCCCAGACCGACCGTCTACGGCGCGAGCGAAGGCCAAGTGTTGCTGGTCAGTTGGGGCTCGGCCCAAGGCCCAGTGCGCGAAGCCGTGGACCGCTTCCGCTCCTTGGGGGACGCCGTTTCGGCCGTCCACGTGAAATACATCAATCCCCTGCCCGAGGGTCTGGACGAGATCTTTAAGGGTTTCCGCCACATCTTCGTGGTCGAACTCACCGACGAAGGTCTCTACGGCTACGGCCAGTTCGGGGCGGTGCTGCGTGCCCGCTACTGCGATCCCAAGATCAAAGGCATCACCAAGGTCGATGGGCTCACCTGGAAGGTGAAGGAAATCATCGACCGCGTCCGGGCCGGAATCGGCGCCGCCAACCAAGCCGCCCTGAACGCTTGAGCGCAACCGCCTCCCAGAACTTCAACGACTGACGCCACCATGAGTAATCTCGAAATGCCCTTCGCGGTGCTGCCCCGCACGACCGCCACCACTGGCCTGACGATTCCGATTCCGCTGCCCGAAGCGGAGCGGAAAGGCCTGACGAAAAAAGAAATCTCAGCCGACCACCCCACGTGGTGCCCGGGTTGCGGTGACTTTTCGGTGCTCGCCCTCTACTTCAAATTGATCGAAAAGCGGAAGCTGATCCACGAGAAGATCACGACCGTGGCGGGCATTGGCTGTTCCAGCCGGTTCCCCTACTTCGTGCAGGCCCACGGTGCCCACTACATCCACGGCCGCGCCCTGCCCTTCGCCAGCGGCGTCTCCCTGAGCCGGCCCGACCTCCACGTGTTTGTGTTCGGGGGCGACGGCGACGCCTTCTCCATCGGGGGCAACCACTTCACCCACACCGCCCGGAAGAATATCAAGCTGAGCTACCTGGTGATGGACAACAACGTCTACGGACTCACGAAGAACCAGACGTCGCCCACCTCCCCGCTCGGTTACAAGTCCAAGACCGACATCTGGGGCTCCAAAGATCGGCCGATCAACCCACTCAAGCAGGCCATCACTGCGGGCGCGACGTTCGTCGGCCGCACCTCGGCGACCAACCCGAACCACCTGCTCCAGATGATGGAAGCGGCGATGGATCACGACGGTTTCAGCTTCATTCAGTGCCTGAGCGAATGCGTCGAATTCCACCCGGGCGCCTTCGACAACTCCACCCCGCGCAAAGGCGGCAAGTTCGAGCTCGTGCCGGCCTCGCACGACGTCACGGATGAATATGCCGCCTACAAATTGGCGGAAGAGTTGTCCCCCGGTCTCTTTGGTATCTTCTACCAGACGAACCGCCCCACCAAGAATGCCAACGAGCAGGGCATCATCGCCGACCATCAGGCGAAGGTCGCCGGTCTCGAACCCTGGCAGATCCTCCAGAAAAACTTCGACCGGATGAAGTAATTCACTCCGGCTTAACCAACGGCCCCGGCAACCCCGGGGCCGTTTTTTTGTTTCCACCCCGGCTTACCCTGCCCCTCCCGGCGTCGGCAGAAACCCTCCCCCAGCGGGTGCCTCCCTGTGACCGGGGCCGCCGCGCCCGCCGGGGGCATTTCCAGTTCCGGCTTGTTTCCCCGGCCCGATGCCGTAACCAGCCGGGCATGCCCGCCTCGCGTTTTCGCTTCCCCCGCGCTCGTTGCCTCGGTTTCGCCACGCTGTGCGGTTTGTTCGCCCTGACCGGCTGCGTGTCCGGAACCGATACGGAGCAACCCGGCCCGGAAGGCAACGGCAGTTTCACGATTGGTCCCAGTTACCACGTGGACCCCGATCTGACCGACCGGGGCAACGCCCCGGGCAAGCAGTTCGAATTCACGCTGCCCCTCGCCGACAGCACCCTCTTCCGGGGCGACGACCCCACGCTGGAACCAGCCAAGAAGGCCGTGCGCCAGCAGCGGAAGATTTTCGTCTACGTGCCGGCCGCCTATCAGGACGGCACCAAGGCGCCCGTGCTCGTCACGCACGACGGCCCGAGCCAACTGAAATTGGTGCGCTACGCCTTGGACAACCTAGCCCTCGCCCAAGACCCCCACCGCACGCTGCCCGCGTTCATCGTGATCGCCGTCGAAAACGGCGGGAACGACGGCAAGAACAGCGAACGCGGCCTCGAATACGACACCCTGTCCGACCGCTTCGCCCGGTTCATAAACGAGGAAGTCTTTCCCGCCGTGCTGAAGCATCCGGAGCTCAAAGCGGCCTTTCCGAAGCTCGCTTTCACCGACAATCCCTGGGGCCGCGCCACCATGGGGTGCAGTTCCGGCGGGGCCGCAGCCCTGACGATGGCTTGGTTTCGGCCGGATCTGTTCCGGCGCGTGATCGCTTATTCCGGCACCTTCGTGGACCAGCAGGACGACGACGCGCCCGAGGAAGCCCGCTATCCCTTCGGCGCTTGGGAATACCATTCCAGCCTGAAGCTGATCGCGAGCAGCGAGAAAAAGCCCCTGCGGATCTTCACCCATGTGTCCGAAAACGACCTGCGCGCTCACGATCCCGAATCCACCCAGCACAACTGGGTCCTAGCCGGCCACCGGACCGCGGCGGCGCTCCACGACCGGGGTTATTCGCAACGCTTCGTTTTCAGCCGCGGCACCGGCCACTGCGACGACCGCGTGTTCCAGCAGACCTTGGCCGACACGCTGGTCTGGGTGTGGCGCGGCTATCACGCCGAGTAGGCCGGGGGGCCCGTCCACCCAACAAAACGGGGCGGACCCTGAAGTCCGCCCCGCCGCGCGCTGGCCCTGGGTCTCAGTCTCGGGTCACTTCGGATTCGGTCCGTATTGTTTCACCATAAAACCTTGGCTGTCCCAGGCGCCGGCATAGACCGCGATGCCGAAATACTTGGCCACCTGATCGAAGACGGGCAGCAACTTGAAGTCGGCGAAATCCTCGGGCGAAGCGCTGTCAGTGCTGGGTTTCGGCATCAACTTCGTCAGGTTGCCGCCGCGCAGGGCCTCCCAAGTGCCGCGGAGCGATTCGCGCTGGTCGTTGTAGCCGAACAGACCGGTGTTCATGCCGCCGACTTTTTGCGCCGCTTCGACGAGGCCGGGAGCGTCCTTGAGGGATTTTCCAACCCCGGCGGCACTCCGGAGATATTCCTCCAAGATCGAAGTCTCATCGCTGATGGCGAGGAAACCGCCGCTGGGGGCGAGTTCCAACGTCTTCGGTTTGTCCTTCGGCGACGTCGCGGGCATGACGACGGAGACGATTTTCTTGCCGTTGAAGTCGCGTTCCTTGAGGTCATCCACTCCGCCGGGCAGCAAAGAACCCGCAGCCTTAATACCGGCGGAAAGTTCCTCGGCGTTGACCGCGCCCAACAGCGTGAGGCTCGGCGGGTTGGCGATTTCCTGGGGCGACCGACCCTTCGGCGCCTTGGCGTAGCTGATGAAATCGTCCCCCAAGTTGCCGATGAACGATTTCTTGAAGTCGAAGTTGGGATCCTTGTCCTTGCCCATCGCCCCGAGCGACATCTGGAGCAACCCACCCAACTGGGGCGAAACCTGCTGGAGCATTGCTTCGAGATTGGCCCACGTCTTCTGCCCGTTCAGGCGCCAGCGGCGATAATCCACCGCGTCGGCCGGGACAAATGCCGGCGGGGAGCCGTCTTTGCTTTCGACGGCGAGCAACTTGAACAGCCCGCCCCGTTCGTTTTCCGGCACGGCTAGGGCGAAGTTGAAATAGGCGCCGGCGCCATCCTGTTGGGCCGCCACCGACAGGCTCTTCAACCCGCGCAAGCCGAGGGCTTGGACCGCCCGCTTGGGATCCACCCCCAAGGCCGCCAAACCGCCCCCGGACTTGGTCAGTTCGCCTTCGAGGGTGGCAAACACCGGGGCCACGTGGACCCAGCCGTAAATGAGCGATTTCCGAAAGCCCATGGACGCCTCGCTGCTTTGAAACGCGCTGACCTCGGCCAAGGCGGGCACGGAACCGCCGGTCAGTTTGGCGACGACTTTTTCCAACGCCTTGGTCGAGTCGCCAATGAGCAGCGCGGTGTCCACTTGGCCGAAGGTAATCTCCACCTTCTTCGCGGGGCCCTTTTCGTCTTCGTCCTCAGCCTCGGCGCCCGCCGCCTTCGGCTCAATGACGACGGTGGTGAAATCCTGGTCGCGGATCTTTTCGGCCTTCAGCGTCTTCTTGGCTTCGCCGAGTTTCTTCCGCGCTTCGGCGAGCTTCAATCGGAGTTCAGGGGCCTTGTCCTTGGCGTCGAGGACCAGCACGTGCCCGGCACTGGAATCGGGATTGGCGGGATTCCAGTCGCCTTGGATTACGGCAAACGACAGTTGGCCCTGGAGCAGCGGCAGGTATTCGTCGGCCTTGATGCCGAGATCTTTTTCCAAATCCCCGATGAACCGGGTCACGACCTTCTTTTCGAAATCGTCGCGAAACGGGCGCATCGCGGCGTCGGCCCACAGCTGTCCCAAGGGCGCACCGTTCATCGTCGCCTTGGCGGCGGCCCAATCCGCCACGTTCAGCAGCACGAGCGTGTCGCTCGGAAAAAGCTGGGGCGCCGGCGGAACGGCTGCCAACAGCGAGAAGGCGGCGAGCGGGGCCGCGAGCAGGGTTCGAAGATTCATTTCCGCTGCCAAGGTTGCGGCAGCCGGCGCGATGGCAAGGGGGAACTGAGGGCCGCCGGGGCGCTAAAAATAGCGAGACGCCCCCCGGGCATCCCCTCAAGCCGCCGGCCACCCTCAGCGGGTGCGGGCGTGGTCCGACAGGGAATCTTTCAGCCGGGTGGGCGGTTCCAAATAGCGGAAGGGGTTGCTCGGGTTGTCGTTGTCGTAAGCGTAGGCGTCGCGGTGGCGCAGGAAGTAGCGCAGCACTTCGCCCGGAATGGCGAAACCGAGGCCCTCGCCGAACGTGAGCTTCATGTTGGTCACGCCGATGACTTCGCCGCGGAGGTTGAAGAGCGGACCGCCGGAATTGCCGGGGTTGATCTGCGCGGTGGTCTGGAGGTAGAGGTCGCCGCCCACCTGCCGGGTCGTGGTGCTGACGATGCCTTCCGTGACGGTTCGTTCGAGCCCCAGCGGGCTCCCGATCGCAAACACGCGGTCGCCTTGGCCGAGTTGTTCCGAGTCGCCCAAGAGCACTTTTCGGAACTTCGGCGCGTCCTTGTCTTCGACCTTGAGCAGGGTCAGGTCCGCGAACTTGTTCATCGCGACAATGCGGATGTCTTTGTAGCTCTTCCGCTCCAACTGGCCGTCCTTCTGGTGGTAAACCTCGATGGAGATCTTGGTTTCGCCCTCGACGACGTGAAAATTGGTGACGAGGTGGCCGTCTTCATCGAGGAAAAAGCCGCTGCCGAGTCCGCTCGGCGTCCGCACCTGCACCACCCCTTCGCCGAGTTGCGTCACCAATTCCCGCACCGACTTCTCGGGCAGCGGGGTGGTGGCGATGGAGTAAAGTCCGCCCGCGCGGGCTTCGACGGGGGGCGCGGTCGGGGCCGTGACGCCGGGCTTGGCCTCGGGGCGCCCGGCCGGTCGGGCCTCGTCGTCCGCGGCGCGGGTGATTTTGACGATCTCCTTGCGGGGCACCGAGAGGACGGTGTAGCCGAGATCCACGACGACCAGGTCCTTCTTTTCGGCCAAAATCTTGCCCGTCACCGTGGCTTTGTCCTTGAGCAGAACCGTGTCGTTCGCCGCCCACAGGGGGAGGGTAAGACTCGCCGCCAAGATTCCGCGCAAGACCGATTCCTTCATTGCGCGGAAGCTAGGCAGAGACCACGCCACCGGCAAGCAGGCGGGCGGCCCGCGGCGGACTTTTCTGCCCCGCCGGGCTCAGGCCCGACCGTAAAGCTTCTTGAGCGTGCCGGCGTTGTAGCTGCGGTGGGTGCCATCGGCGGCTTGCACCTTGAGCGAGCCGCGGACGATTTCCACCACCACGCCGGCAAAACCGGTGATGTCCACGTGCTGACCGTAGGCGCAGGCCGGAAAATCATCTTGGCTGGCATACGTCCGAATCGCGCGGACGGGGGCCTCGAAATTCGGGTTGCTGAGGTAAACCCGAGCCGGCGGGGCGAAGTCCGGCTCGGCGGCGGCGGGGCGGGACGACGCGGCGGCGGCGGGCCGCTCGCTGGACACCGGTTGCGCGGCGGGGCGGGACCGGTCGGGGGGGGCGAAAAGCGTCTTGAGCCGGTTCGCGTTAAACCGCTGCGTGATGCGGTCGGCCGAGACGACCTTGATGGATTGGCTGATGAGATCCACCACCACACCCTCGAAGCCGTGGATGTTGACGAAGACGCCCATTGCGCACTGGGGCCAGTCAGCCCGCTCGGTCAACTGGCCGATCGGCACCGAGGGACCGGAGAAATCCGGCACTATGGCCGCCTTCAGCGACGACCCCGAAGGTGAGCTTGCGGGGTCTTGAACCGTGGATTCGGGAGACTGCATGAGTTGTTCACCCTCGCGAGTTCCGGCCCCTTGGCGAATGGTTTCTGGATAATCTTCAGGGGACCAGCCGGGCTGACCGCGGCGGCGGGGCAGAAAAAAGAAACCGCGCGGGCAGTCCCACTACGCCGCGCGGTCGAGCTTCGCCGGTTTCGATCCGGGTTAGAACTTGTTCTTCCGATACGCGCCCATCGCCGGCGCGTCGGGGTTCACTTCCGGACCGAAGTAGCGGAGGCAGACGAGCGGCTCGGTCTCGCTGGTGTTCTCGAAGGTCACGCCGGCTTTGGCGCCGTCTTCGGTGCAGAAGTATTCGTCCTCGGTCAGTTCATGGAAGCGGATCAGCTTCGGTGAATTGAGCGGCTGACCGTTGATCTTGCCGCTGCCTTGCACGCAGATGAGGCCGTAGGCGCCGGTGTCCTTGACGGTGCATTTCACGCCGGGTTCGACCGTGAGTTCCTTGGCGGTGAAGAGCTGCTCGCCATCGACCTTGCCGTAGACGATCCAGCGGTCCACGAACCCTTCCTTGCGCGTGTCCGCCACCGGGACGGGTTCGAGGTAGTGGTTGTCCTTGAAGTTCGGGTCCACGTTCTTGTCCCAGTCGAGCTGGTCCACGATGAAGTCGAGGTCATTGTGCTTCGCCTTGGGCATGTCCTTCACGAGCAGGCTCCACGGCACTTCGTGGCCTTCGACGAGGTTCTGATACATGCCGAAGACGT
>CAIJLV010000140.1 GCA_903821635.1 uncultured Verrucomicrobiota bacterium | reverse complement strand
TGTGAACTTGATAGTGCTTTGCCGCGCGGCCGCGGTATTGGTCTTATGCAGCGGGCACAGGTAGATTTTCCGGCTCTGGAGGACGGAGTAAAACAAGCCCTTCGTCGGCCCGTAATTGGTGCCGGCCTTGGGCAGGGCCTCGCCCGGTTTATAGAGCCAACCCGCCGGCAGGGCAGCATTGGCCGCCCCGCTCGCGCCCCCGCAATTCGGCGGCGCAATCCGGTCGTTGTTGTCGTTCACATACAAAGTGTGGGCGAGCAGCAGTTGTTTGTGGTTGTTGATGCAGGCGGTGCGCTGTGCCTGCTCCTTGGCCTTCGACAAGGCGGGCAACAACAGGCCAGCCAGAATCGCAATAATGGCGATCACCACCAGCAATTCGATGAGCGTGAAAGCCCGTGGAGGAAGGGGTAACCGAGGCAGGGGTTTCATGCGGGGAGGGCAAGGCCAACCAAGTAACGCGGGATAACTTGAAGCGACCGTTGGAAACCCGGCCCGGCAAGTCAAGCTCCCCGCCGCATTTGACCGCACCCGCCGCCGCCGCCTAGCGTGTGGCTCCGCTGCGATGTTGTTTCCCGCCCTCATTTCTCCCTCGGCGCCCCACCGCGTGGTCGTGACCGGCGCGGGTGTGGTCACCGCCCTGGGACTGGGCTGGCGCCAGAACGCCGAGGGTTTTCGCGCCGGGCGCACCGCCTTCCGCCCCGTGACGCTGTTTGAAGTCGGCCGGCAGCGCACGACTCATGCGGCGGAAGTCACCCTGCCCCCAGCCTTGCCGCCGACCCGCCTCAGTCCGCGGCAGGCAGCGCGGACGGATCGGGCGGGGCGACTGCTCCTCCTCGCGGCGCACGAGGCCTGGACCCAAGCGGGTTGGGTGGCAGGCGCCGATCCACTGCCGCTCGTGCTCGGCACTACCAGCGCCGGCATGGCTTCGGGCCAAGCGTATTTTCAACAGGCCGCCAACGCCGCCTCCCGGCACCGTCAAGCCACGCGAATCACTCACTATCAACCCCAGCGGCAGGCCTTGGATCTGATGGACGCCTTTGGCTTTCGCGGACCGACCACGATCATCGCCAACGCCTGCGCTTCGGGCGCGAATGCGATTGGCCACGCCTTCGAATTGGTGCGTTCCGGGCGCGCTTCCCGGGCCCTCGCCGGCGGTTACGATGGGCTGTGCCAGTTGGTTTTTGCCGGCTTCGATTCCTTGCAGGCGCTTTCGACCACCACCTGCCGCCCCTTCGACGCCCGGCGGGACGGACTCGCCCTCGGCGAAGGCGCGGCCGTGCTCACGCTGGAATCGCTGGACTCCGCCCGACAACGCGGCGCCCAAATCCTCGGGGAAATCGTCGGCTACGGCGCCGCGACCGACGTGCATCATCTCACCCAACCGCATCCCGCCGGCACCGCTGCCCGCGCCACCATGACCGCCGCGTGCCAACAAGCCGGGGTGACGCCGGACCAGATCGGCTACGTGAACGCCCACGGCACCGGCACCCCTTTGAACGACGCCGCCGAAGCCGCTGCCCTCAACGACTGGGCGGGCGCCGCCGTCCGCCGCCTGCGAGTCAGCTCCACCAAAGCCTCCATCGGCCACCTGCTCGGCGCGGCCGGCGCGGTGGAAACCGTAGTCTGTCTCATGGCCCTGCGGGAAGGCTGGCTGCCGCCGCAACGGGGCCGAGGCGAGGTGGATCCGGCGTGCGCCTTTTCGCTGGTGCGGGAACCGGTCGACGCGCCGTTGGAATATGTGCTGACCAACTCGTTTGGCTTCGGCGGCGCCAATGCGAGCCTCGTGCTCCGGAGGTGGGCATGAGCCGCATCTTTGTGCAGGGCGTGGGCGCGGTTTCGCCCGCCGGTTGGGGCAGCGAGTCCCTGACCGCAGCCTTGGTTGCCGGACACCCCCTGCCCACGAGCGAATTGCCCCGTCCCACCGACGGCCCCCGGTTGCAGGGGCGGCGGGTCCCGGCGGCGAATCCTAGGCCCGCGTGGCTGGCACATCCGCGACTCCGGCGCTCCAGCCCGATTTCCCAATTCGTCGTCGGGGCCGCCCTCGAAGCCTTGGGCGACCGGCCCAGCGGCGATCCAGCCCGGCTGGGCATCCTGTGCGGCGTGATGGGCGGCAGCGTGATTTATTCGCGGCGCTTCTTTGAAGAAGTGCGCCGGGATCCGCCCACTGCGAGCCCGCTGCTGTTTCCGGAAACGGTCTTCAACGCGCCGGCGTCACACCTCGGCGCGATCCTCGGCCGCACGGGGCGCAATGACACCTTGGTCGGCGACCAGACTGGTTTTCTCCACGCCCTAGCCCTGGGAGCCACGTGGCTGACCGACGGCGTGGTCGATTCCTGCCTAGTGGTCGGCAGTGAAGAAGCCGACTGGCTCACGGCTGAAGCCACCGGCCTGTTTCACCGGCAAATTCCCACTGCCGAAGGTGCGGGCGCGCTGTTGCTTAGCCGGGAATTCAGCCCGGTCGAGTTGCTCGGCGTTACGGAACCCGAGGCGTTTACTGCCGGCCAAAGTCGCTGGGTCGCCGCCCGCCGGGTCGCCGAGCAGCTCGGCTTGGGCCGCGTTCCCACCCCGCTTTGGGAGGTCGGTTGGGAGCACCCGGAGGACCACGGCGCCGCCGTCACCGCCATGGTCCCCATCGTGGGCGATGGCCTCGCAGCAGGCGGGGCTTGGGCCTGCGTCGCCGCCGTGCACGCCCTGCAACAGGCACGGGTGAACCGGGCCGCCGTGCGGGTGCTCGGAGCAAATCTCCAAGCTTTGGGCGCACTCTTTGGGCGGACTTCGGCCTGAAGCGCTGCACTTCCGCGTCGTGCCGGGCAATCGTCCCGGTTTAACCTCTTCCCCATGCGAGTCATTCTGATCACCGGCGGCAACGGCGGTTTGGGCCAGGCCAGTGCACGTGCCTTCCTCGCCGAGGCGCCCGACCGATGCGTCTGGCTCGGGGTCCGGCAAAATCGCGGGGCCGCCGAGCAACTCGCGCAGGAGTTTCCCGGTCGTTGCCGCAGCCTCGAACTGGACGTCACCGACCGCGCCGCCTGGACGCAGGCCGTGGCCGAGATCGTCCGGGAGTCGGGCCGACTCGACGTGCTGGTGAACAACGCCGGCGCCCATGAAGATGCCTTGCTGGCCACGATGCCGCCCGAATCCTGGGCCCGAGTGCTCGCGACCAACCTCGACGCCGTCTTCCACGGTTGCCAAGCCGTCCTGCCCACCCTGATCGGTCAGCGCGGAGGTCGCATCGTGAACGTGGCTTCACTCAGCGCCCTGCTCGCGCCGGCCGGACAAACGAACTACGCCGCCGCCAAAGCCGGCGTGGTTGCCCTCACGCAGTCACTGGCGAAGGAAGTCGCCCGCCTCAACATCACCGTGAACGCGGTGTGCCCCGGTTACGTGGAAACCGAAGCCGTGGCCACCCTGCCGGCGGAACGACGCCAAGCGGCGCTGGCGCAAATTCCCCTGCGACGTTTTGGCCGGCCGGCGGAAGTCGCCGCCGTCATCCGGTTCCTCGCCAGCGTCGACGCCAGTTACGTCACCGGCTCGGTAGTGAAGGTGGACGGCGGGATATTTTGAATTCGGGCCCGACTTCCGCTTAACCTTCGCTGGCATGAACGAAGCCGAGTTGCGGAACGAAATCCGCGCCCTGTTGGTGGAGACACTGATGCTGCCGACCGCCGCCGAAGAAATCGGCGACGACCGGGCGCTCTTCGGCCCCGGTGGTCTCGGGTTGGATTCGGTGGATGCGCTCCAACTCGTGGTCGCCCTCGACAAGCACTACGGCCTCAAGATCAGCGATCAGGAAGTAGCCAAGCAGACCCTGCAAACGGTGGCCACGATGGCGCGGGCCGTGTGGTCCCGGCCGGCGACCGCTTAATTCCCTCGGCACTGACTCTCGACTTCGTGGGCTCGGACTTTAGCGTTCCGTCCATGTTGCGTGCCGTCTTTGGCCTGGTGCTGGTTGCCACCGCTTGGGCCCAGATTGATCCGCCGGGATTCCGGCCGCGTCCCCCGGCCACCCATGCGCTCGTCGGTGCGCGCGTCTTCACAAAGCCGGACACGGTTTTTTCCAACGCGATCATCGTCATCCGGGACGGCCGAATCCTCCAGGTGGGCCCCGAAGCCAAAGTGCCCGCCGACGCCCGCGTGTGGGATTACTCCGGGCAGACGATCTACGCCGGCTTCATTGATCCCTACCTCACCCTTGGCACCAATCAACCCGTGACCACAGCGGCAACCGAAGCGCGGGCCGGCCGCACCGACTTCACCGCCGCGGGTGGACCCCGCTTCTTCGGCGTGGCCGGCCAAGAACCCGATCCGGGCACGCCCGGCCCGGGTTATGGTTTGGCCGAGGTGACCCCGGAAAAGCGCGTGGCCGCAATTTTTGCCGCCGACACCAAGGTGTTTGAGGCACTCCGGGAAATCGGTTTCACCAGCGCGCATTGGGTGCCGACGAAAGGCATCCTTCGCGGCCAAAGCGCGTTCGTTCAACTCGGCGAAGGTTCGCCCAACGACTTGCTGCTTCGCGCCGACGTCGCCCAATGCCTCGGGTTTTCCACCGGCGGCAGGGACGACGCCTATCCCAATTCGCTGATGGGTGTGCTGGCCGTGCTGCGGCAGGCGTGGTTTGACGCCCAGCACTACGCCGCCGACCAAGCCGACTACGCCAAGCGACCTGGCGACCGAAAGCGTCCGGCCTTTAACGCCGCGCTTGCGGCATTGCAAGCGGCGCTCAGCCCCACGAATCGCCAACCCGTCTTCATCGAGCCCGGCAGCGTGTTGATGACCGACCGCGCCCGCGTGCTGGCCGGCGAACTCGGCTGGACCGAGCGCGTGATCGTTTCCTCCGGTGACGACTGGCGGCGGCCCGATCTGGTGGCGCAGGCGGGCGCGCCGTTCGTCGTGCCGGTAGCGTTTCCCGCGCTGCCGAAGTTCCCCGACGACGACGCGTGGGAGAGCGTCTCGCTGGATCAGCTTCGGAGTTGGGATTGGGCACCGGAAAACCCCGCCGTGTTGCGTCGTGCTGGCCGGGAAATCGCCCTGACCACCTATGCGCTGGGTGACCGCAAGGAATTCCGCAAGAACCTGCGCGCCGCCCTCGACCGCGGATTGAGCGAGACCGACGCCCTCGCCGCACTCACCACCGTTCCCGCGCGGCTGTGCGGCCTCGCGGACCGCCTGGGCACCATCGAGCCCGGCAAGCTCGCCAATCTTACGATCACCGACAGCAAGGGTTACTTCGATCCCGAAGGCAAACTGCGCGCCGTGTGGATCGACGGCCGGCCCTACGAATTCGAGCCCGCCAAGACGCCCCTCGCCAAGGCCGACGACGACAAGGCCGCGAAGGAAAAGGCCGAGAAGAAAAAAACAGAATTGCGTGAACTGGCTAAGCGCCGGGTTGCCCGTCGCCCACTTGATGGCAGAGGCATGCTGACCAATCCGCCAGCCGTGTTTCTAATGGGCGCGACACTTTGGACGGGAAGTTCCAATGGCATCGTGCGAAACGGCAATCTGCTGGTGGAGAAAGGCAAAGTCACCTTTGCCAGCCAAATGGAGCTCTATTCCCCACCGCTCGGGGCGCTGGTGATTGATGGCGTTGGCCTCCACGTCACTCCCGGCATCCTCGATGCCCACAGTCACTCGATGATCCTCGGCGGCGTCAACGAGGCCACGCTGCCCAGCACCGCGATGGTCCGCATCGGCGACGTGGTGAATTCCGAGACCGACAACCTTCACCAGCAACTCGCCGGCGGCACCACCGCTGTGAACCTGCTCCACGGCTCGGCGAATCCCATCGGCGGCCAGAGCCAGGTCATCAAGCTCCGCGATGGCGACGGACCGGAGGAGCTCAAGTTCAAGCCCGCGCCGGGGGGCATCAAGTTCGCCCTCGGCGAGAACGTGAAGCAGGCCAATTGGGGCGAAAAATACACCACCCGCTTCCCGCAAACCCGCATGGGCGTGCCCACATTCATGCGCAACCGCTTCACTGCGGCACAGCAGTATCGCGACGCCCTGAAGGCGCCTACCGCCGAGCCGCTCCGCCGCGACCTCGAATTGGAAGCCCTCGCCGAAATCCTCGCCGGCCAGCGCCTCATCCACTGCCACAGCTACCGGCAGGACGAGATCCTCGCCTTTCTCCGCACGATGGAGTCCTTCGGTGTCCGCGTCGGCACGCTCCAGCACATCCTAGAGGGCTACAAAGTCGCCGACGAAATCGCCCAGCACGGCGCGGGCGCGAGCGCCTTCGCCGACTGGTGGGGCTACAAGTTCGAGGTCATCGACGCCATTCCCTACGCCGGCTCGCTCATGCACGCGCGCGGCGTGAACGTGAGCTTCAATTCCGATTCCAGCGATCACGCCCGCCGGCTGAACTTCGAGGCCGCCAAGGCCGTGAAATACGGCGGCACGCCCGAAGCCGAGGCGCTGAAGTTCGTGACGCTAAATCCGGCGAAGCAGCTCGGCATCGACCACTGGGTCGGCTCGCTCGAACCGGGCAAGGACGCGGACTTCGTGCTCTGGTCCGGCCACCCGCTCGACTCCGGCAGCGTGTGCCTCCAGACGTGGATCGACGGGAAGAAATACTTCGACCGCGCGCTCGAACCCGCCCGCGCGAAGGCCCTCGCCGACGAACGCACCGCGCTCATCGCCAAGGCCAAGAAGCTGGCCGGCGAAGGCGGCGACGCTACCGCCAGCGACAAAGCCCGGGAGAAATTCTTCCAGCGCGCGCTGGAACACGCCGTCCACCTCGGCGTGGTGAACTGCCAAGACTGCGAAATGCCACGATGAGTTCAGCGCAGAGATTTCTGGGGCTTCGGCCTTTCGAATGGTTGTTCCTGCTGCTGGTTGCAGGAGCCATCGCTGCGATGTTGTCCCGCTCCTTCCGCCTACATGGCTCGAATGCCGTGAACCGAACGGCACTGCTTGGCATTTACTCGAACTTAACTGTTGGAATGCCAGAGCCTGAAGCCGTTCGGATCGCGTCACGACAAGTTTCAGGGGAGCTCAAGCTCACAAGTTCACCTGAGGGGCTATTTGTTCGGATGCCTTTGGAGTGGGGAGCTTCCGACTGGAACCTTCAGATTGGTTTTTCCAACCGGCTGGTAAGTTTCGTTCGCATTCGGTCCTCCGATGGACCGCAACCCTCCCGACGCGTCGCCGGACAAGTAATGAGCCACCTCCCTAATGCCGCTTGGATTCATCATTTGCCGAGGTAGTCTTCCCCCCATGAGCGTCACCGAAGTCAAAACCAGCATCGCCCAGTTGAGCGTGGAGGAACGCCTCGACGTCGCAGCCTTCATCACCCACCTCAATCAGGAGCAGGATCCGGAATTCATGGCGGAGTTGGGCGATCGCATGGACCAGATGTGCGCCGGACGCGAAACCACGCAGGAGCAACTGGAAGCCCTTCACCAGCGCCTGACGTCCGAAGGCCGCTGATGGACCGCTATGGCTACAGCGTCGCCGATGCGGTCGTGGTCACCTTTGGCCAAAGCCCCAAACGTCAGCGGGACTTTCTGCTGCGGGCATTTGTCCAACTGGCAGACAATCCGTCGGGCCAACCGGACTTTGCCGAACACCCTGCCGGACAGCATCCGGTTTCAGGCACACGATTCGGGCGTTGGTTGATCCGCTGGTGGCCCGATCACGCGGTCAGAGTGGTCCGCATCATTGATGTTACCTTGGTTCGGTAGAATGCCTCCTGCGATGTTTACAACTCGACTCTTACTGGCTGCCTTGTGGCCATTGGCAGTAGGTTCCGCCTGCGCCGCCTCCCTCCTCCTTACCGGCGGAGTCCTCCACACCGTCTCTGGGCCAACGCTGACCAATGCCTCGTTGCTCGTGCGCGACGGCAAAATCGCCGCCGTCGGCCAGAGCATCGCGGAGGCCGCCGACCAGAAGATCGACCTGAAGGGCCAGCACGTCTTTCCCGGTCTCATCGCGCCGATGACCGTGCTCGGCTTGCAGGAGATCGACGGCGTGCGCGCCACCCGCGACACGACCGAGTCCGGCGACTTCCATCCCGACGTGTTGTCGTGGGTCTCGGTGAATCCCGATTCCGAACTGCTCCCGGTCGCCCGCGCCAACGGCTACACGCACGCCCAGCCGATTCCGCTCGGAGGTGTCGTCAGCGGCCAGTCTGCCGTGATCGCGTTGGCCGGTTGGACCATCGAGGATCTCACGATCAAACCCGCCGCAGCGCTGCACGTCTTCTGGCCATCCTTCGCGCTCGATACGACGCCGAAGGAGCGCGCCCCCAATCCGGCGAACTGGAAGTCGCTCGAAGACCAGACCAAGGCCCGCGACAAGAAGCTCCGCGAGCTCGACGAGTTCTTCAACGAGGCCGAGGCCTACGCCAAGGCCAAGTCTGCCGCGAAGGACCCCAACGCCTTCAAACCCGTGCCCGCGTGGGAAGCGATGCAGCCGGTCGTCCGCGGCGAGGTCCCGCTGAACGTCCATGCCGACGAAGTCCGCCAGATCCGCTCCGCCGTCGAATGGGTTACCCAGCGCAAGCTCAAGGCCGCGCTCGCCGGCGGGCGCGATGCCTGGCGGGTGGCTGACCTGTTGGCCACGAATCGGATTCCCGTGCTGTTCGAGCACGTCTTCACCCAGCCGGCCCGCGACACCGATCCCTACGACGCCCATTACGCCGCCCCCGCCGTGCTGGCTCGCGCCGGCGTGAAGGTTTCCTTCACCGACGGCACGGACCGCTTCGGGGCTTCGAACGTCCGCAACGTGCCTTACGCTGCTGCCCAAGCGATGGCCTTTGGCCTGCCCCGCGAGGAGGCGTGGCGCGGCCTGACCTTGTATCCCGCCGAAGCCCTCGGCGTCGCGGATCGGCTCGGCTCCTTGGAGGCTGGTAAAGAAGCCAGCTTCTTCGTGGCCGACGGCGACATTCTCGACCTGCGCACGCAGGTGAAGCGCCTGTGGATCGCCGGTCAGGAGGTTAGCCTCGAATCACGCCACACCCGGCTTTACGACAAGTATCGGGCCCGGCCAAAACCTTGAGCCGGCCTTCCCGCGCACCTGCCCTGAGTCGCCGTCCCTATGGCGCTGCCCCTTGTGGTCGGCCCCCAAGGGGGCGGGCGACGAGGTCCAGATGATCGCAACCCAAGATAGGCAGGCCTCAAATGGAAACTCGTCTCCTTGTCGCTCGTAGTGCAGCCCGGGCGCAGCGGCCGAAGGCGGGGTAAACGACGATTCCGAACTGCTGCCTCAGGAACGAAAAAGGCCCGGCAAATGCCGGGCCTTGAGCTTTTAATGGGGAGTAAATAAGGCGCTTCAACGAGCGGACCGCGCCAACTGTTTGGCCGGGTCGTAGGCGTCGGGCGGCACCGGGCGGAGATCCCAAATGAGGCCAGTCCATGACATCAATTTCAGCAGGTAGAAGGTGATGTCGAGTTCCCACCAGTAGAAGCCTTGGCGGACAGTGCCCATATGCTTGTGGTGGTTGTTATGCCAACCCTCGCCCAAGGTGATGAGCGAAAGCAGGAAGCTATTGCGGCTGTCATCGCCGGTTTCGTAGCGCTTGTTGCCCCAGACGTGGGCCATGGAATTGATGCAAGCAGTGCCGTGAAATAGGGCGGTGGTGCTGATGAAGAAGCCCCAGACCAATAACTGCCAACCACTGGTGCCAAGATTGGGAAACTTCACTTCGAGAAACTTGCCCAAACCGAACAGAAACAAGGCGAACAGAAAGGGCACGAGGGCGTCAAACCGGTTCAAGAAGACCAGTTCCGGAAATTTGGCGAGATCCTTCACCCGGCGGTAGTCCGTCGGAAAATTCTTGGCGCTGGTGATCCAGCCGATGTGGGCCCAGAGAAAACCGTGCTGGCCCGGGGAATGTTTATCCACCACCTCATCGGAGTGCTGGTGGTGATGCCGGTGGGTGTAGGCCCACCACAGAGCCCCGCGCTGGACACAGGTGCCACCCCAGACGGCGAGCACGAACTGCCAAGCTCGGGACGTGGAAAAAGTGCGGTGCGAAAAATACCGGTGAAAGAAGCCCGTCACCGCAAACATCCGCGCAAAGTAGAGGAATGCCGCCGTGCCGACCGCAAACCAACTCCAACCCGCCCAGATCGCCCCCAAGCAACCGACATGCAGGATGACGAAGGGGATGCAGCGAAGCCACTCGACCTTGTCGGGTTTGTCCTTGAGGGCGGCGAGGTCGCCGGCTCCGTAGTCGGCGTCGAACCACTGAACGAGGGAGATCAGCCACTTGCGAAGGCGGCCAATGGACGAAACATGGGCAGGCATTGAACTCATTCTAACCAACTACCGGCACTAATTGCGGGCGCACCAAGCACCACCACGACGCCCGGGCCGGTGCTACCGAGCGATTTACCGGGGTGCGGCCTGACCCTGGGTAGGGTCAACGGCAAAGCAACATGCCAGCCAACGGATCGTTTGCCAGTGTTCGTTTACCAAAGTCGGCAGGCTATTAGGCCAGGATTGTTCGGCCTTACTCAGTCTAATTTACCCGCCGCCCAAACCACTCCCCGGCTCAGCAGGTTCAGAAACACGGGATCGGCAAATGTCGCGTCGGAGTGGCCGTAAGTCGTCCCCAGCACCCGGGCACCATGGTAATTATGCGCCCAGACGACAGGCTGCTCCTGCCCCGTCTTTTCGCTGACCGAGGTAGCAAGGGCCTGGGTTCCGGGCCAAACTTTGTCCAAAATGTAGAGTTCATCCATCGGCGTGACCCATTTTTCCGGGAATCCACGCATCACCGGGTGGTCTTTGGCGACGACCTTGACCGGGTAACGGCTTTGATGCTCGTGATGCCGGCTCGTCACCCCGAGGAATTCGCGCCAGTCATCAAACGCCGCCGAGCGGTAGGTGTGCATCGCACAATGGACTACCACCGCCGGCTTTCCGGCCCGGTGCGCCGCGGTGATCTTGCGGATGTAGGCGGCCTCATCGGTGTCAGCGAAACACTCGTTGTGCACCACCACGTCGAAGGGTTTGGCCCAGTCCGGTTGGTCGTAAAGTTGGATTTGCCCCCGGGTGCCGGTGCCACCCTCGTTTATAACTGTCCAGACCACATCGGCCTGCGCCGACACCGCGTTGGTCAATTGGCCGGCCTGATACGGGTAGTTGTGGCAACAACCGCCCGTGATCAGCAAGGCTCGCAGCGGGGTGCCGGTATAGAGTTTTTCAGCGGCGCTCGCCGTCATGGCCGCAGCCATCAGGGCAACCACGCCGACCAATCGGGAAAACCAAGGACTTTGCATACGTGGCTAAAGCCTGCCGGGGCCAGCGGCGGACCGCAATCCCGCGCCCACTCCGCCGCGCTCCCAGCCGCTTTCCTTTCCCCAGTGGCCGCGGAATACTGAGCCGCATCAAGCCGCAGGGCAGTGCCTGACGCGCCTGTCCACCTTCCTTTCATGAAACCGAATCCACTCCGCTGGGGCATCCTCGGCACCGCCAACATCGCCCGGAAGAACTGGCACGCGATCCACCTCGCCGGTAATTCCGTGCTCACCGCCGTGGCCAGCCGCGACCTCGCCCGGAGCGAACGTTTCCTCGCCGAATGTCAGGCGGACGTGCCCTTGCCAGTTTTGCCCCGGGCCTTCGGCAGCTATGAGGCGCTGCTCGCCTCGCCCGACGTGGATGCGGTTTACCTGCCGCTGCCCACCGGAATTCGGCGCGAATGGGTCATCCGCGCCGCCGAAGCGGGCAAACATGTGGTCTGTGAAAAACCCTGCGCCCCCACGGCAGCCGACCTGCGCGCGATGCTCGACGCGTGTCGCCTCCACGGGGTGCAATTCATGGACGGCGTGATGTTCGTCCACGGCCAGCGCCTCCAACGCATTAAGGAAGTGCTCGCGGACGGCAGCTCCATCGGGGAGATCCGCCGCCTTGCCTCCCAGTTTAGCTTTCGCGGCGACGCCGATTTTTTCGCCCACAACATGCGCACCCACAGCCTGCTGGAACCCCAAGGCTGCTTGGGCGACTTGGGCTGGTATTCGCTGGTCTTCACCTTGGAAGCCCTCGGCGGCCAGATGCCCCGGGAGGTGGTCGGCCGGATCCACTCCCATTTCGGCAACCCGGAAAGCTCGCACCAAGTGCCGGCGGAATTCTCCGGTGAGCTGCGCTTCGATAACGGCGTCTCCTCGGTTTTCTACTGCTCTTTTCTCACCGAAAACCAGCAATGGGCCAACGTGAGCGGCTCGAAGGGGCACCTCCAGGTCGCCGACTTCGTGCTGCCGTTCTGCGGGTGCGAAGCCGCCTTTGAAGTCAACCAGCCCGAATTTCAAGTCAACGGCTGCCATTTTGTCATGGAAGCCCACGCCCGCCGGATCGTGACGCGGGAATACAGCAACAACCATCCCACCGCGCAGGAGACCAACCTGTTCCGTCATTTCGCCGATCAAGTCGCCTCCGGAACACTGAACGAAGCCTGGCCTGAGCGGGCGTGGAAAACCCAGCGGTTGGTGGATGCCTGTTTGGAATCAGCCCGAAACGTCAGCCGCCCCGTGACTTTAACCTGAGCCCTGAAGAGCCCACACGGACCGCGCGCTGCGCCAGTTACCAGCCAGCGCTACCGCCGCCGTGGCCAACCGTTATCCGCAAAGGATCAGGGCCAAAATCTGGGCGCCGAGGATGCGCAACAGCATGGTCAATGGATACACCGTCGCGTAAGCCACGCTGGGGGCGTCCGATTTGCTGATCGAAGCGGCAAAGGCCAAGGCCGGCGGATCGGTCATGCTGCCGGCGATGAGCCCGCAAATGGACATGTAATTCAGCTTCAGCCAGCGCCGGGCGATCAGTCCGACCAGCAGCAGGGGCACCATCGTAATCAACGTTGCCGCCCCGAGCCACGCCAAGCCGGTGCCGCCAAATACGGTCGCGAAAAATTTCTCACCGGCGCCGAGCCCCACGCAGGCGAGGAACAGCGTGATGCCGAGTTCGCGAAAGGCGAGGTTGGCCGTGACCGGCATGTGCCAGACC
>CAIJLV010000139.1 GCA_903821635.1 uncultured Verrucomicrobiota bacterium | reverse complement strand
GCCGGCCGCGAGCGCAGCGGTCAGGTTCGCCGTCACAGAATCCCCTGCCCCGACGATGTCAATCGGCCCATGGATCGGCAGGCACGGCGAGTGCCAAGCCTCGCCTGACGGCGCCGCGCCGACGATGCCGCGCTCCGAAAGCGTGATGAAGACGGGCTGGTTATTCTTCCGCGCCAACGCGCCGGCCAATTGCTGCAACTCATCCAGCGCGGCGGTGGGTGACGCGCCTGAAAGCGCCGCCAACTCCGCGGCGTTCATCTTGAAAATCACCGCCGGAAACCCGCCCAAGCCGCGGCGGCTATCGGCGATGATCGGCAGATTCGGCCGAGCCGCCGCGACTTCGCCCACGGCCTGCAAGACGGCTTCCGCCACAACCCCGGTGCCGGCGAGGTCCACTTGATCCATGACGATCAACGCATCGGCATGGGCCGCAACCGCCTTCACGGCGCGGATGATGGCGGCGCTCACAGAGGCCGGCGTGGCGGTCCAATTCTTTTGGTCCAGCCGGCTGAGCTCTTCGGGCGGTTGGCCTGGCCGATGCAACAGCGGCTTGGTGTAGGTGAACGTCTTGCGCTCCGGCGTGGTCACGAAGTGGGTGAGGTCCACGCCCGCTTTGGCCCGCAGCGCGCGCGCCAGCTCCCAGCCTTCCGCATCGTCGCCGCAAAAGCCAATCGGCCACAGCGAACCCACGCCCAGCGCGACCAGATTGTTTAAGATCGTGCCTGCCGCGCCGGGTTGGCAGCGCGTGCCCACGACGTTGTGGACCGGCAGGTTCGTCTCGATGGAAATCTCCTGCCGCGCCGGATCGAGGTCGAAGTAACGGTCGAGGCAAAAATCGCCGACGAGGGCGAGGCGGAGCGTCGGGTAGCGCGACGTGATTTCGTGGAAACGTTCGGCGGTCATGGGCGGAGCAGTTCGCGGTGGAGGTGTTGCACGAAGGTCAGGTTGTCGCATTGCAGATAACGCATGTCGCCCCCCATGCGGGAGAAGCTCTTGCAGAAGCGCAGGTAGTAGGCCGCGTTAGTCTTGGGCGGTTCGCCTTGCGCCCAATCCCAGCCGCCGCCGTCCTGGAGGTCCACCACATAGATGCTGTGGCCGGCCACCGCCGGGCGCCCGGCTTGGAAGCGCAGATTGTGGACGCAGCTGAGGCTCTTTTCGAAGACCTGCGGGGCCATGATCGCCGAACCGACCGACAGCACCACGCCGCCATCGAGCCCTTCCACCGCGCCGGCAAAAATCCGAAAGTCTTCCGCGGCGCCACGGCCGATCACCGCGCCGTTGAACATCGGGTGGCACGAAATGATGTCGTAGCCGATGCCCGGATGGACCGTCACCGGCACACCGATCCGCCAGGCCTGCCCGATGAGGCTGGCCTGCTTCCAAGCGTGGACCACTTCGCTCGGGCCTTCCGGCAGTCCAAAGCGATTCATGGCGACGAGCAATTCCGCCGCGGCCGGCACCAACGGATCGGCCGGAAACTGCGCGATCATCTGCGCCAACTGCTCCGGCGACGGCAGCACGCAGCCGTCTTCCATGATGAACCGCCCCAGCGAACCGCCGTAGCCGAGTCCGGACAACGCGCCGCTCAGCAACGCGAGGTGGAGGTTCCGGCCGGTCTCATCCCAAGTGCCAAAGGTGCCTTGGGCGACGTTTTCCTCCACGCCTTCGGTGGAACGACCGAGCCAGGCGTATTCCCAATCGTGGATGGTGCCGGCCCCGTTGGTGGCCAAGTGGGTGACGAACCCACGCTCCATCAGTTCAGTGAGGATCAGCGCGGCGCCGTTGCGGAGCAGATGCGCGCCATACATGAGGATGACTTGCGCCCCGCGTTCGCGCGCGGAGCGAATGTGGGCGGCCGCCTGCTGCACCAGCGGGGCGGATTCCGGCGGCAACGGCCTCAACGGCGCGTCTAGTGGCACCAAAATGTCGTCCGCCAGGGTCAGGCTTTTGCGTTCAGCCAAAGGACGAACGCGGAGTCGTGACAAATCGAGAGCAGGCACGGCAGGAGGCTGCGGAAAAGTCGGCGGCGGGGGAAGTCCCGGAAACGTGGGGGCACCGGTCGCCAACCCAGCCGCGGCGGAAGACCGCTTGGGAATTGGCACTTAAGCCGCACAGGCCAGGGCTGAGGCGGTCAACTGGACGCTCCGACAGTTACTCCACCGCCAGCGCGTGTTCCAAAAGCTGCGGCAATTGGTCAAGCACCGCGGAATCCGCGGCGACCAAACGAGCACCGGCGGCCACTGCGTCGTCTTGGAGCTGCTTGTTCTTTAAGGCGGTGTAGCCGATGACCGGGACATGGGCGATGGCCGGATCGCTTTTCAGGTCGCGAATCACCCCGCAGAAATCCCCGTGCCGGAGCGCCAATTGTGCTACCAGCAGCATTGGTTTCTCCCGCCGGACCAATTCGAGCACGTTGGCGGCGATATTGAGCGTCTGCACTCGCCACCCCTGATCGGTGAGGCGGTTCGCGATCTGGCTGCCGGGGAGCAACGATTCGTGAAAGACGATGGCCAACGGTTTGGTCACAGGATCGGAGGTTGAAGGCGCGCCGACGGAAGGCAAAAGAGAATTCACCGATGTGGCGGTTGGCCCCGCCCTACGGCGCAGGCAGTTGCCGCAAGCGCGAGTTCCAAACCCCGCGAGACTCAGCGATCCGGCGGTCGCAGATGCACGAGGGTGGCGCCATGCCCGCCGAACCGTGGGGTCGCCAAGCTGAAGGCTTCGACCTCAGGCAGTCGGCTCAGGATGGCATGCACCGAACGGGCGATCTGTCCGGTTCCCTTCCCGTGCACAATTCGAATCTCCAGCAGTCGGCGTGCGCGACAAAGGCGCAGGTATTCCGCCACCAAGTCGGCCAGCTCATTCGGCCGAAAGGCATGTAGGTCGAGTTCACTCGTGATCGGCAACTCGATGGGTTCAGGGGGAGCGGAATCGTCCATGGGCGCAGGCTAGGCCGCGTTGAAGTTACTCGCCGCGAACCGTGGCTCCAAAAAAATGCCGTCTGTTGCCCTGAAACCAGACGGCTGCATGCGCCTGCGTCTGGCGGCTACTAAATCGCCAATTTGGCCTGCTCGGCCTTAACCCAAGCAATGATCGTGGCCACCGCGTCCTCGATCTTTACCGGCTGGAGTTCGCCGCCGCGGGGTTTGAACTCCACTTCCCCCTTCGCGATGGACTTTTCGCCGAGGCCGATGCGGAGCGGAAAGCCGACCAATTCACTGTCCTTGAACTTCACGCCAGGGCGGTCGTCGCGATCATCGAGAATCACTTCCAAGCCCGCGGAGGTGAGTTCCGCGTAGAGTTGCTCCGCCAGCTTCATCGGCGCGCTGTCCGGCGCCACGACGAGCGGCGTGAGGCAAATCTGATACGGCGCCACACTCACAGGCCAGAGGATGCCGTCCTTGTCGTGACCCTGCTCAATGATGGCTTGGAGCGTGCGGGTGACGCCGATCCCGTAGCAGCCCATGACGACGGGCGCGCGCTGACCCTTTTCGTCCAAGAAGGTGGCGTTCAGCTTTTCGCTGTATTTGGTGCCCAACTTGAAGACGTGCCCCACTTCAATGGCGCGGCGGATCTTCAGTGTTTGGGCGCACTTCGGACACGGTTCCCCCGCGGTAACCGTTCGGAGGTCGCACCATTCGGTGACCCGGATGTCGCGCTCCAAGGAGACGTTGCGGAGATGAAAACCGTCCTCGTTTGCCCCGGTCGTCATGTCGTTCGCACCGCGCAATCGTTCATCGGCGTAAACCTTCCAGTCGGATGGCACTTGGTGCACGGCGCCCAAGGACCCCGGCAAGGCGCCCAAGGCGGTGAAAGCCAAGGCGAGGTCGGCCGCATTCTTCACGTCGGCCGGCCGGGCTTCGACGGCCCCGCTCTTGGCCATGAACTTCGCTTCGTTCAACTGGTCGTCGCCGCGAATGAGAATGAGCACCGGCTTGCTGTCGGCGATGTAAACGAGGGTCTTGATCTGGCGATTGGCAGGAACTTTGTAGGGTTCCTTGCTCAGGGCTTCAATCGTGACCACGCCGGGCGTGGCGAATTTTTCGACTGGGGCACCGAGTTCGCGGGCCGCGGTTTTCGGCAGGCCACTGGTGGCTTTTTCGATGTTCGCAGCGTAGTTGCACGCTTCGCAGTAAACCACGTCGTTCTCGCCCGTCTCGGCGGGGATCATGAATTCGTGCGAGTGATTCCCCCCGATGATGCCGGTGTCGGCTTCCACGGCGAAGGACCGCAAGCCGCACCGGGCAAAGATGCGCGTGTAGGCGTCATACATCTTCCGGTAGCTCGCCATCGCCCCCTCGTCCGAAGTGTCGAAGGAATAGGCATCCTTCATGACAAATTCCTTGGCTCGCATCAGGCCAAACCGCGGGCGGATTTCGTCCCGGAATTTGGTCCCCACCTGATAGAAATTCTTCGGGAACTGCTTATAGGAACTCAGTTCGTTGGCAGCGAGTGTCGTGATGACTTCCTCGGCCGTCGGGCAAAGTGCCCATTCCTTTTGGGCCCGATCCTTGACCTTGTAGAGCGCGTCCCGCATGGCTTCGTAACGACCGGAAGCCTGCCAAATATCCACGGGCTGAAGCAGCGGCATGGCAACCTCAATCGCCCCCGCCCGGTCCATTTCTTGGCGGATGATGTTGGCCACCTTGGTCAGGACCCGCAGGCCCATCGGCAGAAAGGTATAAAGCCCGCCCGTCAGTTTGCGGACCAAACCGGCGCGCAGCAGTAACTGATGCGACACGATTTCAGCATCAGCCGGAGTTTCCTTGAGGGTGGGAATGAACGTCTGGGACCAGCGCATGGGAGATTCTGGGGTTCGAGAAACAAAGAGGCGCGGAGGTCGCACTATTGCGGCACCCCGCGCCCTAAATTGAAAGACAGGACTACTTCACGATGTTGACCAGCGGCGCCAAACCCTGAATGCGAACTTCCAGCCGGTCCCCGGATTCGATGGGGCCGATGCCGCTGGGCGTGCCCGTCAGAATCACGTCACCCGGAAGCATGGTCATGTTCGTCGAGACGAAACTGACGATGTCGAAACAGTTGAAAATGAGCTGGCTGGTATTGCTGTTCTGGCGGAGTTGCCCGTTCTGGAACAGTTGGATGCTCAAATTATGCGGATCGATCTTCGTCTCGATGTAGGGTCCCAGCGGGGTGAAGGTGTCAAACGACTTGCAGCGGGCCCACTGGCTTTCCGCATTCTGAATTGTGCGGTCGGTGATGTCTTGGGCGGCGGTGTAGCCAAAAATGTAACGAGCGGCCGCGGCCGGCGTCACGTTCCGCATCCGGCGACCGATCACGACAGCCAATTCCGCTTCAAAATCGGTGCGGTGGTTACCGAAAGGAATCTCAATCTTGGTTCCGTCGGCAATCAACGAGGTCGTGGCTTTCAGCCAAAACAAAGGCTCTTTCGGCAGCGGCTTACCCGTTTCCCGGGCGTGGTCAGCGTAGTTCAAGCCGACAGCGATCACTTTCGAGGGGGTCACCGGCACCAGAGTTTTTACGCCCTTAAGTGCGGTTGGCTTTTTATCAAAAGACGGCGATCCAAAGACGTCACCGATCAGCTTGAACAGCTCACCGGGCTTCAGCGGGATCAGCATGGGGGGTGGTCCGGGGCCTCTGCGGCCTGGCGACAATACGGACAACTCAGAGCAATCGCTCCAATCCGTACACCAGCCCCGCCAGCTGGCGCACCCGACGCACAGTGAGCAGCACCCCGGGCATGTAGGCGGCTCGATCGATCGTGTCGTGGCGCAGGGTGTAGGTCTCCCCCGGGGCGCCGAACATCACCTCTTGGTGGGCCACCAACCCAGGCAACCGGATCGAATGCAGGCGCAGGCCGCTCTCCCGCAGGCCGCCCCGGCAG
>CAIJLV010000138.1 GCA_903821635.1 uncultured Verrucomicrobiota bacterium | reverse complement strand
CTCGATCCCTTCACACAGTTTCGCGCCTTTCTTGATCAGGTCATGGCAGCCCTTGCTGCGCGGCGAGTCGATACGGCCGGGAACCGCGAACACCTGGCGCCCGTATTCCGTCGCGAAGTTCGCCGTGATCAGGGCGCCACTGCTGAGGTTGGCCTCGACCACGACAGTGCCAAGCGTCATGCCCGCCACGATGCGATTGCGGATTGGGAACGACTGTTTGTCCGCGGGCCGATTAAAGGGGAATTGCGTCATCACCGCGCCACTGGCGGCGATGCGTTCAAACAACTCCGTATTTTCGGGCGGGAACACGAGGTTTATCCCCGTGCCCAAGACCGCCACCGTGCGCCCTTTTGCCGTGAGCGCGCCCTGATGCGCGGCGGTGTCAATGCCGCGGGCGCCGCCGCTGACCACGGTCACGCCGGTGTAGGCGAGTTGGTAGGCGAGTTTGCGGGCGGTCTCCAACCCGTAGGTTGTGGTCAGACGCGAGCCGACGAGCGCGACGCCGTTCTTGTCCTCCGGCTTCAACGTGCCCCGCACGTAGAGCACGACCGGGGGATCGTAGATTTCGCGCAATAAGGCCGGATACGTGGCGTCCAACTGGGTCACGACCTGGCAACCGTATGCTTCGATCCGCTTCAATTCGCCGGCGAGATCCACCGCTTGCTCCCAGTGGCTAAGGGCAAAGGCCGTATCCGGACCAATCCCGTGGACGGCTAGTAACTGAGCTTGGCTCGCTCCCAAGATGGCGACCGGATCACCGCCGAAATGGTCGAGGAGCTTCCGCAGACGAACGGGGCCAACGTGCTCGACCATATTCAAGGCCACGAGGGCTTCGCGGGGATCCATACCCGGGCGGAATAGGGGAGCGCGGACTGCAATGCAATGGCGGGACACCGGCCGAGTCCGTCGATCGTCCGGGGCCGAGGCGATCTTTACCGGAGCAGTCGGGGCCGAAAGCGCAGCGAATATGGGCTGGCCCCGACTTTTGACTTCCCCCGGGAGCGCAACCGGGTATTTCCGTGTATGACGGTTCCCACACGCACGCCCTTTTCGAACATGAGCTTCCGGCTTTCCCCCACCCGCCGCCGCCGCCCGGCCGGGTTCACCCTCATCGAACTGCTGGTGGTGATCGCCATCATTGCCATCTTGGCCGGCATGCTGCTGCCCGCCTTGGGCAAAGCCAAACTCAAGGCAACGCTGGCTTCCTGCCTCAACAACCAGAAGCAATTGGTGCTGGGGGCGAAGATGTATTCGCTCGACAGTAACGACGGCCTGCTGCCGCCGCGCTGGAGCCCGACCAACGTGGTGATCGAATTGCGGGGCGGCGGCTACTGGCGCGACCCCAATCCCGACACCGGCAACGCCATGCCGATCGCCAAAGCGCTAGAAACGGTCCGCAAAGGCATGGAACAAGGCCCGCTCTGGAAATACGTCGGCGCGTTCAATTCCTACCACTGCCCCGGGGATCTGCGGCCCAAACGCAAGGTCGGCCAAGGCTGGGCGTGGGACAGCTATTCCAAAGCTGAGGGGATCAACGGCAACGGCTGGACCGGCGTCACGCCCTACCTGAAGGAAACCGACGCGGACCGGCCGGTGGAAACCATGGTTTTCGTGGAAGAATCCGATCCGCGCGGCTGGAACATCGGCACTTGGGTGATCGACGTCTCGGCCAAGGGCTGGGTGGACCCCTTCGCGATCTTCCACGGCAACGTCAGCGACTTCGCCTTCATGGACGGCCACGCGGAGCAACGGCGCTGGGTGCGGGAGGACGTGATCAACGCCGCCAAACGAGCCGCCAACGGGGATCGCAACATCTTCAACTGGCCCGGCGGGGGGAAGAAAAACTCAGACTACGTTTGGGTGTGGGACCGCTTCCGCCACAAGGCTTGGAAAGAACTGAACTAAGCCCTCAAGACCTCAAACCGACACTGCCCCAATCGCATGAAACTCATTCCCAAACGCCCCGCCCGCCCCCAGCCCGGCGGCTTCACCCTCATCGAATTGCTCGTGGTGATTGCCATCATTGCAATTCTGGCCGGCATGCTGTTGCCAGCGCTCGGCAAAGCCAAACTCAAGGCCACCCTCGCCGCCTGCCTCGGCAACCAACGGCAGATGGTCCTCGGCACAATTCTGTATTCGCAGGACAACAACGATGGACTCCTGCCGCCCACCTATCGCCTCACCAATGGCGTCCTCGCCAACATGACCGGCGGCGGCTATTGGCCCGCGCCCAATCCTGATCCGGGCACCGCCATCCCGGTCCAACGGGCCATCGACTCCGTCCACAACGCCCTGAAACAGGGTCCCCTCTTCAAATACGTGTCCGCAGTCGGTTCCTACCACTGCCCCGGAGACCTGCGCACCCGGCGCAAGCCCGGTCAGGGCTGGGCGTGGGACAGCTATTCCAAAGCCGACGGCATGGGCACCGGCGGCTGGGGCGGCATCAAGGCGTTTAACAAAACCGTGCAGGTTCCGGAACCGGCCAACAGCATGCTGTTCATCGAGGAATCCGATCCGCGCGGCTTCAACGCCGGCACGTGGGTGATCGACGTCAATCCGGCCGGCTGGGTGGATCCCTTCGCCATCTTCCACGGGGCCGTGAGCGATTTCTCGTTCTTGGACGGCCATTGTGAATCTCACAAGTGGGTCGATCCCCGCACCATCAAAGCGGCGACCGACTCAGCCAAGGGCGTCTCCAGCTTCTTCTGGGCCGGCGGCACGGGCAAAAACCCGGATTTCCGCTGGGTTTGGGACCGCTTCCGGCATGCCGATTGGAAACCCCTGCCCTGAAGTGTCGGCCGCGCCCACGGAACGGGTTGCAGAGCCAATCCGCAACTTCCGGCGACTGGATGAGTTTATCGCCACGGGCGGCCAACCGACTGAACGTCAGTTGGCCGCGCTCGCCGGCGAAAACACCCAGGTGGTCATCAATCTCGCCCTCCCCACCTCCACCTACGCCCTGCCGGATGAGCGGGCGATCGTCACTCGGTTGGGTCTGGTTTACGTCCCTATCCCAGTCGTATTCGAAGCCCCCACCGGCGCGGACTTTGAACTTTTTTCCGCCGAACTCACGGCCCGGCGCGGGCAAAAAATCTTCGTTCACTGCGCGCTGAACTATTGGGTTTCGGCCTTCATCGCGCTCCATCGAGTGCGCCAGCTCGGGTGGTCCCGCGCCGCCGCCCTCGCCGAACTCCACCAGATTTGGGAACCCGACGCCGTTTGGCTCCAGTTCTTAGAGGTGCAATTCGCCAAATAGGCTGAACCCAGCAGTCCAACCGCCGCGTCCGACTCGCGCGCAGATTAGGAATCGATTCCGGGGTATCCCACCGCCGGCTGAGCCTCAGCCCTTGGCCGGCCTCAGAGTCCGGCACGTCAATACTTCGCCACGCCGTGGTCGATCTGGTCGCTCCACGCGTCGATCCCGCCTTTGACGGATTTCACATACTTAAAGCCCTGCTGCCGCAGGAATTCGAGCGCCTTCATGGAGCGTTTGCCGGCCTTGCAATGCAGGTAGAGCTGCGTGTTCGGGTCGAGTTCGGTGAAGCGTTGCGGGAGTTGGCTGAGCGGAAGCAGCGTGGTGCCAGTCACCCGGGCGATCTGGTATTCGTCGGTCTCGCGCACGTCGACGACCAAGATGCTGAGCTTCGGGTCGGTGAGTGCCTGCTGCATCTGCTGCACGGTCACTTCGTCGGGATTTTGCCCCGAGACCAACGGCTCCGGCACGATGCCGCAGAACTGTTCGTAGTCGATCAACTCGGTGACGGTCGGGTGCTCACCGCAGACGGGGCACTTGGGATCGCGGCGCAGTTTCAATTCGCGGAACTTCATGTCGAGCGCATTGAACAGCAGCAGCCGGCCGATGAGCGTCGAGCCCTTGCCGAGCGCAAGCTTGAGGATCTCGGTGGCCTGGATGCAGCCGATGATGCCCGGGAGCACACCCAGCACGCCGCCTTCGGCGCAGCTCGGGACCATGCCCGGCGGCGGCGGTTCGGGATACAGGCAGCGGTAGCAGGGGCCGCCCAGATGCGGCGCAAAAACGCTGGCCTGGCCCTCGAAGCGGAAGATGGAGCCGTAGACGTTGGGCTTCTTCAGCAGCACGCAGGCGTCATTAGTCAGGTAACGCGTTGGAAAATTGTCGGTGCCGTCCACGACGATGTCGTAGGGGCGGATGAGGTCGAGGGCGTTCTCGGAGGATATGCGGGTCTTGTAGAGCTCGACCTCGACGTTGGGATTCAACGCGTTGATCGAGGCCTTAGCGGAGTCCGCCTTGGACACGCCCACATCGGCGTCGCTGTGGAGGATCTGCCGCTGGAGGTTGGAGTAATCCACCGTGTCGAAATCCACGATGCCCAGCTTACCAATGCCAGCAGCGGCCAGATACATCGCGATCGGCGAGCCGAGCCCGCCCGCGCCGATGCACAGGACGGAGGTGTTGCGGATCTTGCGCTGCCCGGCGAGGCCGACCTCGGGCAGAATCAGGTGGCGGGAATAACGGCGGATTTCCTCGTTTGTCAGATCAACCATACGAATGCGGGTCAGCCTAGGGCGGAGCCCGCAACCGACAAGGGAAGTTTCCAGAGGGTAATGCGCACGGATCGGAGCGCCGTTCTTCGTGCCGCCACCACACCAGGCTTCAACAAAGCCGCGGCTTGGCGCCAAGCCTCCTGACTCCTAGGCTGAAGCCACATGAGCGAAACCTCCGCCCTCGCCGACTGGACGCCCGAGCAGGTCGCGCAAGGGAAGCGCTGGGTGCAAGCCTGGGCGGAGGCGGGGGCGATCATGGAGCAGTTGAGGCGGGATGAACTCCGGCAATTGGACACCCACAAGACCATCGCACTGCTCTGTGGTCCTGCGGACTACCATCAACCTCCGTTTGCGCCCAAGCCAACGTCCGGGCTTGTGGAGCAACAACGTTGGTTCGCCAAGGTGGCGGCACGCACATGACGGGCGTCTTCCAGGCGGCAGCTGCGCTCCAGCAGGTCTGCGAACGGCACCGTTGGAAGTATTGCTTCATCGGCGGGGTCGCGCTTCAGCGCTGGGGCGAACCACGCATGACCAACGACGCCGACCTGACCCTGCTCACCGGCTTCGGCGGCGAGCTGGCTTATGTCGACGTGCTGCTCCAACACTTCGCCGGGCGCCTCAATGATGCCCGCGCGTTTGCCCTCCGCCATCGCGTGCTCCTGTTGCGGACGGAGTCGGGAGTCGGGAGTCGGGCTGGATGTGGCGCTGGCGGCGTTGCCGTTCGAGGAGTCCGCGGTCCGACGCAGTTCCGTGTTTGCTTATCCGGACGACATCCAACTGCGGACCTGCTCAGCCGAGGACCTGATCGTGTTCAAGGCCTTTGCGGCCCGGGGACAGGATTGGGTGGATGTGGAGCGCGTCATCGTGCGCCAGGGTGAGAAACTAGACTGGACCCACATCTGGCACCAGCTTGGCCCTCTCGCGGCGGCCAAGGAAGCGCCTGAGATCATGGACCGGTTGGGACGGCTGCGAAAGACGGTTGAGCAATGACCCCATCGAATGAACAGCAAAGCGCCACCGCCAGCCCGGGAACCGTGCCGCCAGTGATTCCCAATACTGGCATCCGCCTCTCCGGATCCAATTGGAGTATGCACCGGATGCTGACCGGTGATGACTTGTGCTACTGCGAATGGCGGGAGGTGGGGCTGTTTTTCCAAAGCCGCCGCGGTGGAATACTGGTCCCGCTTTCCTGCATATCCGCCTTTTGGCGAATCCATGACAAACCTCCCATCTTCGAGGTTCAACTCGAGGACAAGGAGCGACCTGAATGGCGGTTCGTCTTCGTGTTGGCGTGGGAACACTGCTTCCGGTCGAAGACCATTCCGAATCTCAGGTTAGCGATTCGCACGGCCAACCCCGATTCATCTATCGTTCCACCGCCCGGTGAAACGTCCTTGTTTTCCCGACTGGGACTGCAGATGGCACCCTAGACTGGCTCGATGGAGTCGGACTCAGCGAGTCCGCATCCGTTCGGCTTGTGACTTGGCAGCCAGAAGCCGCCATTCCTGACCAAGAACCGGCTGCGCCACCGACTTTGGCCTTTGAACTTTCCGGCGGTCGCTCCGACGCTCGCCGCGCCATGGCCCGTAAGACTTCCCTTCCCCAGCCCGCGGCCACCGCGTCGCTCATCGCCCAGCGCTGTCCGCTTCAACCCACGCTGGGACTCATCCTCGGCAGCGGCTTCGGTCCGGTCGCGGAGGCCGTCGAGGTCGAGCGTGCGTTTGCCTACCGGGAGTTGCCGGGATTCCCCGTCGGGGCGGTGTCCGGGCACTCGGGCCGCCTGCTTCTCGGGCGTTGGCACGGCGTGCCCCTCGCGGTGCTCCAGGGGCGGGCGCATTTCTACGAAGGCTTCACCTTGGAGGAAGTGACTTTCGCCACCCGCGTGCTGGCCGCGCTCGGCGTGAAAACGCTGCTCGTCACGAATGCCGCGGGAGGCATCAACCCGAAGTTTCGTCCCGGCGACTTCATGGCGCTGACCGATCACATCAACCTCATGGGCGCAAATCCGCTACGCGGACCAGAACCGGTCGGCCTGACCCGTTTCGTGGATCTGACCCGGGCCTACGATCCCGAGCTCCATGCCGCGCTGGAAAAGGCCGCCAAATCCGCGGGGACAAAGTGCCGTGAAGGCGTTTATCTCGCGGTCAGCGGACCGAGCTATGAAACCCCGGCGGAGATCCGGGCGTTCAGCCGGTTGGGCGCGGATGCGGTCGGCATGAGCACCGTTCCCGAGGTGCTAGTCGCGCGGCAATGCGGCCTGCGCGTCGCTGGTCTGAGCTGCATCACCAACGCCGCCGCAGGGCTTGGCGGCAAACACCAGACGGTGACCCATCCCGAAGTGTTGGCCCAAGCGAAGCGTCGCGCCAAGGTCGCCACCAAACTCGTGGGGGAATTCGTGAAGCGATTGAAGTAAGGGCGCCCGCCCCGTAGCCGCCGAGCTGACGAGGTAGGGCTCGAAACCCTCAGCGCCCAAGCCGCTCCAGCACGTTGCGGGTAATGCGGTCCACGAGGGGATCGCCACCGCGCAACCCGTGCGCCCAGTCGGTGCTGCCGCTGGTGAAGACGGTGCCGCCGCGCTGATAGACTCCGAGCACGGCGTTGCCTTTTCGGCCGTTGTCCCAGCGGTCATACCACTCGCAGTCGTCGGGATGCCACTGGGCCGGTGCGCTGGCGAGAATCTCGAAGGACTCTGGCGTGCCGTCGCGATGGGTCGGGAATGGCAGGCCTTCGCGCCACGTGAGTTCGCAGCCGTCGCACTCGTAGCCCACGATGGTGTCCTTGCCGCCGAATTCGTCACCGCGTTTCAGCCCGGTGCCAGCGAAGAGCCAGTGGTCCGGCCGGTGAACCGTGTAGGCGCCGCTCGCGTCCATGAGTTGGCCATGGCTCTTGTGGTAACCGCCCCAGAGGAAACCCACGCCGGTGAGTTGGTTCTCCGGGCGGTTCACCGAGTGATGACTCCAGATGGACGACAGCGTCGCCTGACTGCCACGGGCGCCGAAGACTGGGTCCTGCTGGAAATTCTGCTTCCACGACGTGAGCGCACGCCCGCCGTCCTCGCTGCGGACCTGCCAGCAGCAGGTGTTGCCGCTGAAGAACGCCACGTTGCCGCCGTCGGTAATGAAGCGCTCTAGGTGATCGCGCATCGGGGCGGACCAGTATTCGTCGTGCCCGACACTCAGCACGAGGCGATACGCCTTCAGCAGCTCCGGATGGAATTCGAGGTCGCCGTTGGTGGCGAAATCCAGCGCGATGCCGTTGCGCTCGGCCCATTCGACGAAGGGCTGTTCCCAATTGGCGAACTGCGGCATGGGCGGGCGCTCGCAGGACACCCGATGGCCTTGGTTGCCGCCACGGCCGTGGTAAGCGTAGAGGCTGAAGCCGCCCCAGTTGTTGTAGGCGTTGTAAGTGTGGGTTGAGAGCTGGAGCAGGATCTTGGAGTTCTTACCCGGCTCCGCCGGCCGCAGCACGAAGAAGCAACTACTCTCTGCGGAACGCGCGCTGCGGTTCACGTATTTCCCACCGCTATCGCGAACGCGGAACGTCACCAAGTAATAGCCAGTGCGCCAGTCGGCGGGCAGCGGGAGCCTCACGGTCGCCGGCCAGCCGCAGCCGTGCGACGACGCGTTCTCAGGCACGGGATGTTCGTGACCCTCCACCTTTGCGGCGGTCCAGACCGTTTCCCGCTTGGCGCCGAGCCGGGTGATTTCGACGGAAAACGCCTCTTCGCTGGTGGCGACGTGCAGGGTGAGCTCTTCGCCCACAGTGTAGCTGACCTGCCCGGCGTAGCCCTCGACAAAGAGCGGGGGCGGCGCGTCGGCCACAAGCTGGCTGGCGGACAACGCCAGGACGCCCATGGAGCCCAGCCAAACGCGGCGGGGCAGAAGCGGGGATTTCATTCCCAACGCTCGGCGGGGCCGGCGGCTGAAAGCAAGCCCCGGAAGCGCCTTCGCTGCTCAACATACCCCGTAGAACTTTGCGCAGTTGCCGCCGAAAAACTTCGCCTGCGCGGCCGGGGAATACTGCGCGACGTTCACCACGTAATCTTCCGCGAGCCGGAACACTTGTTCGTAGCTGCCTGCGAGAAGACACACCGGCCAGTCGGAGCCGAACATCAGGCGGTCCTCGCCAAACGCGGCAAACACCACGTCGAGATAGGGACGAAAGTCTGCCGCCTGCCAGCCGACAGGCTTCGCCTCGGTGACCATGCCGGAGACCTTGCAGAGCACGTTCGGGAACTGCGCGAGTTCCCGGATCTGTTCCCGCCACGGCGCCAGCGTGCCGTCGCGAATGAACGGCTTGGCGATGTGGTCGAGCACGAACGGCTGTTCCGGGAACTGCCGGACAAACTCCAGCGCGGCGGGCAGTTGTTTCGGGTAGATCAGGATGTCGTAGCGCAGGCCGAACTGCTTAAGCCGGGCGACTCCGCGCAGGAAGGCGGGCCGCAGCAGGAAGCGGTCGTCCGGTTCGTCCTGCACGACGTGGCGCACGCCCACAAACTTTGGATGCGCGGCCAGTTCAGCGAGTGACTCTTCGACTCGGTCAGACTGCAAATCCACCCAGCCAACGACGCCTTTGATTCGCGAATCGGCATCCGCTAGGCCGAGTAGCCAGTGAGATTCGGCGAGCGACTGACGCGCCTGCACCGCGATGGAACCGGCGAAGCCGAGTGGTCGCTGAAGCTCGGCGAGGTCTGCGGGCAACCCGTCGCGCTGGAGCACCGAACCGACCGGAATCCACGGATATTGGGCCGCGCTGTAACGCCAAAAATGCTGATGAGAATCAAGGTGCATGGCCGGAGGAAATCATGCTGCGGCCCACGGGGGGAGGACCTTTCTGCCAGTCGACATCCAAACAGACGAGGCTGAATCCTCGCCCTACGCCGGCCACTGCGCCTAAGCTCGCGGCATGTTCACGGTTTTGCGTTTCTTGAGTGGACTCGTTTGGGCGGGTTTCCTCCTCGCCCGCGCCGGCCAGACGGTCGTTTCGATCTCCGGCGACGAGTTCCTGATCAACGGTATGCCGACGTATGCCGGGCAGTTCTGGCAGGGGCACAAGGTGCAGGGCCTACTGCTCAACGCCCGCCTCGTGCAGGCGACCTTTGACGACCGAAATTCAACCACCGCCGCCCAGTGGGCGTATCCCGACACCGGCAAGTGGGACGCCGACCGGAACACGCGCGAGTTTCTCGCCGCCATGTCGGACTGGAAACGCCACGGACTGCTCGCTTTCACGCTGAATCTGCAGGGCGGTTCGCCGCAGGGCTATTCGCAGGCCCAGCCGTGGCACAACTCCGCCTTCAACGCTGACGGTTCGCTCGATCCCGCTTACCTCGCCCGACTCGAACGAATCCTCAACCGTGCCGACGACCTCGGCATGGTGGTCATCCTCGGGCTCTACTATTTCGGCCAAGACGAGCGCTTGGCGGACGAGGCCGCGGTGCTTCGCGGGGTGGACCACACGCTGGACTGGCTCTTCGCCAAGGGCTGGCAGAACGTGCTGATCGAGATCAACAACGAGTGCAACGTGCGCTACGACCACGCGATCCTGAAGCCCGCGCGCGTCCACGAACTGATGGACCGCGTCCACCAGACAAAGCGCGACGGCCGGCGGTTCCTAGTGAGCACCAGTTACGGTGGCGGCACGCTGCCTAGCACGAACGTGCTCAAGGCCGCCGACTTCGTATTGCTGCATGGCAACGGCGTGAACGATCCGCGCCAGCTCGCCGCCATGGTTCGCCAGACCCGCGAACTGCCGGGTTGGAAGACCAAGCCCATCCTGTTTAACGAGGACGACCACTTCGACTTCGCGCAGCCGCTGAACAATTTTACGGCCGCGCTCACGGAACGCGCCGGCTGGGGTTACTTCGATTTCCGGCAGAAGGGCGAGCAGTTCGCCGCAGGCTTCCAGAGCGTGCCGGTGGACTGGTCGATCGGCAGCCAGCGGAAACGGGACTTCTTCAACCTGCTCGCCGGCATCACCGGCAGCCTGCCGCGGGGCGCACAGTTCCTACCCGATTCGGGCGCCCGCTGGTGGAAGGGCAACCTGCACACGCATTCGCTCTGGAGCGACGGTGACGACTATCCCGAGATGATCGCGGCGTGGTATAAGGAGCGCGGCTACCATTTCCTGAGCTTCACCGAGCACAACGTCATGGCCCAAGGCCAACGCTGGTTCACCGCCACGGAAAAACGCGGCGGCGGCGCGACGCTGACGAAATACCGGGCGAAGTTCGGCGATGCGTGGGTGGAGGAACGCCTGCGCTTGGGCACCAATCAGGTCCGACTAAAGACGCTCGGCGAATTCTTCCCGCTCCTGAACGAGCCCGGAAAATTCCAGCTCATCCCGGCCGAGGAAATCACCGGCGGCCACCTGACCGCGCCGGTGCACGTCAACGCCACCAACCTCCGCGAGCCCATCGAGCCCAAGGGCGGCTCCAACGTGCTGGAGGTCATGCAGAACAGCGTCAACTCGGTGCTCAAACAGCGGGGCCAAACCGGCCAGCCGATGTTCCCGCACATCAATCACCCAAACTTCGGCTGGGGCATCACCGCCGAGGAACTCATGCGGGTGAACGGCGAACGTTTCTTCGAGGTGTATAACGGGCATCCGTCCGTCCACAACGAAGGAGAGTCCGGCCACGCCGGCATGGAGCGCGTGTGGGACATCGTGCTCACTTGGCGGCTCGGGGTGCTGGGGTTACCGCCGATGTTCGGCCTCGCGGTGGACGACTCGCATAATTACCACAAGTTCGAACTCAAGGAGTCGAATCCCGGCCGCGGTTGGGTGGTGGTCCGGGCCGCGCAGCTCACTCCAGAAACGCTGGTCGAAGCACTCGAACGCGGCGACTTCTACGCCAGCTCCGGCGTAACACTGCGCGACGTGCGGCGCGACGGGAACCAGCTCACCGTGCAGATCGCCGCCGAACCCGGTGTGACCTACCGCACGCAGTTCATCGGCACCCGACGCGGCTTCAAGCCGGATAACGAGCCAATCCGCAACGCCGCCGGCGACAGGCTTCGACTCACGCACCGTTACAGCGACGAAGTCGGCGAACTCCTCGGTCAGGTGGACGGCTCGACGGCGAGCTACCAACTCACCGGCGACGAACTCTACGTCCGCGCCAAGGTCACTTCGTCCAAGCGGAAGGAGAATCCCTACGCGAAGGACGAAACCGAGGCGGCTTGGGTGCAGCCGGTGATGCCGTAACGAGCCCCTCGCCCGCCGGAACAGGCCTCGCCAAGTCGCGCTGGGCCTTTCCCCAACGCGCCGACGGACGGCTCCGGAGAGCCGTGCTCCCAGCCTACGCGATCGCCGCGGCCACCGGAGGCCGCAGTGAAGCGTCCTGCGGATGCAAGCCGACTTCACCCGTGAACTCCGTGGCCCGCGTGAAGTTCAGTTGGGCCGTGCGACCGTCAGTTTCGGCGGCGTTCACCGCGATAGCCGGCAGCGTGAAATCGCCATCCGGCAGGGCAAAACGGAAGCTAAACGAGCCATCCGGCCGCAGCGCCACCGGACGGCCAGCAATCGTCACCCGCGCATCAGGCTCCGTGCTGCCGTAGAGAATTAGCTCGGCATTGACCTTGAACCAAAAGCTCGACGGCCCAGCGGGCGCCGGCGCCGCCAAAACCTCACTCGCCGGCAAACCGAGGCCGGCTGCGAGTGCAGCGCTGGGCGGAACCGGCCCGGCAGCGCGGGCCAACTCCACTTCAGCGGGCAGTTCGGCCACAACCTCGCGGGCCTGCCATTCCACCACCCCGGCGGAACTCGGTGCCTCCCGGTGCACGACCGGTTCCCAAACGAGCGCCGTCAGACGCACGGCTTGGGGAGGCGCAGGCAAAGGCTCAGGCGCCCCCACCCACCTCGGCTCCTCCGTTGGGCCAATCCGCGGTGCGTCCGAAACGACGAGGACAGCAGGCGATCGCACCACCGCGACTTCCGCCGAAAAATCCGCCGGCGCATCAGGCGGCGTGGTCGCTGTCAGGCTCAGAGCCAGGCCTCGCCAACCGCCATCGGCAAAGCGAAAACCAATCTCCGCCACGTAACCGGAGCCAGCCATAACCACCGGAATGAAACGATAAGCCACCGCCAACGGCAGCAACTGCTCATCCATCAACCAACCGCTCGCCGAAACCGCGCGCAGTCGCAGCCACCAAGCGCCACCCGGATGTGCCTCGGCAAACGCCGCCAAGGCTGCCCCATCAAGCTGCCAATGGGCGCAAACGCAAAAGGGATCCCGAGCCGTGAGCCAGAGCGAACCCGACGCCGGGAAATCAACGCGCCTGGAGCTTGCCGGGGAAACCGGGGGCGCACTGGCCGTTGCCGGCGGCCCGGTGGGGGCCGGGGCTGAATCATTCGGTCGTTCCGCAGCCGAGGCTGGCACCGAGATCCACGCGGCGGGTGCGCCCGGCGCTTCGTCTCGAGTGGGTTCCGTAAACGGTTGCGCCCCAATCGGCGGCGCGCCTGCGGCCGGAACCAGAGACACCCTAGGCTCAACGGGGGCGATCGGCGGGCGCGGACAGCCATCCCCTTCGAGCAAGATCGCAGGAATGCTTACCCGAGGTGTCTTTTCCCGGAGCAACCCCGCAAACAGGCCGGGCAGGCGGCGCGCAATTTCCGAGGCTACCGAAGGTTTTTCGACCGGAGCGCGCGGCTTGACTGACCCGCCTTTCGGTTGGGCTACGCTGGGCGGTTGGGCGGCGACCGGACGCGGTAATGACGCTGGGGCCGCCGGCGACAAAACCACCGCCGTGACGCGGGTAACCAACTCAGGGGCCGCCGGGCGCGGTTTCTTGCCGGGCTTGCGCACCCGACGCCCGACCTTGACGGAGGCCGCGACCACGGCGGCTCCCGCGGGGGCCGAACTCCGAATCGCAACCGCGACCGGGGGAAGGTTGACCGTGGATTTGGGCGGCCCCTTGGTCTCTAGCTTGGACGCAAGCGGGGACGCAGCCGGGCGAGCTTTTTTAACCGCCACCGCGACCGGGGCGACAACCGGCTTGAGCGGCGCCGCTTGGGGTGGAGGCAACGGGCGCTGGGCTGGCTTGGGCAATGGGGCCGGGGCTTCGATTTTGGGCGCGCCTTTTCGCTGAGCGGGCCCCGCCCCCCCTTGCTTTGCCGGTTGGGCGGGTGAAGCCAATTTCGGAGCGGACGGCGACGTCGGGGAAATCTTTGGGTCGGGCCAAGCCGGGCGACCAAACAAGGTTTTGGGCGTTGGCCGGGGCGGAACCGGCGCCAGCGGCGGGGCCGACTTCGACGGGGAGGCAATCGCAGGCGCCAGTTTGCTAGGGGGCAAAGTGGAGGCCGGGGAGCGGGGAGCGCGCGGTTTCGGGGCCGCCGTGGGGGCTTTCGCCGGCACTTTCACACCCCCGACCGGCTTGATTGGGGCCGCCCGGATGGGTTCGACCTTGGCGGGGCGTGATTCGGCTTGAACGGTTGGCTTAGGTTTAGCCGCGGGGGTGGCCCGCTTCGTCGCCCGGGGCGGGGAGGAAGACGCTTTTTTCAAAGAAACTGGGGATGGTTTGGTGGGTCGTTCCACAGGGGGCAACGACCGCGACGGCGCCGGGTGTTTACGGGATTTCGGTGTCATGGGGGAAATCCAACTGACGGCAGGGGGATTAGCCGTCGGCAAAAAACTAAGGTTCCGATCACAACATCGCAATCGCTTTCCCGGTCCAGAGTTGACCGAGCCCACTCCAAATTAGCAGTCCACGCGGCCGTTAATCTTTTGTTTATCCACCAATAGCGGGCTCTGCCTCGACCGACGGCTCGGAACGAAAATGGTGTTTTTCGTCCGGCCTCGGCGGTCTTTGGGTTGGCCAGTCGGAGGGCGGCAGCTTACTAGTGGGGCCGCATGAAGAACCGCCACGCCGTCGCCGCGCATTTCGCCGGCACGTGGGATGAAGCCCGCGTCCAGCGCTGGGCCCAAGGGGTGCGCGCGCAGTTGGACGCCGGGAGCGTGTCTCTGGGGGTTCTCTTCATGACGCCGGATTTCTTCGACGTCGCGGCCGAGGTGTTGGAAGTCGTCCGCCTGCACGCGCGAATTCCCCTGCTGGCCGGATGTTCGAGTCAAAGCCTGATCGTGAACGGCGAGGAATTGGAGAACCAACCCGGGCTGGGGTTGCAGCTTTTCCATCTCCCTGAGGGCGAGGTGCATGCGGTCCATTTCGAGCAAACTGCCATCCAAGACTGCTCCGAACCCAGCGATTGGCACGCGCTTACCGGCCTTAAACCAGCCGCCACCCGGGGGTGGTTGATCTTTGCCGACCCGTTCAATATCGACGGCGAAGCGTGGTTGCGGGCTTGGAACACAGCGTATCCCGGGGTGGCCTCCGTCGGGGGCCTCGCGTCGGGCATTTTCGAGGAGAAGCGCACTCAAGTTTACCTCAACGGCGAAGTCTTCGAGGAGGGCGTCGTGGCCGTGAGCGTGAGCGGCGGCGTGAAAGTAGACTGTGTCATCTCGCAGGGTTGCACGCCCATTGGTGCGCCTTGGACCGTGACCCGGGCCGAGCGAAATTTCATTCTACAGATCGCCAACCGCCCCGCCTATAGCGTGCTGGTGGACACCTTCAATGCCCTCACTGACGCCGAAAAAGAAAAGGCCCAAGGGAATCTTTTTGTGGGCTTTGCCAGCAGCGAATATCACGAAGATTTCCAGCGCGGCGATTTTCTAGTGCGCAACCTGTTGGGCGCCGACCCCAGCAACGGTGTCATCGCGGTTGGCGCTATGCCGCGCCCGGGGCAGACGATCCAGTTTCACCGGCGCGACGCCGCCTCGGCCACGGAGGACTTGAGCGCGTGCCTCCGCCAAGCGCGCGAACGGTTGGCTGGGGCCACGGTTTACGGAGGGATCGTCGGCATTTGCAACGGCCGGGGGCAGCGGCTGTTCGGGAAGCCCAACCATGATGCCGGATTGATTCAGGAGCAGCTCGGGCCGGTGCCGGTGGCGGGGTTTTTCTGCAATGGCGAACTGGGGCCGGTCGGGCCCAAAAACTTCCTGCACGGCTACACCGCTTCACTGGCCCTCTTGGTCAAAGCTTGAGCCGGACACCTCGGTTCAGGTTGAGTTTCGACTTCCGCTGATGGAGCCAATTTCACCAACCACATCGCCCGCCCTGCCGTCCGAGGAGATTTATCATCTCCGGCCCGACATCATGCAGCGGCTGGATTTTCCCGCCATTTTCGGCAATGCCGCCGCCCTCGAACTGGAGGTGGGGGCCGGCGACGGCTCGTTCCTTATCCGCTACGCCACCGCCCAGCCGCAGACGAATTTTCTCGGGGTGGAGCGCCTGCTGGGGCGGTTGCGTAAAATCGACCGCCGAGCCCGGCGGGACGGCCTGACCAACGTGCGCGTGCTGCGGCTCGAAGCATCCTACGTGCTGCGCTTCATGATTCCTGCGGGCAGCCTGGCGGCGATCCACGTTTATTTTCCCGATCCCTGGCCCAAACGCCGGCATTGGAAACGGCGGTTGGTCAACGCCGCCTTTACCACTCACGCGAAGAACACTCTGGCGCTGGGCGGGACCGTCTTCCTGCGCACCGACCACTTGAATTATTTCGAACAGATGACCGAAGTGTTTGGAGCAAACACCGACTTCGAGCGCGTGACGGAGTCGGCCGAGTTGCTCGCCATCAAAACGGACTTTGAACAGGGGTTTAACGCCCAAGGCATCCCCACCAACCACGCGGCGTTCCGACGAATTATTTGAGCGGTCAGTGGGCGGTCACCGTGAAATCTTGCCCGGTGAGTTATCCCGCCGCACCTTAGCGGCACGATGAAGTTCCGCACTCTCGTCCTCTCCTTGGTCAGTTTCTTGGTGGCGTGCGTCGGGACGCACGGCGAGACGCCGGCTGAACTAACTGATCGGCAGCGGTCCGTCTTGGAGGGCGTCGCCCGTGACCGTTACACCGGCCGTTGGACGGATCTGTCCACCAACCAACTGGCGGACATGCGCCTGCGGGCCGAAGCTTACCTCACCGATTTGCGCCGCTACCATCGGCCCAACGGGTTGATCGTCAGTGCCCGTTTTGCCGACACCAACCGTTCCTCCGTGGTCCAATACGAGGCGGTCGAGGACAGTTCAGCATGGACGGCCTTTGCGCTGGCAGCCCACGCGTTTCGCTACGTCATCACGCGCGACACCAATGCCTTCACCGACATCCGCGTTTCGCTCCAAGGCATCGACCGACTACTCCAAGTCAGTGGCAAACCCGGATACCTCGCCCGCTTTGCCGGTGCCGCCAAAGATCCCGCTTATCAACCCACTTACAGCCGGTGGGGTGGGCCAGATCCGGAACGCCCCGGCTTCGGCAAGCTGGCTTTTACCGGAGCTTCAACCCACAGCGACTTGGTGTGGCTCAGCGGCCCGTCGCGCGACCATTACGCCGCGGTCAATTTTGGGCTGATGACGGTCTTTCAGTTGGTCCGTGATCAGGCGATCCGCAGTCAGATTTCAAACTCGGTCACCCTGATTATTGACCGACTCGAACGGGACGGTTGGCGGATTGATGACGGCCATGGCAACCGCACTTTTCTCACCCCGCTGCTGCACACGGCCCTGCTGCGCAGCGCCGCCACGATCAACCCCGGGCGGTTCCGTAAAGAATTCGAGACCAAGGCGGGCGAGTTCTTGAAAATGCCTCCGCCCCCAGTGCTCCAGTATTCGGACTACGCCCCCAACGTCTTTAACATGGCCAGCCTCAACGTGCTATCGAAGCTCGAGATCAGCGAACCCAGCCGCAAACTGCTGTTTCAGGAGCGGCTGACAGAAATGATGCGCCTCTCTGAATCACACCTGAATCCATTTTTGGGTGGCTGTTACGTGGAAGGCTTCGAACGGGTGCCCAATAGCACCGCGCTGACGGTAACGTTTCAAGGGGTGCTGTATGACTTCCCTTGGCCGCCTCGTTGGGCCAAGCCCGTAGATCTCACGCAGGATGCCAGCCTCCCCACCTTGGAAGCCAACGGCACCAAATGGTCCAAACTGGCCGTGCCCTTTCGGGAACGTCCGCCGGCTCCTTTTCAGTGGGCCGCCTCCCCCTTTCTACTCCAAGGCGGGCAGGGTTCCCTCGTGGCGCACCCGGGCGTCGATTACCTGTTGGCATTTTGGATCGGCCGCGATGCGTTGCTCATTCCCAGCGAGGACTACACCCCACTCCAGTCGGGCGTCAGGAAAACTCCGCCTCCGATCAGCACTAACACGACCGCTAAGCGACCGACGTCAGCCAAGTAGCGCAGCGACTTTAAGACTTTAACGTCTCCGCTTCCTTATCCCGCAAGCGGGCAAAATTCCCCTGTTCGCAACAGGAGACAAACGTCTCTGTCACCGTCTTCAAATCTTCCCAGCGATGGCGAATGGTCTGCGCCTCGCTGGGATCGATGTGGTTGTCGCCGGCGGCGGTGGCGATGACCGCAAGGAGATCGGCAAATTCCTGCACAATCTGGTTGGTTGCCGGCATCAGAAAGTCGGGATGCGAATGATGCGTCTTCGGATTCTTGACAAAAAAACCGCCCGTTCGCTGACACAACCAGTGGATGACTCGAGGGTCCTGAGTGCATTGAATGAGTTGATCCACGCGGTCCAGCGGGTTGGCGGCCCCGGTGCCCAAGTCCTCGTTGGGCGTCTCGGCCCACTTATAAATCAGGGATAAGGACAACCCCATTTCGGCCGCAACGTGTTTGGCACTAGTGGTTTTGAGGACCTCCCGTAGGAGTTCGTGAGACTTCATGGGCAGGCTGAATCCGGGCTGATACCGGAGAGGAAAATTAGAACTGCTTTCGTCGGATGGTGCGCGATACAGGTTTCGAACCTGTGACCCCTACCGTGTCAAGGTAGTGCTCTACCACTGAGCTAACCGCGCCCGATGTGAAGCGGGGTGAAAATAGGAATCCGCCCGCCGAGCGCAAGGTTTTTTACCAACACAACGACTGGACCAGCGGTCGCTTGTCGCCGAGCCTGAATAACTCCAGTTTGCAAACGTCAACCTGCCCGAAGTGAACGCGCATCGTCCAACGCCCTTCGGCGTGGCCCACACTCAGCCTTGAGCTCCACCGTCGCTTCGCCAGTGCTTTGCCACTCCCCAATCGTCTGCACGCCATGAAAACACTCCTGATCCTCTCAGCCTTGTTGGTCAGTTTGGTTACCGGCTGCGACCCGACCGATCGAGCACTGGCCGCAGAGTCGCCCCACAAACCAGCCGAACGTGCAACCAATGTAGCCCTTGCCTCGGTGTCGGCCGCGCCAAATTCGGCTTCAACGAATACCCCCGCCAGTGCCGACCCGCTATCCCTGCCCCCTTTGCCTCCCGAACTGCCCGCACCCGTTCAAGAGGTCGTGCAACTCGCCCAAAACACCTTGGGTGAACAGGTGCTCATTGATTTTGTCGCCACCATCGCAACGCCTTATTCGCTCACCGTCGAGCACGTGATCTTCCTCAAAGATCTGGGCGTCGCCGATAGTGTCATCGCCGCGCTGCTCAAACGTCAGGTGGCGCTCGGTGGGGCCGCCCTCCAACTACCGCCCGAGCCCGACGTGGCGGGAAATTTGGCCCCGGACACCCAAGCCCCAACCGAAGCCAAACTCGCCCTGACCAACGCACCCGGAGCCGATGTGGGGCTCGCCTCCGTGCCTGCGCCCGCCCCCCAATCGGTGCCGTATGCCCCCACCCAAGGTGAAACCCCGGCCCTAGCGCCGGCCCCGGCGGCCGAGCCGGCAACCACCGTCAATTACAACGTTTTCTACCAGTCGCTCTCCCCGTATGGCACTTGGGTGGAAGTCGGTGACTACGGCTGGTGCTGGCAACCGACCGTCTCAACCATCAGCGTGGGCTGGCGGCCGTATAGTGACAACGGCCGCTGGATCTGGTCTTCCTCAGGCTGGTATTGGCACTCCCACTACTCTTGGGGCTGGGCGCCGTTCCATTACGGGCGCTGGTGCAATGTGCCCGCCCGCGGTTGGTGCTGGGTGCCCGGCACCGTCTGGGGACCTTCTTGGGTCAGTTGGCGCCACAGTAACGATCATTTTGGCTGGGCTCCGCTCCCGCCCGCCTGCGGCTGGGCCACGGGCGTCGGGCTGACGTATCACGGCGCCGGCATCTCCGTCGGCTTCTCCTTTGGACTCGGTGCCAGTGACTACTGCTTCGTGCCCCGTCACCGCTTCTACGATCCACACTGCTACCGTTTTCGGGCACCGCGGCATGAGTTGGTCGGTCTTTACCACCGCAGTTCCGTGGTCAACAACTACGTCGTCGGCAACAACAACACAGTCATCATCAATCAGGGTGTCGGCCGGGAAGTGATCCAAAAACATACCCGCGAAGAAATTCGCCCCGTCGCCTTGGCCAACGCGCGTCAGCCCGGAAAAGCGAGCGAGCTGGCGCTTCGGCCCGGCGGCCGAGCCGAACGATTGGAGGTTTATCGCCCCGCGTTGGCCGCCAGTGCCGCAGCCAGTCGCCCGCCCGCGGCAGTCCTTGCTCGCCAAGAGGCCCGCCCGCAACCCAGCGCGTCCCGCCTCTCGGGCGGGGCCGGGAGTCTTGGAGTTGCGAACAACCCCAACTCGAATCGGCCCGGCGCCACTCCGGCCGGCCGCAATGACGGCTCAAGCTTAGGCAGTGGCCGCCAAGAAATTCGGACCGGGGGCTCCGACCTGCCTGTGAGCAGTCGCAACGTCAGCTCCGCCAATCGGCCAACCGCGGTCCCGCGGCGGGAAATCCAACCAACGACTTCGCCGCGCGGTAGCCAAGTCACCGCCCGCCCGGAAACTCGAATCGCAGCCCCGGCCAGCGGCACCCCAGCAGCTGCGGCGCAGTTGCACGGGCGCTCCGAAAGCCGCCCCTCGGTCGTCGCCCCTCGAACCGAGATTTCGGCCCCGCGTGCCCCCCAGCCTACGATCGCCCGCCCAACCGAAACCCGACCGGTGACCAGCTACCCCGGCACGCCCGCCAATCGACTCACCGGACAACTGGCCCCGATCGGCAGTTCCTCGAGCAGCACCCGCCCAGTGTCCAGTCGGGCCGAATCTCGGCCCACGCCGCAAACCCAATTACCGGTGCGGCGCGACACCCCGGCCCCAGCCAATCCGCCGGTCTCTTCGCGGCCCGACTTGGGGGCGCGTTATCAACCGGCGCCGACTGCCCGCCCCCAGCCGGCTTTCCCTTCGAGCCAACCCGCCGCGCAGCCCCGCTTTGAAGCCCGGCCGCAAGCGCAGCCAGCCACTCAGGCTCCGCGCACTGGGTTCAATTCTGCCCCACCGGCCCGCAGCTACTCACCGCCCGCGGCGTCCAACCAAGGCGGTGGGGGTGATCGCTCCGGCTCGTCCCGGCCGGCTTCGCCGCGCACTCAACCGCAGTAATCGCCGGCCATCCTACCGTTTCCAATGACGACTCCGGTTCCCCGGGCGAACAAGTCTCCCGCCGCGCCAAATACCACTACCGGTTCGGCGCTCGCGGCGCTGTGGATGGCCTCCTTCGGACTGGCCGCCGCCGAGCTGCCCGTCGGCTCCCGGGTGCTCTATGAAACGGGGTTTGAACGGTTCGAGGGGTTTAGCGCAGAAAATGATCTAGCCGGTCAAAGTAGCTGGATCGGTTACGCCACGGATTTGGCGGGCAACTCCGTCGCCTTGGGCGGCAACGGCCTCCTGCCTGGCCCAACCGACGGCTTCTACGGCCAGACCGCCTACATTGGATTTAATGCGCCCGCCGCCACGGCCGATTTCAACGTCTGGCACCCGATCAATCTCGCCCCCGTCGGCGACGTGCTGCCCGTGGTTCAATTTACGGTTGCGTTCCAGATTGAGGCGTCGTCCGACGGCCAGATCCCCGACGCCTTCCGTTGGAGCTTTTACAACGCCGCGGAGCAACGTTTGTTCAGCTTGGATTTCGACAACGCAACGCGGGAGATCAGCGCCATCCTCGACGACGGGACCGCGACGCAGGCGCCGCCCGTGCGGCCCAGCGGGTTCTTGTTCCGAAACGCGGAACCGTTCGACCTCGAGGTGCAGTTGAACTTTCAGCGGAACCTCTGGACGGCCAAGCTCAATGGTTCCGTGATCGTCAATGCGTTGGCGATCACGACCAAAAATTCGGCGCGCACGCTCGGCGATGTGGACGCCGTCTGGCTGATCCGCGAACCCGGCAATCCAGGTGACAACTTCATGCTTTTTGACGACTACCGACTCGTCGCCACACCGTTGGAAGAAATCCCCCCCACGCTGGAAGTGATCGGCCTGATCCAGCCGAGCGGGGCTTTCGTTATCCGGGTGCTGGGCGAACCCGGCGTCAAGTATCAGCTCGAAGCCTCGACCGACGGCGCCTCTTGGTTCCCGGTCGGCCACGGCCGGGCACAAAGTCCAGACGCCTACGTAGACATCCAAGACGCCAGCGCCAAGGACGCCGCGGCGCGAATTTATCGGGCGATCAGCGTTCCTTGATCCACCTAGGACTCCCACCACCTTGAAAACCGCTCCCGCCAAAAAAACGGCTTCGACCGAGGTCAAACATGGCCCGACTCGGGAGTTTTTTACCGATGGCAAACTGGCCGCTGAAGGCGAATACAGTGCCGGCGAAAAAGTTGGGGTTTGGAAATTTTATCTGCGCAACGGACGGCTGAAAGCCACCGGTCGCTATGCTCAAGGGCGCATGGACGGTGAATGGCAGTGGTATCGCGAGCATGGACAGTTGATGCAGACTGGGGCGTTCACCCATGAGACGCGGGTCGGCCGCTGGAAACGATATCATCCCAGCGGTGCCCTCTATGACGAGGGGGAGTATGCCGGCGAAACCAAGGTCGGCGAGTGGCGGACGTATGACGCCGCGGGGCAACTTACCAAAATCACCCACCACGGACTGGGGCGAGCGGCGTGATTTTTGCGCCCCGCTGGCGGACTGGCTTTTGCCTCCCTGATTGCTCGGGTTGGATTTGCCCCAACTCCGATCCGCGCAGGCAGCCGGCAACCGACGTAAACGGCCACTTGCCCGCCGAACCGTGCGGGTATTGGTCGTCAGGCCCGCCCAAAAACCCGGCTTTTCCCGGCTGGATTCCCGGCAGCAGCTGACAGATTCTCCCCTTCATGTCTCTGCTCGAACGCATCGAGTCCGTCAAACAGGCCGCGCTCATCGAACTGCGCGCCGCGCAGGAATTACCGTCTTTGGAGCGCGCCAAAGGCTCCTATCTAGGCGGCGAAGGTCAGTTCACCGCCTTGATGAAGGAGCTTGGCTCCTTGGCCAAGGATGTGCGCCCCATCGCCGGCAAGGCCATCAACGCCGTCAAACAGGAACTTGAAGCGGCCATTGCTGAAAAGCGGGCCGAGCTTGAACTCCGGGCGGCGCTGCCGAAAGAGCCGACCGACTTCACCCTACCTGGCCGGCGCCGCTCTCTGGGCAAGCTCCATCCGCTCACGCAGGTGACGGATGACATTGTGAAGGCGTTCCGCCGGCTCGGCTTTGTGGTCGCAGACGGACCAGAAATTGAGGACGAGTATCATTGTTTCGACGCGCTGAACACGCCAGCAGATCACCCGGCGCGGGACTCGCAAGACACCTTCTTCGTCGACGCACCGGGCAAACCGCTGCTGCGGACCCACACGAGTTCAGTGCAGATCCGGGTGATGAAGTCGCAGCCCCCACCGATTCGCCTCATCGTGCCGGGACGCGTGTATCGCCGGGACAACGCCGACGCGACGCACAACCCGACCTTCAACCAAATCGAAGGCCTCTACGTGGACCGAAACGTCACCGTCGGCGACCTCAAGGGCACCGTCGAAGCCGTGTTCAAGGAACTGCTCGGCAACGACGTTAAACTACGCTTCCGACCGCACTATTTCAGCTACACCGAACCTAGCTTGGAGATCGATTTTACCAACGCTCTGGTGAAGAAGCTGGGCAAGGACTGGTTGGAAATTGCCGGCTGCGGGATGGTTCATCCGCAAGTCTTTGAAAACGTGGGCTATGATCCCGAGGTGTGGAGCGGCTGGGCCTTCGGTTTCGGTATCGAGCGTATCGCTATGCTCCGTTACGGCATTACCGACATCCGCCTCTTCTACGAGAACGACGTGCGGTTTTTAAAGCAGTTCTGATCCCGACTTTCCATGAAGCTCCTCACATTTAGCACTTGGTGCCTAGCCCTGCTGGGGTGGGCTGCAACGACGGGCTCGGCCGCCGACCTCAAGACCCGCAATGTCGTCCTGATCACGACTGACGGACTGCGCTGGCAGGAAGTCTTCCAAGGCGCGGACGAACTCCTGTTGAGCAAGGAGTTTGGTAACGTGGGCAACACCAACGCGCTACGAAAGGAATTCTGGCGCGCTACCCCGGAAGCCCGCCGCGAAGTGTTGTTGCCGTTTCTCTGGGGCAAAGTGGCTCAATCGGGGCAGCTTTGGGGCAATCGCACCAAGGGCAGCGAAGTGCGGGTCAGCAACGGTCGGAATTTTTCCTATCCCGGTTACAATGAATTCCTGACGGGCTATCCCGACCCAAAGATCGACAGCAACGACAAGGTGCTGAACGCCAACACCAACGTCTTTGAATGGCTCAATTCAAAAGCCGACTTCCGCGGGCGCGTGGCGGCCGTGGTGAACTGGGATGTGCTGCCTTGGATTCTCAACGCTCCCCGCGCCGGCTTTCCCATCTGGAGCGGCTTCGAGGTGCCGCCGGGAACCCAACGTCTGCCCGTGCCGGAAGCGTTGACCGAAATGGTCGAACACGGCCGAACCATCTGGTCCGGAGTGCTGCTCGACACCTTTGTCGGTTACGCCGCCAAACACGCCCTCCGCGAATTGAAACCACGCGCACTCTTCGTCTCCTACGGCGAAACCGATGACTGGGCGCATGAGGGCCAAGGCGAACGCTACCTGCGCTCCGCCCACAACTTCGACCGCTTCCTCGGCGATTTGTGGAACCGCTGCCAAGCCCAGCCTGAATACCGCGATTCCACGACCTTTGTCATCACGACGGATCACGGGCGCGGCCCGACCCCGATCGCATGGAAAAATCACGGCCGGGAGATCGCCGAGTCGTCCTACATGTGGTTGGCGGTGCTTGGACCCGATACCCCGGCCTTGGGCGAGCGCAGCCAAACCCCGCTCGTGAAGCAAGCCCAAGTCGCCGCCACGGTCGCCGCCTTGTTGGGCGAGGATTTTCCCCGGGCCTTTCCGCAAGCCGCCAGCCCCGTGCCTGGCGTTATTAAGCCCTGATTCGTTCGTCAATAAACCCTGTTCACCCCCGTTTCCGCGTTCATGAAGGTCACTCTCAACTGGCTCAAACAATACGTCGAATTCACCTGGTCGGCCGAAGAACTCACCGAGCGGCTCACTATGCTCGGCCTAGAGGTCGAAGGCGTCACCCAACTCGGCGGTGAATTCGCCGGTTTGGTGGTCGCACAAGTGATCACCCGGGACAAACATCCTAACGCGGACAAACTCTCCGTCTGCCGGGTCCACGACGGTCAGTGTGAACGCCAGATCGTCTGCGGGGCGCAGAATTTCAAGGCCGGCGACAAAGTGCCCTTGATCCTCCCCGGAGCCTCCCTGCCGCTGAAGCCGGGCGCCCCAGAGCCGTTCACCATCAAGGTGGGCAAAATTCGCGGCGTCGAGTCACACGGCATGCTGTGTTCCCACGAGGAACTCGGTCTCGACCCGGAATCGATCGGCCACCGGAGGGAAGACGGACTACTAATCCTGCGGGAGGACGCCCAAGTGGGCCAACCCTTCGCCGAATACCTCGGCCGCAGCGGCAGCGACGTGGTCTATGACCTCGAAGTCACCCCGAACCGGCCGGACCTCAACAGCGTCATCGGCATTGCCCGCGAGATCGCAGCCGTGACCGGGAGCCCATTGAAAACGCCGGGCACCGAATGCCCGATTGCGGCGGAAAAAGCGTCCGCCTTGGTGGGGATTGAACTCGCTGCTCCGGACTTGTGCCCGCGCTACACCGCCCGAATCGTCCGCGGGGTAAAAGTCGGGCCGAGCCCTAATTGGCTGCGGTCAGCTTTGGAAAAGGTCGGCCTGCGGAGCATCAACAACGTGGTGGATGTCTCCAATTTCGTAATGCTGGAGACTGGGCAACCGCTCCACACCTTTGACTACCACCTCCTCGGCGGGACCGCCTTCCAAGCCGCCGATACCGGAACGACTAATCGCCCTAACATCGTCGTTCGCCGGGCCGCCGCCGGAGAAAAATTTGTCACGCTGGACGGCAAGGAACACACCCTCTCTTCCGAGCACCTGTTGATCGCCGACGCACACCAAGCGATTGCCCTCGCGGGCGTGATGGGAGGCCAAAACACCGAGATCAATGCGGCCACGGTCGATGTGCTCATCGAGTCCGCCTACTTCACGCCGACCAACATTCGCCGCACCAGCAAAACCCTTGGGCTGCGCACCGATGCCAGTTACCGGTTCGAACGCGGTGCGGATATCAACGCGTGCGAGCAAGCGAGCCGCCGCTGTGCTCAGCTCATCCTCGAAACTGCCGGTGGCGCGCTGGTCGAAGGCGTCGTCGAAGCGTATCCCGAATCAGCTCAGGTGAAGCAGATTTCGCTCCGCCACGAAAAGAGCGATGCCCTGCTGGGAGTAAGCCTTCCCGCCGAACAGCAGTCGGCCATGCTGACCAGCCTAGGGCTGAAATTAGTTTCTGCCGAAGCGAACACCCGCACCTCTGTTTGGGAAATTCCCTCTTGGCGGGTGGACCTGAAACGCGAAGTCGATTTGATCGAGGAAATCGCCCGCCTCTATGGCGTGGACAAGATTCCTTCGACCGCCCCGCGCGGCGCCGTCGGAGCCCATCCGTTCGACCCAGTTTACGATCAGTTCGCCGAAGTTCGCCGGATTCTGTCCGGCCTCGGGCTGAATGAAGCTCAGAGTCAAACCCTGATCAACGATGCGGCGGCCAAAACCGCAACGGCGGACATCGTGCTGCTCGCCAACCCCTTGAGCAGCGACATGAACGCCCTGCGCCCGTCCCTTCTTCCCGGCCTACTCGCCACGCTGGGGCACAACTTTACGCGCAAGTGCAGCGACGTGCAGCTCTTCGAGATCGGCCGCGTCTTCACCCACCAAAAGGGGCAACCCAAGGAGGGCTGGCGCGTGGCCATCGCCCTTACCGGCGCCCGCAATCCCGGCTTTTGGGCCGGCGCGGAACGGGACGCCAAATGCGACCTCTTCGACCTCAAGGGAATCGTCGAGGAACTCATCGAAGCCCTCGGGCTGAGAGGCGTGAGCTACGCCCAACGCGCCGAAAGCTCGGCCCTGTTCCTTGAATCCGCCACGCTCGCGCTCGGCGGCAAACTTTATCTGGGTCAGCTCGGGCAACTCCTGCCCGCACTCGCCAAACACCATGACCTGCGCGACGCCGTGTTGCTGGCCGAACTGGATCTCGACCAACTACTCGCCCGCCGCAACGCCACCAAGTCGTTCAAGCCGTTGCCGCAATTCCCCTCCAGCCGACGCGACGTGGCCCTGCTGGTGCCGGAAACCACCACTCATGAGGCCGTGCTCCAAGTCGTGCGCCAGACCAAACCAGCCAACCTCGACACCGTGGAACTCTTCGATGTGTTCCGCGGCAAACAAGTGCCGGAAGGTCAAAAAAGCCTCGCCTACGCCTTCACTTATCGCGCGGCGGACCGAACACTCAAGGACGATGAGGTCAATGCCGCCCAAGCCAAATTACTTCAGGAATTAAAGAACCGCCTCGCCGCAGCCGTGCGCGAATGAACCCCTCCGGGCGAGGCAAATTTCAGCTTCACGATGCGTATTCTAGTCAGTTCCGTCGGCACCCACGGAGATGTGCAGCCCGCCGTTGCCCTCGCCCGCGGCCTGCAACAGGCAGGTCATGAAATCCATTTTTCAACCCATCGCATTTTCGCGCCGCTGGTAGAAAAGGCAGGGCTTGAGCTCCTTCCGATGGAGGGCAAAGACCCCCGGGAAATCATGGGTGATGTCCAACGTGGAACCATCGGCAAATCCGCGGGACTAAGGCTCTTCAAGCACTTGTTCCGGCGCCAACCGCCGGCGGCTGAGGACTTGGCCCGCCAGGTCGAACTCTGTCGCGGCCACGATTTCGTGTTGTCGTCCATCGGGACATTCCAACACGCCGCCGAGTCCGTCGGCATCCCTTCGGGCGTGTTGGCCCTTTATCCGACGCAGCCCACCGGCAGCACGCCCCACCACCTCTCTCGGCTGCGCCGTTCGTGGACTTGGCCCGTTAATCGACTCTCCCATTTCGCGATTGAGCAACTGTTCTGGCAGCCCGACCGGATTTGGGTCAACCAATGGCGCCGACAACTCGGGCTTCCGCCCGTGCCGTTTGGCGGCCAGGGTCAATTACTCCGCGACCGCAAAGTGCTGCACCTCTATGGCTACAGCCCCCTAGTCATTCCCCAACCGGCCGACTGGGCAGCACAACTGCATGTGACTGGGTTTTGGTTTTTTGACTTGGCGGGACACTTCGATCCCCCGCCAGCCCTGAAGCAGTTTTTGGAGAGCGGCCCGCCCCCGGTCGTCATTGGATTCGGGAGTTTGATTGACCCGGACCCGGCCGGACTGGAGCGCATGCTCCTCGCCGCGCTCGCTGCCACGGGTGAAAGAGCCGTGATTCTCTCCGGTTGGTCTTCCGGCGGTTCCAGCCCCGTGCCGCCCAATGTATTCCGGGCCGACTGGGTTCCGCTGCCTTGGTTGCTACGGCGAGCCAAAGCCATCATTCACCACTCGGGCGCGGGCACGATGTCAGAGGCCATCCGTGCCGGCGTGCCCTCAGTCGCCGTGCCCTACTCAGGCGAACAATCCTTCTGGGCCAGCCGACTTTATTCCCTCGGGGCGGCCCCCAAACCGATCCCAAGATTGAAGCTGACCACAGAACGCCTGATTAAGGCGCTGAATTCAGCAGTCGCCGAGGCCGGTTTGAGACAACGGGTCAGCACGCTGTCGCAAAAGCTGAATCGCGAAGATGGCATCGCCAATGCCGTCGCCGCCTTTCAGTCAGCAAGCGAGCGGCGCCCGGCCGGCCGGTAAATGGTCCCTCTGGCAAACTGGCTCAACCGCGAACACACGTGGCGCGAGCTTACTTTGCTCCCAGCTCAATCCACTTTTTCACCAACTCGATTTCTTTGGGCTTAAGCCGGTGTTTCTCCGACTGGGGCAGGTCTTCATCGAGCCCGGAAATGATGGTGATGAGCGAACTCGTCTTCACCGCCCCGGGCATAACCACTCGGCCGTAGGCTTTGCCACCCTTGAGCACAGCGGCCAGTTGGGTAGCGACAAATTCACCCTGCGGAGCTTCCAGCCCGTGACAAGTCGCACACGCCTGCTGGAAAATTGGCTGAATGTCCGCCGCAAAGGTCACCGGCTTCACGTAACCCTCTGCCCCCGCCACCCACTCGGCACCTTGGTCGATCCACGCCCGCAAAATACCGATTTGTTCGCCGGTAAGCGGCTCCGATTTGCCCGGGGTGTCGCTCGGCGGCGGCATCATCATCTCGTCGATGAGATTGCAGCTCATCTGGATCAGTGAGCTTTCCGCGCTCTTGCCGGGCACAATGGTCGGACCGTAGTCCGTGTCCTTGAACGCGGCTTCCTTTGAATCCATGCGGTATTTGCCCTTCTGCTTTTCCGGCCCGTGGCAGGAGATGCAGGCTTCTTTAAAGATCGGATAAACCTCCTTCACGAAGTCCACCTTGCGCGGCACCGGCAGCGGTATCTTGGAGGTATCAATCGGCCTTTTTTCGGCAGCCACCAGCGCCAAAGGCAGCGCCAGTCCGAACCAAGCGAGAGCAGTAATTTTCATGGCGACAGCCACAGGCTAGCAGCGTCCCGGGTGAAGCCAAGCCGCGGAACTCAGCCATCGTTAGCCCCACGCCGCCCACTTCAGGCCCAGTCGTAGTTAAAACTGATGCTCACACGCTCGGATTCGACCGGATTGGCGGTCACTTCGTGGCGCACCCAGCTTTCGAACAAAACCACGTTGCCGGCCTCCGCAGGGTAGTTCGCATAGAGTTGATTGGCCGGTTTCGTCGTCGCTCGGCGCGGCGGAGCAGCCATGAACTTGCTCAGGCGGGGGTCCTCAAATTTCAGTCCGGCGCATCCCTTGGGCGTGGCGACGTAATAGGTGCCGCTGACCACCGAATTCGGATGCAGGTGCAGGCTGTGGGCGGTGCGGAACGGCATGATGTTCAGCCAACAGTCGGTCATCCGCAGGCTGCGTTCGCCGAGGTCCCATTCCAGCGCCCGTGCATAAGCCCGCACATGCCGGTCGATGAATCCCTCGAGCTCGGTGAACGTGGACGAGAACTGGTGCAACTGATCCATCGAACCGTAAGTGGTGAAGCCGCCCGGGTAGTTCTTGGCCGACCACTTTTGGCCCGCCTCGTCGAAGTCGCGAAGTTGGTGACATTCCTTGAGCAACTCCCGGTTGAAGCGTTGCCAAGCGCCGCGCTGAAGGCGGTCACAGTAGATGAAGGTCGGAAACCAAGCCTGAATGCGTTTCATGACGTGCAAGCCGAACCGTAAAACTGGGCCCGCGGCAATACCAGCCTCGGCCCCGAGAGAACCGGGCTCAAAACCAGACCGCCCCACCGCTCAGTTAGTCGCTGCAAGCAACACCGCTGAATGAGGGGCAACCCGGGTTCAGCCTAACCTATCACCCAACTTGGCGGGGAGGCGGGAGGCAGTGGGCCGAGCGTTTGCCCCGCCGAGTTGCCTCCACACCTGCCGGCCACTGCCTTTCCCGTCCGGGCGAGGCAACTTAAAATCGGCCGACGGCCGATTACCGCACGACTTCGTAGGCGAAACCCTTGAGGTATTCCGTCTCGGGGATCGCCGGGACGATAGGATGATCCGGCGATTGGCTGAAACTTCGAACCCGCCGAAGCATGACGTGAGCATCAGCGGCGGCGGCCACAATAACGTCCTCAAAGAGGCGTGCATCCACGTGGTGGGAGCAGCAGAAGGTTGCCAGCGTGCCGCCGGTCTTCAACAGCTTCAGCGCCCGCAGGTGGATTTCCTTGTAGCCGCGCAGAGCTCCATCAACCGCCGCACGGGTGCGGGTAAACGATGGTGGGTCAAGGACCACCACGTCGTAGCGCGGGATGAGCCGTTCGTTGGGGCCGGTCACCGTCTTTTCGCGCAGCCAGTCGAACACGTTGGTGGTGTCGTAGCTCAAGCCTTCGGTGACTCCGTTGGCCTCAGCGATGGTGCGAGCGGCCTTCACGGCCTCTTCGCTTTGGTCGAGCCCCGTGACATTCTTGGCCCCTGCTCGGGCGCAGTGCAGCGCGAAACCACCGAGGTAGGAAAAGCAGTCCAGCACTTCGGCGCCCTGGGACAGTTCGGCGACGCGCGCGTAGTTGACCTGCTGATCGAGATAGAGCCCCGTCTTGTGGCCGCCACCCGCGGGCACCCGAAAGGTTAACCCATTCATTTGCACCGTGAATTCCGCAGGGGCTTCACCGTGCAACACGGCGTTGGATTCATGGAGTCCCTCGAATTTCCGCGAACCCATGTCGTTTCGTTCGACAATGGCCGTCGGTTGGAAGAGTTCGAGCAACGCGGCGACGATGAGGTGTTTGCGCTTGTCCATGCCCAACGAACTGGTCTGCAACACGAGCACATCCTCATATTTGTCCACGATCAGACCGGAAAGGAAGTCACTCTCAGCGTTGACCACGCGGAAAGAGGTGGCTTGCGGCATGTGCTTGCGGCGGAGGGCCAGCGCTGCCGCGATTCGTTCGCGAAAAAAGCTCGCGCCGAAGTCAGTCCGCTCCCGGTCGAGCAGCCGGATGGCGATCTTGGAGCGGGAATTGTAAAAGCCGACCCCAATGAAGCGTTGGCGGTGGTCCTTCACCTGGACGACGTCGCCGTCTTTGGCCGGGGCGGTGAGGCGGAAAATCGAATTGCCGTAAACCCAAGGATGGCCAGCAATTAGACGATCGGCTTCACCGGGTTTGATCAGGGCGGTAGGTAAACTCATGGCGTGTAAACAGTCGCTTGCAGGGCAAGCGGGCAGTGAATAGGTCAGAATCTCGCGGGCCGGGAAAGGCCATTCTTCAGCCTGAGCCCCCCCTGCGCGCGCCCCGGCCACTGGCCTGATCGGTCCGATTCACCGACCTAGCGCCGACTTCAGCGCCGGCCGGATTGAGCTCAGCCGTATCGCAGTTGGCCTGCCCCCAACGGCTTCTCCCGCCGGTTCGCGGTTGGAAAACCCTGCGCTTTCCCTGTCCGGCCGTGCCGCCTAAGCTTCGCCTGTGAAGCACAAAGGCAAAGCGCTCGCCGCCGCTGGCGCGATCCTCGCAAAGGTCGTTCTAGTGGTCATTTTTCTGGTCGGACTTGTGTCGTTGGGTTGGCCCAAGGGCACCGTCGGGTTGGCGTTGGCAGCGACTTTTTGCGCCCTCGGGCTGCTGATGGCGCTCTTCACCCTGTATTTTTTCCGCGACCCCGACGCCCAAGTCCCGCCCGGCGCCGGGCTCGTGGTCGCCCCAGCGCACGGGACGGTCGACGTCATTGACGAAACCGAGGAGCCCACTGTGATGGGTGGCCGCTGCCGCCGGGTCTCCATCTTCCTCAATGTTTTCAACGTCCATGTGCAACAGGCGCCCGTGGCCGGCGAGGTCACCTTGGTGAAACATACGCCCGGCAAGTTTCTGAACGCCATGCGGACGGACTGTGCCCAGTTTAATGAAAACGTGCTGCTCGGCTTCCAAGCCTCGGACCCGGCCGGCGCCACGGTGGGCGTTCGCCTGATCACCGGCCTGATCGCCCGCCGCATCATTCCGTGGCTCGCGGTGGGCGAACGCGTGACCAAAGGCGAACGCATTGCGCTGATCCAGTTCGGTTCCCGGGCCAACCTTTACCTGCCTTTGAACGCCGAAGTCACCGTGCAGCTCGGTGATAAGGTGGTTGGGGGCACCACGGTCATGGCCAAACTTCGAGCATGAACTCCAACCCGCAGAATTTGCCGGCCGCCGACTCAACCACCGACGCCCGGCTCAAGATCTACCTGCTGCCCAACCTGCTCACGGCGGCAAATCTATTCTGCGGCTTCCTCGCCATCACCCGCATCGTCGAGGCGGACTTGCTCGACCCCAATTATCCCCGCGTCATCCGCGAGGCCCTGCTTTATATCCTGTTGGCCTGCATTTTTGACCTCTTCGACGGGCGGGTAGCCCGCATGGGAGGCTTCGAATCGCCGTTTGGCCGCGAATTTGACTCGCTCGCCGACATCGTCAGTTTTGGCGTCGCCCCCGCGTTTTTGGTGCATCGCATCGTGCTCAAGGATGTGTTCGTGAAGCATCCCGAAGTGGGCTGGTTCATCGCGTCACTATTTGTGATTTGCGGGGCGTTCCGGCTGGCGCGCTTCAATTGCCTCGCCGCCATGTCCGGCTCCGGGGGCGGCAAATATTTCTTGGGCATCCCCATTCCTATGGCCGCAGGCATGGTCGCGTCGCTGACCCTCTTCCTGCTTTGGTTGGAGGAAAAAGAGTTCAGCGTAGGCACTTGGCGTTACGCCCTCCCCATCATCCTCGTTTTTCTGTCGGTCATGATGGTCAGCGAAGTCAAATATCCGACCTTCAAAAAGCTGGATTGGCGCACCCAACGCCCCTTCGTGAAAACCCTGGTCGTCGTCATGGTCGTGGGGGCGGTCATCGTGCTTTGGCAGAAATTGCTGCCGTTTGCCGCGCCACTGGTCTTCACCGCCTACCTCGTTTACGGACTCATTCGCCCGTGGATTTCGCGGCCGATGCAGAAGGAAATCGAAGTGGACGATGACCCGGACGAGGACGATTTGGACGGCCCCCAGAAATCGCTCCCGACTGGGATCCCTCCGGCTGGCTCGCCCTGATTCGGCGGCTTTTCCCGTTTTCCCTGCCCCGCCTCATGATTTCCCTCACCGACATGCTGACCGCCGGGGGGCTGGGGTTGCTGGCCGGCTTCATCACCTCCGCGCTCGGCGGCCCCATCAACGTCACCGTCGTCAACGAAAGCGCCACCCGCGGATTCCGCCGCGCATTCATCATGGCGATCGGCGCCGTGCTCATGGAAACGATCTATTGCGCCGTCGCGTTCGCCGGGTTTGCGAAGCTGTTTGAGATCCAGTTCGTGCGGGCGGCGATGGAGCTGTTCAGCTTCCTGCTGGTGCTCTGGCTCGCGATCAAATACCTGCGGGCCGGCCACATTCCCGGCGAAGAAAAAGTGGAAGAATTCGTGGAGCAAAAGCTGCATCCCCACACCGCCTTCTGGACCGGCTTCGTGCGGGTGCTGGGCAACCCTGGCGTGCTGCTGTTGTGGATCGGCATCACCGGCTCCCTGCTGGCGCACGGGGCGATGGAAGCCTCGTGGACTAGCAAAGGGTGCTTCTGTTTGGGCGTCGCCGGGAGCGGCTTGGTTTGGTTTGGTGGCGTCAGTTGGGGGGTTTCCCGCGGGCATAGCCAACTCTCGTCCCTCGCTCTGCGGCGCCTTTCTCAAGCCAGCGGCATTCTCCTCTTGATCACCGCCGCGATCATCGCCGGCCGGATCGTGATGTTGCTCGCCAAGCTGCGACAGGGACACGCCACTCCTTAAGAACGCAAGCAACGCTCCCACCCCAATACACTCACACTTGAGCCAGTGGTGAAGCCAAGCCACGTTTCCTCCGTCAATTTCCTGCCTATGACGCGCCAGCAAGTGCTCGACCTCTACTTCATGGACGCCCGGTGCAAGCTCATCGAGCTCGCCGCCTTCCTCGACCGCGTGGACCGCGGTTCCGGCGACGCCGACTTCCGCCTGACCGCGTTCCGCGACGCCATGAAACATCTCGCGGACGGTGATCCGAAGCGCGCCGAAGCCGTCCTGCTCGCCTTCAGCGATCCCACGGCCGAACCCATCGCCAAGGCTCCGGGCAAAGGCGCCGTGGGCGCGTGGCCGGGGAAAGCCGGTTGACCGAACAGCGTGAAACAGTAGTGTTTCACGCATATGAACACCGCCACCGCCAGCATCCGGGAACTTCGCACCGATTTCCGGTCCGTGAAGCGCAAGCTGGAGGAATTTGGCCGTGTTACCATCACCGACAACGGCGAGCCAGCTTACGTGATTGAACCGATCACGCCGAAGCCAAGGAAGCGAGCCCCCTTGCCGGACTACATGGCCCGCTTACTGGCCCAGAGGCCGGAGCCCATGTCGGCGGAAGCGGCCCAAGCCCTGCATGACTACAACCGTGGCGACCGCTGAAGACATTTACGCGGACCCGAGCGCACTGATCCCGCTCTACCTGCACCAGCCACGCTCACGTGCAATCGTGGCTTGGCGCGCACGGCTTCCCGGTTCCCTGCCAGTCACCCATCACGGGCGCGCCGAGATCGCGAACGCCATCGGGCTCGCCCAGTTTCGCGGAGAGGTCTCGTCGGAGAAGGCGATCGAAGCTTGGGGTGCCTTGGATCACGACTTCGCGGAGGGAAACCTTCAGCAGACATCCGTCATGTTGCGGGCGGCGTTGAACCAGGCCATCGAATTGAGCCGGACCCATTCGCCCACGCTGGGCACGCGGGCCTCCGATGTGCTGCATGTCGCCTGTGCGATGGAACTAAAGCTGAAGCATTTCCTGACCTTCGACGAGCGGCAGCAGAAGCTGGCCGCTGCCTGTGGCTTGAAGCCGGTGAAGCTTTGATTCCATGCCAACCACCACCAAGACCACAGAGCCAACCGTGCGCGTGCGCCTCGTGTGCGAAGCGCTGCCGGCGGACCTCTTCGAGGGTTTTGACGGACGGCGCCACATCCAGGTCGACCTGCAGATCAAGGATGGTTTCCAGGCGGGTTTACCCGCGGGCAACGGCGCGCTGGCGTGGGCTACGGAAATCACTGTGAAGCCCAGCCTGGATGGCGCACCCGACTTCGCCGGCCCGGCAGTCCACGGCAAGCGTGGGGAGCGGTTCTTCTACCTGAGCTGGTCCAGTGAACGCGCCGGCCAGTGCGAGCGGTTCCGCCGGCTCAAGGTTCACCTGCGCGACCTCAAGGCTGCCCAGATCGCCAAGGCCGTGAAGACGGACGCAACGCTGGTGGCCCGCGTCCACGCCGTGGCGAAGGATGGCGGCCCGGCGTGCGCGTCAGTGCCGTTGCTCGGCGGTGGGTGGCAAGCAGGAGAAACAAGATGAAAACTCATCCGAAACATCAGGAGATTGAGGTTCCTGTCACCACGCTTACCGAACTGCGCCAGCAATTTGAGGAAACTCGAGGATGGCTGTTTCGCGGGCATCAATGCGCCAATTGGCTCTTGGAGCCAACAGCGGTCCGCTGCGCGAGGCGTAATGGCCTGCAATCGAAGGATACCATTCAAACATTCGAGCAGCGGTGCTATAAAGAGTTCACTCGGCGTGCCCACCTTTGGTTTCCGTTCCGTCCGGCAACCGACAGCGCCACGGAATGGCTTGCATGGATGCAGCATTACAGTGCTCCGACAAGGTTGCTTGATGTTTCGCTGTCACCTTGGGTTGCAGCTTTCTTCGCTGCCGAAGACCTCACACCGCCGGACCAAGGCGCGTCAGAGAACTTCGCTGCCGTCTGGGCTATTCACCGTGAACTGCTCAGAGCGGCTGACCCTGACGATGCTCCAAACCGAGATCGCAATAAGTTGCTCGGCTTCCGCGTTGACCCGAAAGGCTTCAAAAGCCGCGGGCACGAAGATTCCTATGCCGAGCATTGCGACGGATCTCGGGTGGAAGAGACACTCCCGCATCTGGTCCCCGACCGTATTCCCAAGCAAAAGGGGATGTTCATCTTCGGTTTCGATCTGACGAAGCCAGCGTGTGAGAGCCTCGTTGCGTCGGCGCAGCAGAAATCGCCTGACAAGCCGAAGAATTACCTTCGGAAATTGCTTATCCCTTCATCACTTCGCCGTGAGCTTTTGTCTGAGTTGGCTCTGATGAACATCGATGCCGAAACACTTTTCCCCAGTCCCGACGGTTTTGGGCGGTCATTGCGTTGCTTGATGTAACAGAACCCTTGGGCGACTTTTCTCTATGCGCTACATCGAACCCCACGGCCACATGGTCAGCCGCACCACGGATGACTACCTCGACATGGTTACCGCCGGCTGCGCCGCCGTCTGCGAACCCGCCTTCTGGGCCGGCTTCGACCGCTCGTCGGTGGACGGCTTCCGCGACTACTTCCGCCAACTCACGGAATACGAGCCGGCCCGCGCCGCCAAATACGGCCTGCCCCACTTCTGCTGGCTCTGCATCAACCCCAAGGAATCCGAGGACGTGAAGCTCGCCGAGGACGTCATCGGGATCATCCCGGAGTTCCTTGATCGGCCCACCGTGCTCGGCATCGGCGAGATCGGCCTCAACAAGAATTCGCGCAACGAGCTGAAGGTGCTCGAACGGCACGTGGACCTGGCCGCGCGACACGACCAACTCATCCTCGTTCACACCCCGCATCTGGAGGACAAGCTCAAGGGCACCCGCCTGATCCTCGACGTGCTGAAGAACGATCCGCGCATCCGGCCCGAGCGCGTGCTGATCGACCACGTGGAGGAGCACACGGTGAAGGTGGTGCTCGACCGCGGGCATTGGGCGGGCATGACGCTCTACCCGATCAGCAAATGCACGCCGGCCCGCGCCGTGGACATCCTCGACGTGTATGGCAGCGACCGGCTCTGGATGAACTCGGCGTGCGACTGGGGCGAAAGCGTCCCGCTGGCGATTCCCAAGACCGCGCTGGAAATGCGCCGCCGCGGCTGGACCGCCGAGGCCGTGGACAAGGTGGTTTACCAGAACCCGGTGCGCTTTTTGAGCCAGTCGCCGAAGTTCCGGCTTCCGACGGCATGAAGGCTGCCCAACGGATTGGCCTACCGGGAGCCGGCATTCCTTAAAACGCATCAGCGCCAGCACTTCGTGGCCAAGCTTCTGGCGGTAGAATTCAAGGGCCGCTTCGTAGCGGCCTTCGAAGCAGAGGTAGGGCTACACGGCAGTAGTGATCGTGGAAGTGGTCAGGAGAACTTGAACGGTCAAATGCCACAACCCTGACGAACGAACGCGGTGATTCAGGACACCGAACCGGATCATTTTGTATCCCGGATTCCCGGCGGCCCCGCCCAGCAGAATCCGAGTTGGAAACGGATCCGTTCATGCGGTGGTTTTCACGGTGGGCCAAGCGGTTAGACGGACGGTGGTGGCCCAGTTGCGGAGCGTCACGTCAGTCTGGAGCAGGCGTTCGAGGTTCAGCTTGTCGAGCAGGTTCTTGGGCACGTCCTTGCGCTGCCAGACGTAGAGCGTGGCGCCGTCCACCACGAATCGGTCCGTCGCCATGCTCCGGGCCACCAAATCGGCCGCGGCGGCGGCCGGCGGGACGCCGCGGAGGAATCCCACGTAAACCTGCTCACAACTCCGGTCAGGCGCGGCAAAGGGACTCCGCGCGACGATGTCCGCCAACTCCGCGAGGCTGCGGACCATCACCGGCACCTCCCAGCCGTAGGCAGTGCGGATCAGTTGGCCGAGGTCTGTTTCCAGCTTCCGCGCGTCACGGACGCGGGTCTCGAAATAGACGTTACCGCTCTGGATGTAGGTCTGCACCCGGCGGTAGCCGGCGGCGGTGAAGTGCTCCCGCACGGCGGCCATCGGCATCAGTTTCTGGCCGCTGACGTTGATGCCGCGAAGCAGCGCGACGAAGGCGTTGTCAGTGGGTTGGCTCATGTGGGTTTCAGCCGCCGGCCAGCGCACCGACCACGAGGAAGGGTTCCGTGCCGGCGACGACGGCGTCCGGCAAAACGGTGTCGGCCGGCTCCAGCGACAGGTCTTCCTTGCAGGCGAAGTAGCGGATGAACGGCCGGCGCTTCAGCGTCCCGTGGTCGCGGATGGTGCCGCGCAGCATGGGGAAACGCGCTTCCAAGGCGTCGAGCGTCGCCGTGATCGTGACCGGCTCGGGCACGTCCAAGGTGACCTCTTCGTCCACGCGGGCGAGGTTGCGGAGGTGGTAGGGCAGGACGACGCGGATCATGGCAGCGATGGAGTTGCCGTCATCAGCGCCGGAGGCGCGGCAGAACGTAGCCCCGGGCGTGAGCCCGGGGTGAACAAGCAGGAGAAACGGTAGAGCCCTGGCAGGGGCGGCAGAATCCGCCTCTTTCGCCCCTGCCGGGGCGCTACCACTGGGGGACGATTTACCTCGGGCCCACGCCCGGGCCTACCTTCTGTCAGCCCTAACGGGCCATTTGCCAGATCTAAAGACAAGACAGTGATATGTTCAGGCCATCGGTGTTCTGAGCGCAACGTCTCGGATATGGTGGCCAATCCTCCAATAGAACGCTGTCTCGGCTACCACACCAAACAGGAACTCAGGCCAGCTCGCGTTTTCCGAAACGCCCCCCATCCAGTCTAGCGTAACGAAAAAGATGATGGCAGCACCCCCGACAAAGACGAGGCAACGCAGCCCAATGACCCAACCCACTGCGAAGTATCGCTGAAGGAAATGCCGGCCACTCGCTCCACCGTTCTGTCGGTAAATGTAAATGGTGCCAACCACTGCGAGAGCGATACTCCACATTGCCCCAAGGCCGTCCCACACGGTAGAGGGAGCAGTCGTGATGTAGGAACTCGCAGTAGAGAGAACAACGAACACTATCAAGTAGGGCAGCATTTCCCGTTCGGAAAATGGACGCGCAGTCATTTCGTTTTTGAGCTCATCAATGTTCCAGAAATACATAAGGCGGATAATGCCAACTCAACGTTGGGTTTACTGACAGCTTCTGTTCGAGTGGGGGTGGCAGACTCGGGCCCATTCGCCCCTGCCGGGACTCTGACCCTACGGGGCGATTTACCCCGGGCTGACGCCCGGGGCTACTTTCTGCCGGCCCTGCCGGGCCTTTTGCCATTCGGCAGCCGAGCACGCGCTGATACCAACGACTGCTGGCTTCCACGTCGCTAACGCAGATGAGGGGTTGGGGTTGCACGTGGAACTTTCATTTCAGACGTTGGCTTCCGGAATTCGTCTGTTAGCGACGACGAAAGATCTTCGCGCGGGAACGGCTATCCACAACGCTCCTCCATCCAACGCACCGGGTCCTCCAGATCCACGTCCTCGCCTTCCTGCGCATCGGCCATCCGCCAACCCTCGCGCTTACAAAGCTCGGCAAATTGCTGGAGGTGATTGAAGCCACCGTGTGTGGAAACATCGACGACGAGTCCATCCTGTTCGGTCAGTTCGAGGCGAAAGCCACCTTCGATGGGAAGCGTGGCCTCATTCGGTGACTCCCACTCAAGTTCGGGGAACACGGAGGAAAAGGCTTCCTTCACGCGGTCAAGCCGACCCAGGGGTTTGCTTTGTCCGGACGGGTTGCCCGGCTGATAGATGATCAGGTTCCAAGACATACGAATGCTTCGTTAGGATTCACGGCAGCGTCTGCACCTCCACCGACAGCACGGGCGGCAGGTGGCTGGCGATGGTCTGCCACGAATCGCCACCGTCGGGCGAGCAATAGACCTGGCCGCCGGTCGTCCCGAAATAGACGCCGCAGGTGTCGAGCGTGTCCACGGCCATCGCGTCGCGCAGGACGTTCACGTAGCAGTCCTGCTGTGGCAGGCCTTTGGTGAGCGGTTCCCAGTCGTTGCCGCCGGATTTGCTGCGATAGACGCGCAGCTTGCCGTCGGGCGGGTAGTGCAGCGAGTCGCTGGTGATGGGCACGACGTAGATCGTCTCCGGTTCGTGCGCGTGGACATCGATCGGGAAGCCGAAGTCGGTGGGCAGGTTGCCGCTGACCTCGCTCCATTGGTCGCCAGCGTTGTCGCTGCGCATGATGTCCCAGTGCTTCTGCATGTAGAGCACGTCGGGGCGCGACGGGTGCAGCGCGATGCGGTGGACGCAGTGGCCGACTTCCGCGTCGGGATCGGGCAGCTCGTATTGGGATTTCAGGCCGCGGTTGATCGGCTTCCAGGTGAGGCCGCCGTCATCGGTGCGGAAGGCGCCCGCCGCCGAGATGGCGACGTAGATGCGGCGCGGATTCTGGGGATCAAGGATGATGGTGTGAACGGCCATGCCGCCGGCGCCGGGCTGCCACAGGGCGCCTTTCGTGCCGCGCAGGCCGGCGAATTCCTGCCATGACTTGCCGCCGTCGCGGGAGTGGAACAGCGCGGCGTCCTCGGCGCCGGCATACACGAGGTCGGGATCGGTGAGCGAGGGTTCGAGGTGCCAGATGCGCTTAAACTCCCAGGGATGCTGAGTGCCGTCATACCACTTGTGGGTGCCCACGGTGCCTTCGTAGCGGAACTCGTTGCTCTTCCCGTTCGGCATGCCGTCGGGGCCCATGAGGTCCTCGGGTTTGGTGCCGGGCGGGTTCCAGGTTTTGCCGCCGTCGTCGGAGCGCTGGATGATCTGGCCGAACCAGCCGCTCGACTGCGAGGCGAAGAGGCGGTTGGGGTCCAGGGCAGAGCCCTTGAGGTGGTAGATTTCCCAGCCCGCGAAGTGCGGACCGGTGATCTGCCAATTCCGGCGCTGGCCGTCGGCGGTGAGGATGAAGGCACCCTTCTTGGTGCCGACGAGGACGCGGACGCTGCTCATGGAGTTACCTTTCTCGGGAAGTGGTGGGTGGTGGCGGCGGAAAAGTGTGCCGGGAAGTTCACGACGGTGCCAAGCCCGGGATGAAGGGGCCGCGGGAAGGGTGCAATTGGACCTTGGCTTGGGCTCCCTCTCTTCCCGACGCAGGAAGGAGGAGCGGGCGGGGGAAAGGAGGTGTCCGCCTTGGAGAACGTGATTCCGTCGGGAGCGCGACTCTCCGAGTCGCGAGTCGATCCAATCCTCGGGACTCAGTCCGCCGGCTTGAAGACGGCCGGGACCGGTGGATTGGTCCGGCTCGCGAGGACGTGGGCACGGAGTTCCGCCTGCGTTTTCAGGAAGGCTGCCGTGAGTCCCGTTCGCGAAACCCACCGCATTTCTCTGCGACCGGAAAGCGTTGCCAGCCAGCCCCCTCGGTGCGGTCCCAGATGATCGCGAGTTAGGCGGGGTCATCGGCGCGGAAGCCCGGCCAATAGACCAAACTCTAAACATTGGCGTCCAAAGGCAGACCCGCGTCGATCCGGCGCAAGGTTTCCGGTATGTCGCCGGAAATCCCCCCCTAACTGGCCACCAATTCCCCAACCTCGAAGCTGGCCAATCGTGTTGGTGGAGAACAGGTCTTCAGGAAAGCGCCCATTGTCATCCGCGGCGGTGCCGAGCAACGCAGACATGAGGCAGGGCAGTTGGCACGGCCTTGGACCGTAAGGCCAGGTCCAGCGATACCAGCCATAAAGGCTACCAGCGACCAGGAACGCACACGCGGCAACCGTCCGGAGCCCACGTGGAGGCTTCAAGTCGGGAAAGTGAACAGGAACGAGATTCAGTGAAAGCGCGCTCAGCAACGCCGTTCACCGACTTCAAAATCCCGGCGGCCTTCCAGGCCCCACATACGGTTTCGCGCCCAGTTCGTGGCCGTAGGTGTGCTCCACGGTGAGCAGTTGCGGGTCGGTCGCGGTCGGGGCGGCGATGAAACCGTGGTAGCGGCCGAGCCAGTAGGCGAGCAGCCAGCCGCTGGGTTCGACCACGTCATTGCCGCCCGCGCCGCCGTCGGCCTGCATGAGCCAGTGGTCGAGCCGGAGCGGTTCGGTTTCACGGGGCGGGAACGTCTTCGTGCCACCCTTGAGCGCGACGTAGCCGGGCGGCGTGCGGAGGTCGGCGCGGTGCGAGTTCTGGTAGGACCACGCGCGCAAATCCAGCGGCCAGCCGCGGAGGTGTTCGACGGCGTGGTCGGGTTCGCAGTCGTGGCCGGTCAGGGCGCCGTAGAGGAAGTTGAACCAAGCGTTCTGCTCCACGCGAACGACTTCGTGGCTGCGTTCGTAGCCACGGCGGTAGAGAGCGCGGAGTTCCGGGTCCTGCTCGTAGCGGAGGAGGTTCCAGTAACTCCAGAAGGCGAGTTCATCGAGGAAGTGCAGGACGCTGTCGGGCGGGAAGGTGTTCCGTGCGCGCAGCGTGTAGCCGGGATACCCGAGCGCCACGAGTTCACGGTAGGCGGCGGCGAACTTGGGCTCACCGGTGAGGACCTCGGCGGTCTTGATGAACGAGAGCAGCTCAACCGCTTGGAGACCGCGGTCGTATTTGCCCTCGTCGGTCAGGAAGTAATCCGGATCCCAACGCCCCCAGCGCGTGGGTTTGCCGTCGAGATCCACGAGCTGCCATTTGTGTTCGATCAGGTGGGTGGCGACCCGCGCGAGGTGCGTCTTGGCCTGCGCGACTTCATCGCCCTGCGCGACGAGTTCGAGGAACAGGCTGAACGAATAGAACAGGGAGCACAGTTCGTCGCTCGACGTGTCGCCCTTCCACTCGAACTTCCCGTCCGCCGTGTCGTGCCACTCGGCGGCGTAGTTGCCCGAGCCGTGACCGGCCTGATGTCCGCGCTCACCCTTGGCCCAGACGGAACGTGCCGGGAAACCGGGAATGCCGCTCATCGCCTCCAGCCAACGGAGGGCGTGGAACGTGTTGGTCGCCTCGCGCCGGGCGGCGGGATCCTGGGTGACGGCGTAGCGGTAGCATTGGGAGGCGAGGTAGTTGCCGGTGTAACCGCCGTCGTTGTCGCTGACCTCGCGGACGAATTCCTTGGTCGGCGCGTCCCACTCCAGCTTGTGCACGAAGCCGAGGCGCTTCTGGCCCCATTCCTCCAGGTGCCGTTCGTAGTAAGCGGCCTTCTTCGCGAGCGTGTAGGGTTCGTAGTCGATGATCCCCAGGCCGCGGTCGGTCGCGAGATAGACAGAACGGCCGCTCACCGCAATGGCGTTGACGCGTTCGCCCGGCAGCCAGCGTTGGCCGGCGAAGTAGTGGAAGTCGCCGTCCACGTGCCGGATCGCGCCGTGCGAGGTGCCGATCCACAAGTCGTTGGTGAAGCCGGCGGCGAGGCAGAGCGTGTCCTCGAACGGCAGGCCCTGCTCCCCGCGGAGTTGGGTCAGCGACATGCCGCGCAGCACGCCGAGGCCGCGGTCGGTGGCGAGATACAGCGCCGGGCCGACGCTCAACGCGTCACGGGTGTTCGGCGACGGCAGCGTGCCCCAGTCCCAGTTCAGGTCGGCCGGCCAAGTGTAGGCATCCACGCCGCCGAACGCGCCGAACGCATACGGTGCGAGCCGGCCCGGGCCGTGGACGTAGAGCGTCTCATGGTGCGGCACGAGGCGCGTGAGGCCGAAGCGCGCCTTGTTCGTGGACAGCAGTTCCAAGGCGTCGCCCCGCGCACGCCAGAGTTGGTTGCCGACGGCGGCCAGCACGTCGCCGCGGAACTCGGCGACATCGGTCACCGCGGCCGACGAGATCTGTTTCCAGCCGGAAACGTCGTGTCGATGCAGGCCAGGTGAAGTGATGGCCCAGAGACTCCCCGGGGTGGTGACGAGGCGTTGGACGAGCTGGGGCAGCGCCGCGTCGACCACGAACTGTTGGCCGGCGAGCCGCAATACTCCCTTGGCCGAACCAGCGAAGACCTCACCGCCGTGCCGGGCGACGCTGGTGAGGGGGACGGCGGACGAAACCTTGCGGCTCACTTCCTGTAGATAGGGGGCATCCGTGACCGCCCCAGGCGCACGGTGGGTTCCGTGAATCCGTTGGCCCAGCGAGCTTAAGTCGCGGCCGAGCAGATCCAAGTTGACGAAGTTGAGACAGACGAAAACCCACAGCAGGTTACGAAGGCGCATGGCGAGCCGATAAACCCAAAGTTCGACGGCTGAGCAAGCGGACATTCGGGTGGGAGCGTGAACTTCACGCAGGGTGTCCAAAACTCACACGCTCGGAAACGCCAGCCGGACAAAATCAGCCCATTTTCGCCTTCGGCCAGGCAATTTCCGACTCTGGCATTGGCACTGCTTAGAGGAAGGGTGGAAAGGCGTTGACACAAAAAGTGAGCGATCACTAGTGTCGCGCAACTTAGCTCCGTCACACACAAAAACACCTATGAACCGTCTCCGTAAACAGCGTTTCAGCGCCTTCACGCTGATCGAACTCCTCGTCGTGATCGCCATCATCGCGATCCTTGCAGGCATGCTTCTTCCGGCTCTCGCCAAGGCGAAGGCCAAAGCCTCCCGCATTAGCTGCGTCAACAACCTCAAAAATCACGGTCTGGCCCTGCGTATCTTCGCGACGGACAACAATGGCCAATTCCCTTGGGGCATTAGCACCAATGAAGGCGGCACGGCGGAATACAACACCCAAGCTGGCGCCACGGTGAATGGCGGCACGGGCCTCTCGGCCACCGCGAGTTGGCTCAATGGCGGCGTGTTCGTGCACTTCTTGGCGCTCTCCAACGAGTTGAGCACCCCCAAGATTTTGGCTTGCCCTTCGGACTCTGACACCCAGATCGCACCAAACTTCGGAGCGATCCTCCGGACCAATGCCTTCCAAGGCAACAAGGCCATCAGCTACTTCTTGGGCATGTCCGCTCAGGAAGAGCAGCCCCAGTCGATTCTGGGTGGTGATCGCAACATCTCCATCTCCAACTCGGTTGGCATCATCATGACCCCGGCCACCTTCGATTACACCAAGGTGACGTCGATCCTGACCTTGAAGGCTCCGGCCAACGCCAACGCCGCGATTTCGGTCAGGGCCTCCTATGACAACAAGATTCACCAGACCGCGGGCAACCTCCTTTTGGGTGATGGTTCCGTCCAGCAGGTGACCGGTGGCCGTTTGGCTGACCAGCTCCGCGACGCGGTGCAAGCCGGTGGCGACCAGCAGTTGCTCTTCCCCAAGAAGTAATCGCTTCGACTGCTTACCAAGGGCACCCGCAGGGGTGCCCTTTTTTGTTGGATGATTGACTCAAGTGGCCCGGGTAGTAGCTCTGGGTTGCCTCCTTTTTAGTGGCAAAATCGCCCGCCCTAAACCCAATTGGGCCGCCCGTCATCTCGGGAAGAAGCTTGGGCGCTCAGACCGTCACGCCCAGATTTCCCCGGGGTTCAAAACGCGGTGCGGCTCAGTGCAGTGAACTGATCGTCCGGGAGCCTCCGAAGAGGCCAACCGGTAGCCTTCAGACCCCACGTGGGAGTCTCCCCAAAAACATCGACTGCCACACCCCGAATCCCGAACTAGAGGCGGCAATTTGCCTACGCAAACAGACCTGCCGGATTTTCGGCCACGCCCAGATTTCGCCCGCCCGCTTGAACTTCCTGCACCCGCCCGTCGCGCCACACTTGGAGGCGGTAAAGGGTCGCGAACCCGAAATTAGGGGCTGCTCCCCCTTGGCCCCCCACCAGTTCCCCGCCCCGGCGAACGTTATCCTGCATCCAAGCGGGTAAAAGCAGGTGGAAGGGATTGCGCCGCACCTCACCGACGTGGAACGAGGTGCCGGTCACTTGATCAATCAAGTCCTGCTCGCCGACTTCCACCATGAGATTGGGCCGCGGCATCTGGCCCCAATACTCCGTCTCCACCAGATAAGTCGTCAGCTGGGAACCGAGCGACGCCAAGGCATCCAGCACGAGGAAATGCACGCCGATGTGGGTGCCATTCCAGTCCACTTCATGCGGGAAGAAAATCGCCCGGGGCTGCTCGGCTGCCAAAATATCAGCAATCACTTGCACCATGCGGCACCACACAACCGGCTCTTCCGCCCGACACTTAGGCGTCACCTTTTCCAAGCCGGCGGGCGCGGTCTGAAGCAAACCAAAACCAATATACCTGCACGCTTCGGTCAATTCAGCCAAGCGCTCGGCCTGCCGGGCCTTGGCGCTACCCTGAGTGACCGCAACATTGATGACGTTCCACCCGGCTTCCCGCCGGAGCCGCAACGGTAACGCCCCGATGATGCATTCGTCGTCGGGATGCGGCGAAAAGATGAGCGCGTTGGGCGCGCCCACGGGCAGCGGAGGATTGGGAGCCGGGGCAAACCCGCCCAGTGGATAATCTTTGCCTTCGCGGAAGAACCGGGCGTATTCGGAAACGAGCGTTGCGTAGGGATTCATGCGATAAGTTGAGCCTGAGTGCGGTTGCTAAAAAAGTGGGCGCGCCGGCGGGATCATCGGTGGGCGCCGATTGTTTCGGCAAGTCGGAGGCTGAATCGAATTGCTCCCTCCGGCCCCAAATGGAGCGCGTCCATGAACAAGGCATCGTCAGCCACCCAATCGCTGGCATCAATCAGCTCGGCCCCGTGGGCGGCCAATTTTCCGCGCAGCAGGGTAAAATAGGCCTGCCATTCCGGCGAAGCGTAGTGCTTACGATGCGCCGCTGGCATCGGGACCGAAACGACCCAAACTTTAACGTTTCGTTCGCGGGCTTGTCCCAGCAGCTCAACCACCGGTGAAGCGAGCGGGACGTCGCTCGCGACATTCTCAACCGTGCGCACCCGCCTTGAGCCTTCGGTGGTATTTTCAACCGGGGAAAAATCTTCCACCCGACCAAAACGATTCACCGCCGCGGGCGGCAGGCCCAGTTGGCCCAAATCGCGCCGCAATTGTTCGACCCGCGCCCAGATCGCGCCGCGCTCGGCAAACATGGGAATCCCACCGACTACTTGAAACGCCCACCGGCCGAACGCACTCGAAGTTTCATGGCGGGCCGCGATGGCGGGCTCGGTGTAGAAGACCATCGCGTTATTGCCGAACAGGAGTCGCCAATCTTCCTGAACCGGCTGAGTGAGCATGAAGTCAAAGAAGCCATAGACAATGCTTTGGGCCTCCGGGTGAGCGCGGAGGATGGCTCGGGTAATCAGCAGGTGCTGGATCGGTCCGGTCGCGCCCAGCCCCGCATTGAAGGCCGTCAACGGCTCGCCGGCAGCCGCTGCCTTGGCAGTGAAGGCCGCCGCGTCAAAACCCGCCGCCATCACGGAATTTCCCACGGCAAAAACCTGATTCGAAGTCCCCTGCGAAATCTGCCGCAGCAGTTGCCGCGGGTTGGAATTTCGGGCCATCCAGCGAATCCCGACATTGGCCGCGAGCAAAAGCCCGGCGGCGAGGGCCACGGATGTAAGAAACTGTCGCCGGGTGGTCACGGGTCAAAAATCGATGTAGATGAACTTCGACGACTGGCCGCAAAAGACCGCGACAACGACCGCTAGCAGCGCCCACCAAAGCGCCCTCAGAGCCCAGCGGCCACGCTGAGGCAAGCCGGTTGGGGGCTCATCGGTTTCGCCTGCCAGAAACTCGACCCACCACTTGAATTGTTGGAACCAGTGCCTCATGCGCCCCAAAAAAGTCGCCGTAAGAACAGCATGGCGGTGGAAATATCCATGGCAAACCAGACCCAGCCTAAGTTGACGCAAAGAAAGGTCAGCGTCCACGCCCCGATCAGCCGGAGCTTTCCCGGGGGCGCCTCTGACTTGGGGCCTCGGTGGGACCACCACCGATGGATTGCGAGGGCCACACCATGCCACAAACCCCACACGACAAAGTTCAGCCCCGCCCCGTGCCACAAGCCGCTGATGAGCAGGGTGGCGACGACATTCAGGTAGACCCGCGGCAGCGGCACCCGCGATCCGCCCAGTGGAATGAACACGTAGTCCGTTAGCCAACGGGTCAATGACATGTGCCAATGGCTCCAGAACTCAGCGATGTTGGTTTGCAGAATGGGCCAATCGAAATTCTCCTTTACGGGCAGCCCAAACAATCTCGCCGATCCAATGGCAAGGTCGGAGTAGGCCGAAAAATCGGCGTAAATCTGGAAGCCATAAGCCAAGATCCACAACGGCAACACCCAGCGTTCCGCCTGCATGATGTCAGCCCCGTTTAGATGCCCAGTGAAGGCCGTCAGCACGTCGGCGATGGCAAACTTCTTCACCAAACCGGCCAGAATCCGCGTCAGCCCCCGTTCCCAATCCCGGGCCCAGTCTGGGGAGGGATTTCGCAGCGCTGGCAAGAAGTCCTGATACCGCTTGATGGGGCCAGCCACCATGGTGGGAAAGAACAGGATGAACGCGAAGTATTCCCAGAAGCCCCCCGCCTCTGCTTTCCCGAGCCGGCGATCGCGCGCAAAATGGATGAATTCGAAGGTAAAAAATGAGATTCCGAGCGGCAGAAACGCCCCACTCCAGTGCCAGTTTTCCGGCAGACCAGGGATCACCCGGACGAGGAAATTCCAGTATTTGAAGATCAACAAGACGACCAAGGCTTGGACGATGCCCACCACGCACCACACCGAACCGCGGCGGTAAAGCCGGCTGAAAAGCGCTTCCCAGAGAAACACGGCCAAGCAGCAAGCTCCGGCCACGCCGCCGACGGCGGTGAGCGAAAAGAAAATATAGAAAGCCGCGCCGGAAAGCCCCAGCAGCGGCGCTCGCCAGTTCGGGGAGACGCAGCGGAACAGGACTGCCGCCGGCAACAGGAACAGCAGAAAGTAGGAAAACGTATTAAAGATCATCGCACCTGTTCCCGGGGCGATTTTGATACGGGGAGGTAGGGTTGAGGCGCAAGTTGAAGAATTTGCAAACCAGCCAGCCACTTGCCTTTGGACGGCGACCGGAGCCAGCTTGCCTCCGTGAAGCCCCACTGCGACGAGGCCGCGATCCAGCAACTCGAACGTCCCCACCGGAGCCTATGGACGTATTACCTGCTCAACGGGCTCGTCCTCCTTCCGGCGGCCCCCGTGCTGCTGCCTTACTTTTACTTCCGTTATCGCACGCTGCGTTACCGCTTCACCGAAGAAGGGGTCTCCATGAGCTGGGGCGTGCTCTGGCGCCGCCAGATCGTGCTCAACTACGCCCGCATCCAAGACATCCACCTCCAGTCCAATGTGGTGGAACGCTGGCTTGGCCTCGCCCGCATCATGATCCAGACCGCCAGCGGCAACGCGGCCGCGGAAATGACCCTCGAAGGGATCAAGGAGTTCGAATCCGTCCGCGACTTCCTTTACTCCAAAATGCGCGGCATCAACCCGGTTTCCACCGCCACCAGCCCACCCCCAGTTCCGCCAGCCGAGGTCACCGATGAACTGGCCGTCGCTCTGCGTGAGCTCGCCGTCGAACTGCGCGCCGTGCGGGCCGCTTGGGGCGACCGTCCAACTGCTTCTCCGGATGAACCGCATGCTTAAGAAAAGCCGACAGCTCGTCCTCGCACTGCTGAAGGTGCCACCCGAGCCGCAACCACCCGCCGGCCAGCCTGAATCGGTGCAGATTTTTCGCGCTGCGCCCAATTACCTTCGGTTGCGACTGGCAGTTTGGACCGGCAGCCAAGTGCTTGCTTTGGCGGGCGTCATTTTCTGGCTGAGCGTGCTCAACCTAGGCCGGGTAAAATGGCAGAGCGAGCGCTCCACGGCCGCCGCGTCGGCACCCGTGCTGGGGGCCAGCACAAACGCTGGCAGCAGCGTTTCGGCACCCTCCGAAGGCACCTCCAGCCCCCCTGCCGAACGGCGCTCCCAGAAGCGGCAAGCACGCACGAGGAATGAGTTCTCCGTCGAGGCTGCGCGCGTGATCAGTGAACTTCCGCCTTGGGCGGTGCCCGTTCTACTGGCCCTTGAGTTCGTGGGGTTCGGCTTTTTCCTCGGGCAGGCGTTCGTCAGTTACACGGTGCTACGACTCGATTACGAACAACGCTGGTATATGGTCACCGATCGCAGCCTGCGTATCCGGTCCGGGGTTTGGAGTGTGGGGGAAATGACGATGAGCTTCGCCAATCTGCAACAGGTCACCGTCACCCAAGGCCCCATCCAACGGTGGCTCGGGCTGGCCGACCTTCGGGTCGAATCGGCCGGCGGCGGGGGCGGTCAACCGGGCCATCCCCGAGCTAGCCATTCACTCCACGTCGGTTGCTTTCACGGCGTCGGCAACGCGTCAGAAATTCGGGATCTGATCCTCGAACGCCTCCGGCAATACCGCGCCACCGGGCTCGGCGATCCCGAGGAGCTTTCGGCCCCGGGTCTCAACTTTTCAGCCCCCCCGACTCCAGCCACGGTCGCGGCCGCCCGGGAGGCTTTGGCGGCGGCCCGGGCCTTGCGAATCGCTTTGGAATCAAGCCGGTCGCCCGGCGGAGAAAACCCCGGCCCCTGACCCGAGGCTTGTTGTGGCGCCAGCTTCTTCGCACACTCGGGGCGCCGCGTGAGGAACATCGTTTACTTCGATTTGGAGACGCAGAAATCCGCCGAGGAAGTCGGTGGCTGGAGCAAAATTCGTGACATGAAAATGAGCCTGGGGGTGACGTATTCGACGGCCCGGAGCGGCTACCGGATTTACGGCGAACCCGAGGTCAATGACCTGCTGCGGGAACTCCAACGTGCGGACCTCGTGGTCGGCTTCAACCATGTGCGGTTCGACTTCGAAGTGCTGCACGGTTACACCGTCATGGATCTCACCCAACTGCCGTCGCTGGACATGCTGATCGACCTCAAGGACAAGCTGGGGCATCGGCTCGGTCTGGACGCCATTGCCGAAGCGACCTTCGGATTGAGCAAAACCGGCGATGGACTCCAAGCGCTGGAATGGTTCCGCCAAGGCAAGATGCTGGAGATCGCCGAATACTGCTGTTTCGACGTAAAGTTGACCAAACTCGTCCACGAGTTCGGCGTGCAGCAGCGGCAATTGTTCTACAAAAACCGCTTCGGCGCCGTGCTCAGCGTGGGTGTGGACTGGAAATTTTGAGCCCCGGCCTCCGGGGCTCCCCGGTCAAAGTCCCACCGCGGACATCACCGCCTCCTTCGTCGCCGCCGTCACGATGGGCTCAAAGCCGGCGACCCTGATGGCGGTGTCCGGATCTTTGAGTCCGTGGCCCGTCATGGTCGCCGTGATCAGTGAACCCTCGGGAATTTCCCCGGACTGCACGCACTTGATCAGCCCGGCAAGCGGCGCGGCACAGGCTGGTTCGACCATGATGCCTTCCGTGCGGGCGAGCAGTTTGTAGGCGTGCAAGATTTCTTCGTCCGTCACGCTGCGGATGGCTCCGGCCGACTCGCGGGCTGCCTCAAGGGCGGGCTGCCAACTGGCGGGATTTCCGATGCGAATAGCCGTCGCCACGGTCTCCGGATGGGCGATCGGATAGCCGAGCACGAGGGGAGCGGCCCCGGCGGCTTGCCAACCCATCATCTTGGGCAACGTGTCCGACCGCTCGGCGGCGTGATACTCTTTGAATCCCTTCCAGTAGGCCGTGATGTTGCCGGCGTTACCGACCGGGAGGAAATGAAAGTCCGGGGCGTCTCCCAACGCGTCGCAAATTTCAAATGCAGCGGTCTTCTGCCCTTCGATGCGAACCGGGTTCACGGAATTGACGACTTCAACCAACCCAGTCTCGCCGAGTTCTCGGACGATGCGGAGCGCATCGTCGAAATTGCCCTCAATACTCACCGTAGTCGCACCGTAGAGGAGGGCTTGAGCCAGTTTGCCGTGAGCAATCTTACCCTTCGGCAACAGCACCACACACTTCAAGCCGGCCCGGGCCGCGTAGGCCGCCGCGCTGGCGCTGGTGTTGCCAGTGCTGGCGCACACGACGATCTGGGCACCCCGCTCTTTCGCCTTGGTGATCGCCATGGTCATGCCGCGGTCTTTGAACGAACACGTCGGGTTCATGGCCTCGTATTTCAGGCGGAGATCGAAGCTCCCGCCGATCGCCGCCACGAAGTTCGGCACTGAAATGAGCGGGGTGTTACCCTCCAGCAGCGTGACCACCGGGGTTTCGGCGGTGACGGGAAGGAATTGTGCGTAACGGCGAATGACGCCGGGCCAGGATTGGAAATGGGCACTCATGGGGGGATCAGTCGAAAGCTTCCACGCGAATCATGACAGGCTTGGACTTTACGTCCGGGAGCTTCGCAATCTGCGCGAGCACGCGCTGCATCGCGAGGTTGGGGGCATCGTGGATCATCAGGATCACGGGCACCGTTTCACCGGCATGGCCCTCGGGCTGGATGATGGAGGAAATTCCAATCTTCGCCCTCGCCAGCAGGGTGGCGATCCGCGCAAAGACGCCCGGCTGGTCGAGCACCATCAGGCGCACGTAATACCGCGAAACGACTTCGGCCAAGGGGCAGACTTGGCCCTGCCCGTCATGCGCCACAAAGTCGGGCACGCGCCGGATTGATCCGTGCTTCAAGTCGAGAGCCGCATCGGCAAGATCGCTTAACACGGAACTGGCCGTGGCTTCCGAACCCGCTCCACGGCCGTAAAATAGCGTGTCGCCCACCACGTCGCCCCGCACAGAGATGGCGTTGAACGCGTAATTGACCGAGGCCAGGACGTGTCCGTTGGGCACCAGCGCCGGATAGACGGAGACCTGCACCCGGGCGGATTTGCGCCGCCCCGCCGTGACGGGAGATTTTGTCTTAGCCGGCAGCGGCTCCGGTAAACTTTTCACGATGCCCAGCAGTTTGATCGTATAACCCAGTTGGGCCGCGAATTGGAGGTCCAGCTTGCTGAGGTGCCGGATGCCTTCGGTGTGAATCTGCTCCGGTTTCACCCAAAAACCATGGGCCAGCGAGGCGAGGATACCGACCTTGTGCGCGGCGTCGTGCCCATCAATATCGAGCGAGGGTTCCGCCTCGGCGTAACCCAGTCGCTGGGCCTCGGCGAGCACGTCGGCAAAGTCTGCGCCTTCGAGCTTCATCCGGGTGAGGATGTAATTGCAGGTGCCGTTGACGATGCCGGCCAGATGCAGCACCCGATTACCGACCAGCGACTCGCGCAACACCTTGATGATCGGAATACCGCCGGCGACGGACGCCTCGTAGTAAAGGTTGGCGCCGGACCGCGCCGCTTCGGCGAACAACTCTTCGCCATGCGCGGACAGCAGGGCCTTGTTGGCGGTGACCACCGACTTGCCCAGCCGCAACGCTGCTAAGACGACCTCTTTCGCAATCGTCGTCCCCCCCATCAACTCCACCACCACTTGGACTGCGGGATCATTGACGACTTGACGCCAGTCGGTCGTAAGCAAGCGCGACGATAGGGTGGCCAGTCGCGCTTTTTTGAGGTCACGCACCGCCACTTTGACCACCCGCAATTCCACCCCCAGCCGCGAAGCCATAAGGGCGCCGTTCCGCTGAAGCGCATTGACTACGCCACCACCGACGGTTCCGCCACCCACAAGGCCGAGATTCACCTGCTGCATAACGAGCCGCAGAGACTGGCGAGGGGCACGAACCGGAACAATGCCTTTTTGAACCGGCGAGCGGTCGACGCCCCGGCACCGTCCAACGCCAGCCCCCTGCCCTGCGGGGTTGCGGGCGGCCTTACGATTCAGATTCGTTGACCACCTTAATGGCCACCACCACGTAAGCCACGACCACGGCGACGGCGAAAGTGAAGATCAGAAGATTAACGAGCATAAGAAGTGAATGTTAGCCGGACCCACCGGCGACTTGGGCGCGGACCGTGCCCGTGCACACCCGGTGCCGCTCCACCGCAATTGCCCTAAATTCCGCACGAATTGCCCCTGGCAGACGGATACCTCGCTCACTCCGCACCCGGTTTGTGACTGCGAGGCTGACCGCGCCGTTCGCGGGGCCGCTCCGACTGACGAGCGGGCTGCTTGCGCGTGACTTCCTTCCGAATTTCTTCGCGCGTGGCGGTGCCTCTGGGATCCCGGGCATTCGGGTGAGCCCGCTCATCGGATTGCCGTTTGGCTGACTCCGAATTCTCCGGCTTCATCCACGTATTGACGGGCGTTTCTGTTGGCGCGGGCACCACCACCAAGGCGGGACCACGGGAAGGTGAGGTTCGTGGTTTCATCACATTCAACCTACGCTCATGGAGCCCGTTCACCACGCGCCGATTGGCGGAAATGAGCCTCTGTTTGCCGAGCCCCAGCCCCGAGAAGCGGCAAATTCCCACCAGCACGCGCTCAAGCCTGCTAACGCCACCGGCACCACGGCCAATTTACCCGCGAGAACCGTGCAGCGGCCGGACATCAAACCCGAGCAATCAACCCCACTTCCGTAGCGCATTTTCGGTGGAGCGTCGCAACCAGCTCTCGCTAACGTCGGCCTTGTGAATTTGCTCCCGCCGCGGTCTACGATGGAACAAGCCTTTCTCGAAGGTGACCGCAGCTTCGACGGCCTGTTTGTGGCCGGCGTGCGCACCACCGGAATCTTCTGCCGCCCGTCCTGTCCCGCACGTAAACCGAAGCCGGAGAACTTGGAATATTTCGCCACCCCGGCCGAGGCTTGCGCCCGAGGCTACCGAGCCTGTCTACGCTGCCACCCGCAAACCAGCCCTGGAGAGCGCCCCGCTTGGTTACAACCACTCTTCCAACGCCTTGAAGCAGAACCCGACACCCGCCTGACGGCCACCGACCTAAAACGACTCGGCCTTGAACCCGCCCGCGTGCGCCGCTGGTTTCAACATCATCTCGGCCTCAGCTTTGCCGAATATGCCCGCCACCAAAGGCTGGGTCGGGCTCTCACCACCCTGCAGCAGGGCGGCACCCTTGATGCGGCCGCCCTCGGACACGGCTTTGAATCGCACAGCGGATTTCGGGACGCCTTCAGCCGGCATTTCGGGACTCCGCCCGGCGCCGCTCGAACCTCGGCCTGCCTCAAGGCCGAGGTCATCGCCTCCCCGCTTGGCCCCCTGCTCATCGCCGCCAGTGACTTGGGCATCTGCCTGCTGGAATTTTCCGATCCGGAACGGGTCACCCTCACGCTCAAACGACTGCGCCAACGAGTGGGGCTACCTTGGGTTCCCGGCGAACACCCACACCTCAACCAGTTGAAAAACGAACTGGCCGCCTATTTTGCCGGACAGTTACAGATTTTCACCGTTCCCCTGCACGCCCCAGGCACCGCGTTTCAGGAACGAGTCTGGGCCGGACTCCGCCAGATTCCGTTTGGAGCAACCGCTTCCTACGCGGAACTCGCGCACCGCCTCGGCTGCCCCAACGGGCAGCGCGCCGTGGGTTTGGCCAACGGCGCAAACCGCATCGCCATCGTGATTCCGTGCCACCGGGTCGTGAATTCTGGAGGCGCTCTGGGGGGCTATGGCGGTGGCCTCTGGCGCAAACTGCGGCTGCTCGAATTGGAACGCCCCGGCCGGGACTACGGGACACATCGGGTGCCTCGCACGGAATCCCTTCCGCATGAACCTGTAAAAAGCCTTTGACGCTTGCCAAAATCAGCCGCTACTTTGTTCGCCCGTTACGGAGTTCCAGAGTAGCTCAATGGTAGAGCACGCGGCTGTTAACCGTGTGGTTGTAGGTTCAAGTCCTACCTCTGGAGCCATATTTAAGTTGTTAATCCGAAACAACTTATATGAAATACAGTGCGCCGACATCCTCTCCCCGTTGGGCGTTACTTACCGAAGTTTGAATCTCCTCGTTTGGATCCAACTCGATCCTTACTTTTGAAGATTCCAAAAATCCTGTTTAACAACAGGTTGCACCGTAATTCGTCTCTGCTTCGCACCCTTGGATAACTGTGGAGTTACCCCAGTGCTGCTCGCACTCAACTTGGGGCAACTTCGGTAAACCGGTGGAGATCTTCCCGGCCGATAATTGGGGGGCCTCAAATTCAGGGCTTAATTGATGGTGGTCTCGCTCGGCGGCGGGCTCTCCGAGCGGCCGAGCGGCGGGTGGTGCTGGCTATGTTTCTGGTGGCATCCTTGATCCGCTGCCCGGGACCTGCCTTGCCCCCTTAATCTCTGTTTTCGCCGCCCAGTGCGTTGGAACCTCGCTCCGGTCTGCCATCATTTTAGACCACCCGCAGTGGCGCCGCTCAGCTTTCCTTTCGTTCAGGAACCGTCCCAGAACCCAGCCCCAAGCCCGCTGCCGCGCCTGCCGGACGAGTCTTGGCCACCACGCTGCTGGAGCGTGGTGCTGCGGGCCGGTGGGACAAGTCTGGAGGAGTCACACCTGGCGCTGGAGCAGTTACGCCGGGACTACTGGCGGACGATTACTTTACAGCGACCGAGACCGTGTTGGGGGTAGACCAGAATTCCTCCCCGCCGGGGCGCTGATAACGGGCCACCACGGTGACGACGGCGGTCCGCGGGATGGCTTGTTCCCAGCGCAGGGCGAGCTGGTAGCCAACTCCCAGAGAGGTTTCCGCCGCGAGCGGTTTCAAGGCCGCGGCGCCCAAGGACCAGACCTTCAACGCAGCGGTGGCTTTCAATTCGCCGGCGTCCAGGGCGCCCTCAAACAATAGGACTTGGAGCACGCCCGACCGAATGACCACGCCCCGGGCGACACCAGGCGCGCTCGCATAGATCCGAACACCGATCCCGTCGGGGCCCGGAATACTGTCCAAATTGAGTGCCACCGGGACCCCGAAGAGATGGATTTCAGAGACGGTTCCACCGCCCCCGCCAGTCACACAGCCAGTCGTCAAAACCGCCACCCACCCCAGCGCACCAAGCACCCAAGGAGTAAACTTCACAGCGAATTTTCCTTCTTGTTCGGCAGCACTTGATCCCGCCACGTGGGGCGGTTGGTCTGGTAGAGCGGTTCGAGCAGTTTACGCTGCATTTCACCCTGCTTCATCAGGGGTTTGAAGTTGGACGAATCCAATTCTTGGCGCAGCACCTCGTCAGGATCGCTGAGCTTCACCTTGCGCTGATGATTCTCCATGACCACGGGAGTGAGCATGATCAGGAGCTCCTTGCGATCGCGCTTGGTGGAACTGGTGCGAAACAAGGCTCCGAGGTAGGGGATCTCGCCCAGCACCGGCATTTTCTTCACCCGCTTGTCGTCGGTGGTGGCGATGAGTCCACCGATGATGATCGTCTGGCCGCTCTGGGCGCTGACGGTGGTGTTGGCCTTGCGTTGATTGATGATTGGCACCGAGGACCCTTTGTTGACCTCAACCGTGGAGGTGCTGATCGAACTGTTGGTCGTGCCGATTTCCATCTTCACGAAACCGTCCGGACTGATTTTGGGCGTCACGGTCAGGTTCACTCCCACGTCCTCGTAGCGAAATTGCGTGGTCAGATTGTTCTGCGCATCCAGCCGGCTCTGGTCCACGAGGGGAACGCGCTGACCGATGTTGATGGTCGCCGGCTTGTTGTCGGAGGTGACGATCTGTGGGCGGCTGAGCACTTCCAGTCGGCCCTGCTGCTTGAGTGCACGGAGGAGGAAACTGAAGTCACTGCCCGTGACCGCGCTGGAGAAACCGCCGAAGTTCTTCAGCGAATCCGCCACGCCAAAGTCAGAACCAATGCCGTAGGCCACGTCGCCCTTGCTGCCATTGTGACTCCACTCGACGCCGAGGTCGGTGGCGTTGTCGAGGGTCACCTCAGCGAGCAGCACTTGGATGAGGACCTGTGGTTGGGCTTGGTCGAGTTCATCAATCAGCCGGCGCACCTGCTCGAAATAACGGTGATTGGCTGAGAGCAGCAGGGTATTGCTGGTTTGCTCGGCAACGACGGCAACTTCCTGGTCCATCATGCGCTGAGCCGCCGCCGCCGCATCCACTCCGAGCGCTTGGATCAGCTTTAGGCGTTCCTGATCGAGGAACGAGCGGATAGCGAGGGCGACTTCCGAGGCTTGGGAATTTTTGAGGCGGATGACTTCCGAATTTCGCTCGTGCGTCGTGCTCGAATCGAGGGTGTCGATCAATTGGGAGACAAGGGTGACATAATGATCGGTGCCGCCGACGAGCAAACTGTTGGTCCGTGGGTCCACGGTGACCGTCAGCGCGTTCTGCTCGGCTGTGCCCAGCGTGGCGGAAGCCATCGACTCCTCGCCCGGGCCGGCGTCAGCGGCGAGGTTGCGCACGAGCGTGTATTGCACGGAACGTTGGCCAGTGGCGGGACCGCCGGTCGGGGTCATGCGAAACATCTGGGTCAAGACATCGGCCATCTGCCGAGCGTCGGCGTTCTGGAGGGAGAAGACCTTGATCTTGGCCACCTGCGGCGAGCTGGCGTCGAGCCGGGTCACGATCTGCTCTAATAGACCCATGTAATCCACCGGGCCGGAGACGATCAGCGAGTTCATCCGCGGATCCGGGGTGATGAGCACCGACTCCTTGAGCGCCGCCGTGACGAGTTCCTGACCGAGCTCGGTGCGGGTGATGAATTGCAGGACCGACTGCGCGTTGGGGCTCTGCTCATTGAGCGCCACCGGCTTGGTGTTCAACGCCGTATTGAGGATCGAAGCCAGGGCTTCGGCCCGGGCAAACTGCAGCGGGAACACCTTAATTTCGCTGACCTTCGCCACCTGATCGGTGTCGAGTTTCTGGACGAGTTGACCGATGCGTTGGGCGTCCGTCTCACCGCAGGACACGACGATGGCGTTGATCCGCTCATCCGCCGAAACGGTGATGGGCAGAATCTGGTTGGGCAGATTCTCCCGGAACAACCCCTGCACCGTGGTGGCCACTCGGCGGGCGTCGGCCTTGGCGAGCGGGAACACATGAATCGAGATGCCGGTTTCCGTCGGGTCGCTGTCGAGCTTCTCAATCAAGGAGGCCACCGTGCTCAAATCATCCACCGTGGCGCCAACCAGCAACGCATTCACCCATTGGTCGGCGATGATGGTGATCGGGTCTACCGGCTCGCCCCGGACCTTGGGCGGGCGATTGGCGAAGATGGGTTGGAGCGTGGCCTGCAATTTCAGCGCCGTCGCCTTCTTCAACGGAAACACCCGGAAGTTCAGCCGCGAAAACACACTGTCACCATCCAGTTGGGGCAACATGCGATCCACTAGGTCGAACGCCTCCTTGCCGCCGGTGACGAGGATCGAGTTGATGCGATCGTCGGCGATGACGGTTGCCGGAATGGAGCGTTGGTTGGCGTTGACCGCGATGCTGTCGGCGGTGCGCTTGGCCTGAAAAAACTGCTGCAAAGTCGTCGCAAGGGAACTCGCCCGAGCGTTTTTGAGAGCATAGAGCTTTACGTCGGCATTGGCGGCGAGGTCCTTGGCGTCGAGCCGTTTCACAACTTCACGCACGATCGTGAGGTTTTCCGGACTGGCGCTGACGATCAGCGTATTGCTCCGCGGATCGACACTGATCGACAGCGTGTCGCGGCCCGCATTGCCACCCCGGCCCGAGGCGTTGGCTGGCCGGCCTGGACGGTAAAGCCCCTGATCGACGAGCGACTTGAGGATAGTGGAGATGCGCGTGGCGTCGGCAAATTCCAAGGTGAAGGTCTCGAAGACGCCGCCCGGAATGACGGGTTCCGCATCCAACTTGAGGAGCAGCCCTTGCACGAGCTCCAGGTTCTCCTTACTGGCGGAAACGATCAGCGCGTTATTGAGCGGGTCGGGTTCCAGCTTGATCTGCTCGCTCGGCAGCGGGGTGGAGCCGGGCAGCGTCTGCGCGCGTTGCCGGGCGGAAAAAATGCTTTCGATCATCGTCGCCACGCGGGCCGAGTCGTTGAATTTCAGCGGCAGGACCGTGAGCGTGAGGGCGGGGTTGTCCTGCTTGGCATCAAGCCGCTTCAACAAGTCGTCGAGCGTTCGGTTATCCTCTTGGCTGGCGGCGACCAACAGCGAATTGCTGCGGGTGTCGGGCAGAATGATCGGCTTGTTGCGCTGCACATCGGCGGTGCGGAGGGCGGCATAACGCTGCTCAAAGAGCGTGCTCAGCGTGCTCGCAACAACGCGGGCATCGGCATACTGCATCGGAATCAAGCGGACCCGTCCGCTCAAGGCGGGGGCCGCCTGATCAAGCTGTTTCGCGAGGTTTTGGACCAACTCGAAGCCTTCGCGCGCCCCGCCGACGATGAGTGCGTTACTGCGCTGGTCGGCCATGATGATGACTTTCAAGGCTTCCGCTTGGCCCTGATTCAGCGTCGCACGCTGGGTGACCCGGGCATCCATCAACTTCTGGAGCGTGGGGGCCACCACATTCGCATCGGCGTGTTCGAGGGGAATGAAGGCGATGTCACGCAAATCAAATGGCAGCTTCTGATCCAAGCTCTTCAGCAACCCCTCGATCACGCCGAACGCCTTGCTGTTGCCCGCCACAATGAGGGAACCGGTCCGCGCATCCACGGTGATCACCGGGCGATCTTCGTTGCGCAGCGACGTCGCGCGCGGCCCCGTGAAGAGGTCGCTCAAGACCTTTTGCACGGCCGCCGGCTCGGCGTGTTCGAGGGGATAAACCCGGACCGTCTCCAACCCGGAAGCCGCCGGGATGTCGAGCTGCTCGATCACGTCGGCGATCAGCGGCAAATTGTCACTGCGGGCGGCGACGATGAGGATGTTGGACTGGTCGTCCGCCTGAATGGTCAGCGCGGGACGATTCTTCGGCGTCTGGTTCACTTTGCCGCGTTCGCCATCCTTCAAGGTGCGCAGGCGGGTGATCTGGGTGGAAAGACCTTCGGTGCCCGGCACGGCCGCTCCCTCGGTGAAGACCGATTGTAACAACGGGACTAGGCGAGTGGCCGAAGCGTGCTTGAGCCGGAACATTCGCACGTCCGTCACGTAGCGGAACAATTCCCGATCCAAGTCGGCGATCAGCTTTTGGGCCAGATCCAGACTGTCGGGTTGACCGCTCAAGATCAGCGTATTGCTCCGGTTATCCACCGCCACGTTCAGCGGTTGCACCAGCGCCTTCCCCTGCTCTGCCGGCTGCGCGCCGGGACCAGCGGGGCCCACCGCTAAGGTGCGGCCCTGGGTGAAAACCGAGGTCAGCGTCTGCGCCACCGCCGCCGCGTCGGCGTGCTCCAACTGCACGAAACGAAGCTTTACCCCGTCGAGCACCGGCACCGAATCCATCAGCCCCACGATCGCGGTCAACGCCGCGAGGTTGTCCGGCGTCGAGGTGAGCAGCAGGCGGTTGCCGCCGCCGGCACCGGCCGCGGGGTCGGTGGCGATTTTGATCGGTTTGGTAAGGTCCAGCAGCACGGTCTCGCCCTGCGGGTTGCGCACCTTGAGCCGGCGCACCTGCTCCTGCAGTTCGCGTGATTCCAACGTCGACTCGCCGGCGGTGCCGGGGCGGAGCATGCCCCGCAATACGGCCGCTAGCTGGACGGCATTCGCCTGCTTCAGCGGCACGATCTGAACCTCGACCTCGACGTGGGCGGCTGGTGTATCGAGTGACTGGATCAGCTTTTCGACTTGGGTCGCCATCGTGTCCCGGGCGATCACTACCAATCCCCGGCCACGCGAATCGACCGCCACGGTGACGGGATCGCCCGGGCGGCTGGCGCTGAGCTGGGTGACCATCTGCTGAACGAGGGGCAGCAACTTCTCCGGCGGTGCATTGGTTAGGGGCACGACGCGAAAATCCAACTGGGCAATCTGCCCCGCGTTGTCGAGTTGCTTGATCAACGACTCCATCAACGCGAAGTCCGTCGGCCGCGCGCGCACGATGACGCTGCGCGTGCGCGGTTCCGCGACGACGGTGATGCGTTGTTTGGGCGCAACGGCTTGGGGTGGCTGACCGGGTTGCTGCACTTGAACCGGGTCCTGGCGCAGCAATTCGGTGAGGGTGCGGGCGACAATGACCGGATCGGCATCCTTGATCGCAAACAGGCGAAATTCGGATTCGTTGCCGTAGAAGTTCAGCGACAGCTCGGTGACCAACCGATCCACGCCGTCCAACTCCTGCGCCGGACCGGAAAGTATCAGCGCGTTGGCCGCCTTATCCACGGCAATGACCACTTCGGGGGCCTTGAGTTCCTCGGCATCCTGCTTCTCGGCCGGCGGCGAAACCTTGTCGGCCAAGCGCAGCGGTGTGCCGGAAACCTGAGGGTAGATGCTGACCAGCATCTTAGCCATTTGGTCGGCGGCCACACGGTCAAGCGGGCGCAACCGAACTTGCACGGCGGATTCCTTGCCCTGTTCGTCGAGGCGGGAAATCAGGTCCTGAATCTGGGGAATGTCGCCGCGCTTCGCGATGATCGTCAGCGAATTCGCCGTGAGGTCAGGCTCGATCACCGGCCGGTCGGCGCGGGGCCGATCCTCGAACAGGGTGTCGAGTTTGGAGGAGACATCGTAGGCCTTGGCCTTGCGCAACCAGACAAACTGCACGTCGCGGTCGGAGCGCTCCGGGGCTTTGTCGAGCGTCGGCAGGATCTTCTCCACCACTTTGAAATGCGTCTCGGTCGCCGAGATGATGAGGCTGTTGGAACGCTCATCCACGGAGACGCTGGTCTGCGGCGTCCGCCGGCCGCCAGCCCCCTCGTTATCCCCAGGCCCGGTCGGGCTGCGCCGGAAATTACGGGACACGGATTGGAGCAACTGCTGGAGCACACTGGAAACTTCCCGCGCGCTGCCATTTTCGAGTTTGTAGATGCGCACTTCGATGTCACTGCTGCCGGCGCCTTCCTTGTCGAGGCCACGGATCACGTCGATGACCTGCTGGACAGCGTTGGTCGGCCCGTTGAGCAACAGGCTGTTGGCACCCGCCACCGGCGTAATGCTGACGCGCCGGGTGGTCGCGGCGTCGCCGCGGGCGCTCAGCACCCGGTTGACCGCCTCGGCGAGGTCTTCGGCGCGCCCCTTTTCGAGGTGCACCGTTTGGATCACGTTTTCCCCGTCCGGCCCGGCACCGTCCACCTCCTTGACCAATTGCTCGATCCGCTCAAGCACCGCCGGACGAGCTTCCACCACCAGGGTCCGTTCATTGCCGCCCGTGCTGGCGAGCACCCACTCCGATGGATCGCCGGTCTGACCGCGGCGCGCGTAAAGCTGCGCGATCATCCCCGCCAGCGTAGTGGCGGAAGAGCGCTGCAACGGGAACACCTTTGACTGCCGGCCACCGGTCGTGCCGCCGGCCTGCAATAGGGTAGTGATTTCCGCGAGGGCATTGAGCTGCTTTTCGTTGCCCGCCACGATCAGTTGATTGCTCAAGGCATCATCCAAAATCAGCGGCTCCGTCGTGCCAAACTCAGGGTTATTGCGGGCTTGATCCTGATACACCTGCCGAATCTTGGCGCTAATCTCGGAGGCGCGCCGATCTTTCAGCGGCAACACCCGCATCGACCGGCCGGCTTCCGCTCCGAGCGACGAATCCAACTGCTCAATAATGACCGCCGCCGCCTGAAGCTCCTTCGGATCACCAGTTGCGATGATGGTGCGGGTCTTCGGGTCGGTCACCACGCTGACCCGTTTCTGTGGCCGACCGTAGGCATCGTAACGGACCAGCGCGGTGCCAAGGATTTCCGCCACCTTGTCCGGGTCCGCGGACTTCACCTTGAACACCCGGGCGGTCGAGCTCTGGGCCCCGACCTTGTCGAGCTTGCGAATGAGGTCTTCGACCACGGCCAGTTCATTCGTGCCGCCGGTGACGATGATGCGGTTGCCGCTCACGTCAGGCGTGATGAGCGTGTCGGCCGCCGGCGCACCGGGCCGATTTTTGGCCTGTTCGGTATAGAGCGTCCGCACGGTGGTGGAGAGCTCCACGGCGTTGGCCGAGGTCAGGTCAAACACTCGGGTGTCCCGTGGCTGGAACGCGGTGTCGTTGCTGCGCAACTGGGCGAGGATCTCCTCAATCTCCGCGAGGTGATTGGTCCGCGCGGTCACGATGAAGCGGGCGTTCTTGGCATCGGGAATAATCTGCGCGTCGGCCGGATCGCTCGCGTCCCGGCCTTTGAAACGGTCGGTGTAGAGTTGCTGGACCAACGGCTGAAGGCGGCTGAGTTCGTCGGCGCTGCCCACTTCCAACAGCCGGGTTTCGCGGGCGGCGCGGGTCAACTGCGCGGACTGCAATTCATCCACAATCTGCCCCACGACCTTCAATTGCGCGTCGTTGCCGGCGATGATGAGTTGATTACTCTCCGCCTCTTCCAAGATGAGGATGTCCGACGTGGTCAACTCCGGCTGACTCTTGATGCGATCCGCGTAAAGTTGGCGCACCTTGGGCGAGAGCACCAAGGCCTTCCCCTGCTTGAGATTGATCACCTTGGTCTTTCGCTCCGGAACTTCCCCGAGTGACTGGTCCAACTGCTCAATGATCAGGGAAACGCCAGCCAGTTCCTTGGGATCCCCCGTGACAATCAGCGTCCGAGTCTTCGCATCGACCGAAACCGTGACGCGCTTCTGGGCCCGACCGTAGGCGTCGTAACGCACCAGCGACGTCGAAAGGATTTCCGCCACCTTTTCGGGCTCCGCCGACTTGATCTTGAAGACGCGGGCCGAGGCGCTCTGGCTGCCGACCTTGTCGAGCTTGCGGATGAGGTCTTCGACCACGGCCAGTTCGTTCGTGCCACCGGTGACGATGATGCGGTTGCCGCTCACGTCGGGCGTGATGAGCGTGTCGGCCGCCGGCGCACCGGGCCGATTCTTGGCCTGTTCGGTATAGAGCGTCCGCACGGTGGTGGAGAGCTCCACGGCGTTGGCCGTGGTCAGGTCAAACACCCGGGTATCGCGCGCTTGAAACGCGGTTTCGTTACTCCGCAACTGGGTCAGAATCGCTTCAATTTCCTCAATGTGGTTCGTGCGCGCGGTCACGATGAAGCGGGCGTTTTTGGCATCGGGGATGATTTGCGCGTCGGCCGGATCGCTCGCATCACGCCCCTTGAAGCGGTCGGTGTAGAGTTGCTGGACCAACGGCTGAAGCCGGGCCAATTCATCGGCGCTGCCCACGGACAACAGCCGAGTTTCGCGGCCGACGCGGGTCAACTGCGCGGATTGAAGTTCGTCCACAATCTGGTCCACGACCTTCAACTGGGCGTCGTTGCCGGCGATGATGAGTTGGTTGCTCTCGCCCTCTTCCAAAATGAGAATATCCGACGTGGACAGCTCCGGCTGGCTCTTGATGCGGTCCGCGTAAAGCTGGCGCACCTTGGGCGAAAGGGTCGCCGCCCGGCCCTGTTTCAGCGTGATGACTTTGGTCCGACGTTCCGGCACCTCGCCGAGCGATTGGTCCAACTGTTCGATGATCAGGGAAACGCCCTGCAATTCCTTCGGATCGCCGGTCACGATCAGCGTGCGAGTCTTGGCGTCCACCGACACCGTGGCCCGTTTTTGAGGCCGGCCGTAGGCGTCGTAACGCACGAGAGAGGTGGTCAGGATTTCGGCGACCTTTTCAGGTTCGGCGGACTTGATCTTGAACACGCGGGCTGAGGCGCTTTGGGCGCTAGCCTTATCGAGTTTGCGGACCACTTCTTCGACCGCGGCCAGCTCGTTGGTGTCACCCACGAGGATGAGCCGATTGCCGCCGGTGTCGGGCGTGATGAGCGTGTCGGGAGTGGATCCCCCTAAGCGCCCCTTGGCTTCCTCCAAGTAAAGCGTGCGCACCGTCGTCGCGAGTTCCACCGCGCTGGCGGTCGTCAAATCAATGATGCGCGTCTGCCGATTTTCCGTGCGCGCCTTGCCGGTGCCGAGCTGTTGGAGGATGGCCTCAATCTGTTTCAAATGCTCGGGTTTCCCCGTAATGATGAGGCGGCCCGCCTTGGGATCAGCCATAATCTGGGCGTCGGCCGGATCGGTGTCTTGCTTGTCCTTCCACTGGTCCTGATAGAGCTGCTGAACGAGCGGGTGCAGGCGCTGAACGTCCGCCGCGGTGCCCACTTCGAAGGTCTTGGTTTCGCGGGATGCCTGCCCGGGCCCGGCGTTCAACTGGAGGCGTGCGATGATGTCTTCCACCGTTTTTAACTGGTCGGCGCGCGCACTCACGAACACGCGTCCGGTTTTGCCGTCGCTGACGATCTGGGCGTCGGGCGAACCCAGTTGCGGGGTGCTCGCAAGTTGATCGCGGTAAAGCTGCTGCACCAACGGCATGAGGCGTTGCGCTTCGGCGAGCTTGCCGAGGTCGAACACCTTGGTTTCCCGGGCGGGCCGGACCTGGCTTTCCAGCGTGCTAACAATCTGCTGAATGCTCGCGGCTTGTTCGTCTGTGCCTTGAACGAGCAAGCGGGTGCCAGACGCGTCGGGATAGATCGTCGCCGGCTTGAGGGTTTTGCCCTGCGACTGCTCGGCGTAGATCTGGTTGACCTTCGTCATGAGGTCGGCAGCGGTCGCATTCTTCAACTCCACCGAGTGCAGCTCACGCACGCCCTGCTCGGGTTTGGCGTCCAGCGCGGTGACCATCGTCTCGACCTGAGCAAGCACCGTGGGCGAAGCAAGCACCAGCAGGCGCTTGCTCGCCGGCTCGGGCGTGATGCTCAGCACACTGCTCAGATTCCGACCCGGATTTTGCGCGGAGAACACTTTCTGCAAGAGCGTCGCTAGGGCGTCGGGATCACCCTTCACCTCAAAAATGCGGAGCTGCTTTTCGCGGGTAACCGCCTCGCCGCCACCGTCGAGTTTTTCGATGACGGATTCCGCATCCTGCAAATCGGTCCGCGTGCCGGAGACGATCAGGGAATTGGATTTTTCGTCGGCCGTGACGGTGACCCGCTTGATCGGCAGACCCCGCGGGTCGTAGCGCATCATCGCGCTCGAAACAATCGGAGCCATCATGCCAGCCTCCGCTTGGTTCAACTTGAAAACACGGGCCCCAGGCGCTTGTTGGGGACTGTTGTCGAGCCGGTTCACGATGCTGGCGACCTGTTCGATCTCCGCGGCGCCGCCGGTGATGATCAGGCGGTTGGCCACCGGGTCAGGGACAATTTTGGTGCCGGTCACGTAATCCGCCCCCCGTTGATCGCGGAGCAGTTCCGTGAACAGCGTGGTCACCGTCGGCGCCAGGGTATTTGCATCCGCGGACTTGAGTTCGATCACCTTCAACTCGCGCGGCCCGGCTTCGGGGCGCGTGTCGAGTTGCTGGATCATTTGCCACGCCGCTTCGACGGCAGCCCGGTCGCCGGTGATGACCAAACTGTTGCTGCGCGCATCCAACAACACCTTCACCTGTTGGGACTGGGCGTTGAGACTCTTCTCCACCAGCCCGACCAATTCGGTGGCGGAAGCCGTCTTCAAGCGGATGACGCGCGTCTCTTCCTTCGCCGCCTTCTTCTCCACCGGATCCAGTTGCCGGATGATACCCTCGACCCGGGCGATTTCCTTGTCCGCGCCGCTGACCATGATGCGGTTGTTCTTCGCCTCGGCAATTAGGGTGGCGGCGCCGCCCGCGGGCTCGGGTTGGCCACGGACTTGTTCCTGATAAAGCTGCTGCACCAGCGGCGTGAATTCCACGGCGGTGCGACTGAACAATTCGATGCCTCGGAACTGCCGGGGAGCCGCAGTCGCCGGGGTGACGTCAAACTGCTTCACCAACGTGCGGATCCGTTCCTGATCCTTGGCAACGGCGAGCACGATGATCTGTTTGCCCGTCGGGTCCGCCATGAGCGTCGGCGCCAACTGGCCAGGGGCGGCCAACTGGCCGACGAGTTGCGTCACCAGCGGAATGATTTCGGCGGCCTGCTTGGCTTGCAGCGGGATGACACTCAATTCGCGCTCCGTCTGCACCGGGGCGATGTCCACGATGCCCACCACGGCCTCGATCTCCTTCAATTGATCGTCAGTTGCCGTGACCAGCAGCCGGTTGTTGGGAACATCGGCCACCAGCGAAGGCTTGGGCACGGTCGCGAAACGCCGGTCCGCCATGCGTTCGCTCACGAGGTTCTGGATATTGGGCAACGCCGCTTCGGTGCGGCTGTTCTTGAGCGAAATGACCTTCAAACGCCGCGTCTGGGTCTGCGGTTTGTCAGCCCGCAGTTGCGTCACCAGATTCTCAATGCGTTGGAGATGCTCCTGGCTGGCGGTGACAATCAGGCGGCCGGACTCCGTGTCGGCGAGGATTTTGGCGTGCGCGACGGTCGAGGTGGACCCGTCCGCGCTCTGGTTCCGGTAGAGTTGCTCCACGAGTGGCTGGATGCGGCGGGCTTCCTCGGGCGAACCGACCTCAATAAAACGCGTTTGCAACGGGGTGGGTTGGCTCGAACCAGTTTCCAACTGCGACACAATGTCGCTCGCGGTCTGCAAGTCCGCCGGCGAACCGGTCACCACCACACTCTGACTGCCGCCATCGTAGCTGACGCTGGCCGAGGTCACGACCTGGCCGGATTTGTTCTTCCGGGTCAGGGCCTGCTTGAGGATCGCGGTGACGTTGGTCGCCTCGGTCGCACGCGGCCGGAAAATCTTGGTGAGCTGAATCGACTCCCCGCGGGTCGGCACGAGGGCATTTTCGCCGCCGACACCCACGGCGCCGACGATTCCCTTGTCCACCCGCGTAATGAGTTGCTCGATCTGGTCAAGTTGGCCCGGCAGCGGCGCCGCCACGATCAGTCGGTTCTGTTCCTTGTCGGCGATGACCCGCGCCTTGGTAGCTGCGGCACTGCCGGTTTCGTTCGGACCCGCGACGCCGGGAATCGCCTGCCGGATCATGCTGGCGAGTTCCTCGGCTTTGATCGTCTGCGGTTGGTAAATCCGGACATCTCCGCCCGCGCCGTCCTTCTGCTCGAACTTGTTGATGAGCTCTTCGGCGAGGCCAAGCCGTTCATTGGGGCCAAACAACACCAGCGTGCGGGACGCGTCATCATACACCGAGGTGATGTAGTCGTTGGGGTCCGGGGGCAGGACGTCCATCGCTTTGGTGTTCGGATTGAAGGAGGTCCGCTTCGGCGCGGTGGCGACTCCGAAGGTGCGATTGAGCAAATCCGATACGATCGCGCCCGACGCATTGAGCAGCGTGTAAGTCTTCATCTGCCGGTCGGCCGCCTGCTCGTTGCCGATGGTCGTCATCAACGTGCGCACCCGCTGGATATTCGCGAGCCGGTCCGTGACCACGAGTCCCCGTCCCCGACCTAGGGTCGCGACCGACCCAGCATTAGAGAGCATCGGCAGGAGGGAATCCGCGACTTCCTTGGCGTCGAGGTTCTTCACGTCGAGCACGACGGTGACGACTTCGTTGGGGCGCACATCTCCCACATTCTCCGTGCCGCGCATGATGCGGAGCGGCATGGACGGCAGTTGCTTGAACGGCACCAACCGCAGGTTGTTGCCATCCTCAACCAGCATCACGCCCTTCATGGCAAGCATGAGGTTCAGCGTGTCGAGCGCCTCGACGTAGCTGTAGGCATTCGGATCGTCGTAGGTGAGCGAACCGACGATATTGGTGTCCGACAGCAGCGGCTTGCCGGCCATCTGCGCAAACCGCTCCACCACGTCGGCATACGGAATGCCGTCGAACTGGAAGCGGATGTTGCGGGCAGACGCGACGGTAGCCGGCGCACTGACGACGACATCGGGCGGGGCGGCGGGTTGGGCCACCGCGCCCGAACCGGCCAGCAGGGTGGTGCCGAGAAAAACCAAACGGAGCGATTTCATAGCGGAAAAGGGAGCGAGCGAAGACATCACGGAATTACGGCTTTTGAGCCAGTTGGGGCGGAAGTTCGGCATCAGCCAGTTTATGTTTTTCAGCGAGGGTCCGGCCACGTTCGACCGCCCAATACTCTTGGCCGAGTTTCAGGATCAGGCGGCTGTAGGACTGCAAAAGTGAGTTCCCCGGCAAGGGCATCGGGCGGTAGTCCACCATGACGATCGTGCCGCCCGCCAGTTCATCGCCCGGTCGGTAGCGCACCGTCTTCTGCGCGGCCAGATCACGGATGTGGATCTCCGGCTGACCGTTCCATTCCGAGAGCGAAACCACGCGGAACGTCTCCAACCCAGGCGGCACGCCCGGCTTCGAGGGGAGCGGCGCCGGTTGACCGGGCTGCGCGGGCGCCGGCGGGCGTTTGATGTAGGGCCGGAGCAGGTCGCGCGAGACGATGTTGTTGAGCAGGTGCCGCTCGGGTGATTCCAGCGTGAGCGTGGCCACCAAATTCGTCCGCTCCACCTCGGGCGCCGGCTCGATCACCAACGTCAAATAGCGGAAGCGCACCCGCACGACGCCAGGCGCATCGCCCGGGGTGACCGTCAGATTCTCCGTGCGGTGCAGCCACGGTGAATGGTTCAGCGTGAACAGGAGATTTACGACGTTGGTCAGCGGACCATCACCTTGGATATTCCAGCCAATTTCGCTGGCGCCCCGCAGCTTGCGGGGACCCACCGGCAGCCGCGTGAAGTCGGATTCCGCCAACCCCGCAGCGAGGATCTGTTGAGTCAGGATTTCTCCCGACCGGGCGCTGGCTTGGTCGGGGGTGTCCGCAAAGGTCGTCCTCGTGATCGCTTTGAGACGATCTTCGGCGGCGAAGTAGTTTCTGCGGTCCGTCTGGATCTTGGCGATCTTCTCCCGCACCAGCGCGGTGCGTTTATCCAAATCGCGGAGCGGTGCCAGAAACACCACCCGCAGGCCGTAAATGAGGAGAAACACCCCGGCGAGGCCGCCGACCGCTCCAATGAGGATTTTTTCTCGGCGGTTCATTGCACACCTCGCTTCCAAGCGGCTGCGTTCAACGAGATGTCGTCGATCGGTCGGGGAGCAGGCTTGGCTTTGTGCAAATCGATCTTCAACCGGGCGGGCACGCCCAGTTCAACCGTGGAACGGAACTCATAACCGAACCGGTCCGCCCCCGGCGTGATCGCCAACGGCTTCACCTCGTAGCCGGCGCTGACCAATTGCTTCTCCAACCGGGCCAAGGTTTCCCCGCTGCGGGCCTGCACTGACATGCGAATCGTGTTCTGACCACTGATCGCGATCGAAGTGAGGTAAACCTCCTCACTGGGCGGCAGCACGGAGGTCAGGTAAGCGTAGTGCTCCAGCCAATCTCGTTCCCCTTTGATCCAGTCCTCCACGACCCCAGTTTGTTGAATCAGTTTGCGATAAACCGGCCGCTTCTTGTCGGCTTCGGCAAATTCGGCATTGGCCGCATTGAGGACGTCGGTGCGGCGATTCACGAGGATTGAACGGAGACCGAAGATGACCAGCAAAAGCACCGCGCCGGCCGCCACGCTGGAAAGAATCCAAATCTTGCGCAGATCGCGCTGCACCGCGGGTTGTTTCGGGTTGAGGAAATCGAACGGCAGCCCTGAGGCATCACCCAGCCCCAAGGCCAAACCCAGCGCGCCCAAGGCGCCGGCGGCCGCTTCGCGGGCATCCACCGGCAGGTCCAGCACAGCCGCCGGATCCAGCACCGTGCACGGCGTCGTCAGGCGTCCGGCGAGCGCCGACACGACCTCGGCCTCATGCCCGGTCGCCCCGGTGACCACGACTTTCCCCACGACCGGATTTGCCTCCAGCCCGCTGTAGCTGTGCAAGCTGCGCACAACTTCAATCACCGCGAGGGGGAGAAACCCCTCTGCCGTCGGCGTCTCGGCGCCGACCCGGATCGCGGCCCCGCGGCTGAACAGCAACGACTGCTGGGCGATGATGTCGATGCCGACCTCATCCGGCCGGAGGGACACAAGGGCAAAGGCGTCGTCGCCATCCGCCACGTGACACGCCTCGACGCAGCGGGCGTTGGCGTAGGGGAGCAACCCCAACGCACTCAGCTTGAAGCCGGCGGCTTCGGCCACCCGCTGATAAAATTCCACGACCTCCCTCTTCACGGCCGCCACGAGCACCTCCAGTTTGGGCGTCGCCGAGACCGCTTCCGCACCTTCCCGGGGTTCGGTGCGCTCAAGGGGGGGCATGATTTGGCGGCGGACCTTGAAGTCGATGACCGCTTCGTCCATGCGGAACGGCAGGTCCTTCCCCACTTGGAAATGAACCAAGGAAGCGAGTTCAGCCGTCTTTTCGATCACCGGCACAGTCAGCGTCCGCAGCACCACCCGCGCTCGGGGCAGGCCCATCACCACCGTCGCAGGCTTGAGCCGCAATTTCGCGAGCGCCCGGTTCAGGGCAGCGCCCAGCACCGCGGGATCGTTCCGATCCGCGTCCGGCGCGAACTCCAGTGGCGCGCTCAGCACTCGGGCAAAGCTGCCCCGGGAACCCGTCTGCACCACGCGCAGGGTGGTGCCCTCCACGTCGAGCGCGGTGATTTGCGAAGGGGCCTTCGGCCGGCGCTCCCGGCGGAGCCCCAGCCGCCTCAGAATCGGTGCTAATCTGCGTATGCGGTCAGCCATGTATAAGTTTTGGAATGGGGGAAACTGCCGGCCGGGATTGTGCGGTCCCCGGGGCGGATTTTTCCAGTGTCTCGGCTTGGAGTTTGAAGGGAAGCCCCAAGCGGGTGATGTCCCTGAGGCTGGTGACGCGCGGTTCACTTCCGGCGACGTCAATTTTCACATCCAGCACGCGATACCGGCCAGCCGGCAGGCTGTAACCGATCACGTGAAAGCTGAACTGAAAGCTGCGGGCGGTGAGGAACGGTGCCAAGAGCTTGAATTTTTCCGCGTCCACCACCCCCTCAGTCAACAACCAGGCCGGGGTCAGGCGCTGCTCCGGGCGCACCGCGGTGCGCGTAGACACGATGGTCTCGGCCAAGGCCGCATCCACTCCGGGCAACGTCGCCAGCACGATCGCGTTGGCCGTGTTGAGATTGATCAAGCCTTCGTGCCGGCCTTCGCCATCCGTCGTAAAGAGATCGAGGATCAGGGGGAGTTGCTCCTTGGTGATGCCCGACGCCACTTCCACGTCCTGCCCCTGCTCGTTCTTGGTCTTTGCCACGGCCTCGAGCACGTCCACCGGGTGGACCAACTTTATCTTCGCCGCCCGCAACGCCGCCACGTAGTTGGTAAACGTCGCCGGCAAATCCGCCGGGGGCAGCACCTCGACGGCGCTGTTTAAGTCCACCCGCAATTTGCCCGCCCGGGTGCGGTCGGGATCATAGGCCGTCACCGTAAAATACTGCGCCATGCCGTGATCCAGCCGGCCATCGCGGTTGTCGGGCGGGAGGTGCTCGTCGCCGTCGTTTTCATTCGGGTCCAGACGCCCGTTGAAATTGGCATCTTCGCCGAACAAAAGCGTCCGGCTGAACCCAGGGATGCCGGCCAATTCCTCCAGGGAAGCGAGCGGCCGACGCGGCGTAGCCTCGGAGTAGGAACTGAACTCCATTTCGTCCGGATCTGTTTCCAAGAATTCCCCCAACGAATCCAAGCTCGGCGGCGGTTCCGCGGACTCCGCCGGGGCCGGGGCGACCTCGACCGCAGTCATTGTTCCGTTGGTTTGCCCGCCGGTAAACTGCCGAAGGGACTGGACCATGGCCGCCGTCATCCGCGGAATCTTGGCCAAGTCAACCCCGCCGGGATGATTCAGGTTTACCCGCGACGCTTCATCCGAAAGCCCAGAGCGCACCTCGGTCAACGACTCACTGTCGCCCGGTGAATAAACCGTGAACAACCAGCGGTCGGCGCCATCTTCAAACACCAGTCGTTCCCGGAAAGCCGCCGGATTATCCAACCATTCGTCGGTGCCGGCGGCGGACGAAGACGCCACGCGCAAGGCTTCCTGCACCCCGCTGAGAGCCGCGGCCCACGCCTGCTCGGCGCCCGCACTCGCGCTGGCCGCCGTTTCCTCAGCCCGCGACCGAAACAGCAGGCTCACCGTCACCATCGAAAGCAACATGATGAACACCAGCACCGCCAGCAGCACAAACGCCCGCCGACGACGCCCCAAGTGGACGGGCGCTCGATTCCAAGCCCGGTCCCGAAACTCGGGAACCGGTGCTACAGGCCATGAATGACGGGGCAGTGTCACGGTGTTAAAAGCGGTTCACTGCCCACCGCTTCAGGCGTTCGCCGGGCGATTCCAGCCGGCAGGAAGATGACCCGACGGAACTGCTCGAACGGATATTCGTCCGCCGTCACTTCCGGCGGTAGCGGATCGGTGCCCAAAATGATCTCCACCCCCGGCGGTGGCGCGGCATTGGTCCAGCCTTCGAGCCAAGCGGCGCCATCCCAATAGCGAAAATGGGCGAACCGGATAAGGTCGGTCAGTGGTTCTGTCACCCGATTGGTCGAGTCCCAGTCCGGGCCCCCCGCCGCCAAGTTCGTCAGGCCGAACCCGGAAACCTGCGCCGGGCGCACAGCCGACAATAACTCTTCCCGCCGATCGAAACCGCTGACAACCCAGTTGGTGCCTTCGTTGGACTGAACCGTCGTGAACGAAACCCGGGTTAATCCGCCGCTTGCCCCCGCGGCGTTTGCCCCGGCCAAACCGGACTTCGTAAAACTGAGCGACCCCGTGTCACCCAAAAAGCTGTGCTTGGAACCCGGCACCGGCAACGCAGTCCGGAGATCGGCGGCCATTCGATCCAACACCAGCCGGACCGTGGCGCAGCGGTCGGATTCTTGAAGAATCTGACCGCGGAGATCCGCCGCCTGCCGATAAAAAACCAGCGCCACGATCAGCATCGCCGTCGCAATGCCGATCGCGAGAATCACCTCGACCAAGGTAAACGCCGCGGCCCGGCGGCCCGACGCCACCCAGGGGGACAATTTTCGGGTCCGCGGGACGGAGGTTGTGGAGAGGTGAATTCGCATGCTTCAAGGCTCCGGCACAACCGCTGGCGCGGCGGCTTTGGTCCCAAGTTTGAGCACGTGCGCGAGCCGTTGGACGACCGGGGCCGTGGCATGACGAATGACAACTTCCGCCCGAACCAAGCCCGCGGCTTCACCGACTTCGGTTTCCAAGGGGGTGACCAGCAATTCCCAAGTCCACTCCTGAAGCGGCGACGCAAACGCCTGCTGGCCTTCGCCGGAGGCGGGTCGGAGGCCTAGTTGGATTTCCGCGAGCGTGCTGGTGGCCAGGTTGAGCGCGTGTAAGCCCAGTTTTTGGCGCTCCAAACTCGTCAGCGACGAGTTCAACGCGCCGGTGACAACCGCGGCCGCCGCCACAAATAAGGCGAGCGCGAGCAGGACTTCCATGAGTGCGGCGCCCCGGTGAGCGAACCGTAACCCGACCGAGGTGCGGGCACCGCTCGGGCGGCCAAGTCCCGATGACAGCGAGGCCGCCTTCATGGCGTGGAACTTGGTTTGGCTAGCGGCGGGGGGCTCACACCGTTGGCTTCGCGCGGGCTCGATTCGACTTCCTCAGCCGGCGTCGCCCCCGCTTCCGGGGAAATCCATTTCCGTCGCACCGTGCCCGTCAACCCCACGAGCGTGAGGTGGACTTGGCGCTGGTCTTCTACGTCGATTGATCGGAGCAGCAATTCCGCCGAATCGCTGGAGCCGTCGGGATAAAACGAAATCGCTGGCAACGTCTTGGCCGCAACGCCCTCGTCGGCCGGCAACGGGGTTACCGGCTCGGCGTCCGCCGGGTCCACCGTCCCCAATCCGGTAACGGTTCCGCGGATGGCCCCGGCGGGTTCCGTTTTGAGGACTGGGCTGAACTGGACGAGTTCGTTCAGCCGATCAGTGAAAGGGGTCGCCTCCCGCAACCGCTCGAACTGGCCCGGGGTGCCCAAGGAATCAGGTTCCCAGAGCACCTGAATGCCGCCGGAAACCTCCGTGGCATTCTCCGTGGCATTGGTCGAACCGACCGCGGATTCGTCGCCAAAACTGATCCGCACCAAGCGGCCGGTGCTGGCGGCTTGGGCGCGGGCGTAGCGAATCAGGGATTCGAGTTGGCCGACGCCCTCGTCGAGTTGGGAGCCGCGCTGGGCAGAACCGAAATTGAATACCGCCGCACTGACCAACAGGAGCATCAACGCAATCGTCAGGACCAGCTCAACCAGAGTGAAGCCGGCCCCGGCCGTCGGTCGTTGAAGACCCGTTGGGGTGCCCATGCGATGGTTCCGTGGAGAGACACGGGGTGAACTCAGTTCTGCGTGCCGGTCGAGCCCGAATTCGGTTCGTCTGAAGCGAGTTTGACGTCGTCGTCCGTATCGGGCTGACCATCCGGTCCGACCGAGAAAAGCTTATAGGGTAACGCGCCGGTCTTTTCGCCCTGGGTGGCGAGGTCGGCGAGTTCGTAGCGGATCTTGTTATTCCACGGGTCATCGAGCGTGGTGCCGGGTTTCAAGTAGGGACCCTGCCATTTTTCGCCCAACCGTTCGTTTTCAAAGGAGGGCTTTTTGAGCAACGCGTCGAGGCCGCCTTCCTGCTCATTCGGGTAGTGCCCGAGGTTGAGCCGGTAGGTGTCGAGGGCGTTGCCGACCTGTTGAAGCATCAGGCGGGTGGTGTTTCTCTCCGCCCCTTTCTGCTGGGGCAGCACGAACACGACCAGCGCGCCCGCGAGCAGCAGGATGATGACGATGACGAGAAGAATTTCGATCAGGGTGAAGCCGGACGCGCGCCGGCGACGGCGGGCGAGGGTGCTGAGTTGCGGGACGGTCATACGCAGTTGAAATGCTAGATTCGGACGTTAGCCGGACGGTGGAAAACCCGACAAGATTCAACTGTGTTACGGCAAAGATTTTTGTGCCTCCGAAGCGTTCAAGACGTTCGGACGACAATCCCGGCCAGAGGCGGAAGCACGGGCAGGATTTGTCCCTACAAGCGGGCTGGTCTGTCCAGCCAGCCTCCGCCTATCCTCGCCTCATGTCCGAAGTCACCCTGCTGCTCAGCGCCATCGAGGCGGGGAACACCCGGGCCGCGGACCAACTGCTGCCGCTGGTCTATGAGGAACTTCGCAAGCTGGCCGCCGCAAAGATGGCGCGGGAGCAGCCCGGCCAAACCCTCCAGCCCACCGCTTTGGTCCACGAGGCGTGGCTGCGTCTGGTCGGGGACCAGGCTCCACAGTTCGACGGGCGCGGCCATTTCTTCGGCGCGGCGGCGGAGGCCATGCGCCGGATCCTGATCGACCGGGCGCGCCAGAAGCGGTCACTCAAGCGTGGTGCGGGTGCGCAACGGGTGGACTTGGACCAACTCGACCAGCTTTCCGTGGCGGCGGCGGCCGACGACGAAACGCTGCTCGCCATCGACGAGGCGCTCACGAAACTGGCCGGCGAAGACCCGGAATCCGCGGAATTCATCAAACTCCGCTTCTTTGCCGGAATGACGAACGAAGAGGCGGCGCTGGCGCAGGGCATCCCGGAGCGCACGGCGCGGCGGCATTGGAGCTTCGCGCGCGCCTGGTTGTATCGCGAACTGCGCAAGGACTCCGGGGGATGACAGTTTTGTGGCCAGCTTCAGCCTGAAATTCCGCATGAACTGACATGGCTGATTTCCACGAATCGCTCCGCATGATCTTCGATGAGGCCGCGGAGATGCCACCCGGGGAACCGCGCCGCGCCTTCCTCGACCAGGCCTGCGGCGACGACGCGGCCCTCCGGGCGGAGGTCGAGGGACTGTTACGCGCCCAGGACGCGGCGGGTGGTTTTCTGGCGGACCCGGAACGTGATGTTTCGGCGGCGTCCGTCGGGGTGATCGCGAAGGAGGGCGACCGCATCGGGCGCTACAAGTTGCTCCAAAAGATCGGCGAGGGCGGGTGCGGGGTCGTCTACATGGCCGAGCAGACCGAACCGGTCCGGCGGCGCGTGGCGCTGAAGGTCATCAGGCTGGGCATGGACACGCGCTCGGTCATCGCGCGTTTCGAGGCGGAGCGGCAGGCGTTGGCCATGATGGACCACGCCAACATCGCCCGCGTGCTCGACGCAGGGACGACCGACTCGGGCCGGCCCTACTTCGTGATGGAGCTGGTGCGGGGCATCCGGATCACCGACTACTGCGAACAGAATCAGCTTTCCACCGCCGCGCGGCTCCAGTTGTTCATCCAGGTCTGCCAGGCGGTGCAGCACGCGCACCAGAAGGGGATCATCCACCGCGACCTCAAGCCCTCGAACATCCTCGTCACCTCCGACGACGGCGTGCCGCTGCCCAAGGTGATCGATTTCGGGATCGCCAAGGCCACGGCCGGCATCCAGCTCACGGACAAGACGCTCTTCACGCGCTTCGACATGTTCATCGGCACGCCGGCCTACATGAGCCCGGAGCAGGCCGAGTTCAACGCCACGGACATCGACACCCGCACCGACATCTACGCGCTCGGCGTGCTCCTTTACGAACTGCTCACCGGGCAGACTCCGTTTGACGGCACGACCTTGCTCCAGTCCGGCCTCGAAGCGATGCGCCGGACCCTCCGGGAGACCGAGCCCGTGCGGCCCTCGACCAAGCTCAGCCAGACGCTCGTAGCCGCCGAGGTGACGAGGCGGACGGAGGGTGCGGACGCAGCCTCCGCCTCCGCACGTCGGCGGCTACAGGAGCAGGTCCAACGGCTCCGCGGCGACCTCGACTGGATCGTGCTCAAGTGCCTGGAGAAGGACCGGGCGCGGCGTTACGAGACGGCGAACGGCCTGGCCGCCGACCTCCAGCGGCATCTGGCCAACGAGCCCGTCGTCGCCCGGCCCCCCAGCAGGGCGTATCGGGTCGGGAAACTCGTGCGCCGGAACCGGCTCCGCTTCGCGGCGGCGGCGGTCGTTATGCTCGCGCTGGTGCTGGCGGTCGCTGGCGTCCGGTTCGTGCAATACCGCGCCAACCAAGATTTTCGCCAGCGCCTTTACGTGTCCGAGGTGAATCGCGCGGGCCTCGCCTGGCAGGCCGGGCAGACCGAGCTGATGCGCACGCTGCTGGACCGTTGCCCGCCCGATCTGCGGCACTGGGAATGGAACTTCCTTCATCAGCAGTCCGGCCGCTGGGAACAAAAGGTCCTGCTTCCCTCGACGAATCTTGGAGCCGTCGCCCTTTCGGCCGACGCCAGCCTGATGGTCATGGCCAACGACGGCCAGCTCCAGGTCCGGGCGTTTCCCTCCGGACAATGGCTGCGCAACCTTCCCGTCACGAACCCGGCCAAGGCTCCCTTGGCCCTCGCGCCCCGCGGCGAGCTTCTGGCCGTGGTCGAGGCGGCAGAAGGGGGCGTCACAATCTGGAACGTGCGCACCGGGGAGCGCGTTGCGGGGATCGCCGGCGCGGGCCAGAGCCTGGACTGGTCCAACGACGGGCAGCGCCTGGCGTTCGTGGCCAACGAAACGGAGATCCGCATCTGGGATGCGAAGACCGGTCGGCACCAGCCCCTCTTCTCCGCCCCGGCTTCTGTTCTCGCGCTGGCCTTCTCACCCGACGGCCAGACCCTCGCGGTCGGGACCGTGGAGAAGGACATCCAATTGCTGGACGCCGCCACCGGCACCGTGCGCCGCACCCTGCGGACTCCGGGGCCTCACTTCTTCCAACTGCTCTTCAGTCCGGACGGCCGGAAGCTGGCCGCCGCCAACGGCACCGCCGGCGGCTTTGCTCGCGATCACCGGGTATGGAATCTGGACGACGAGGGACGCTCGCTGGAGTTGAACACGGGAGCGGAAGTGTCGTCATTCTCCTTCAGCACCGACAGCCGGCGCCTGGTCATCGGTGATTTTGCGGGCCTGATTCAAATCTGGGATTTGGATCGGCGCGCGCAGGTGGAGCGCTTTCCCGCCCGCCGCCAATCGGGGACCCTGATCCGGTTGCTGCCGGACGAACGGATTCTCGCTGTCTCCGCGGAGGGCATCTGCCTGTGGCAGGCCGGGCGGCCAGGGGTGATCTCGCTTACGGGGTATCCAGATGCATTGCGCAACGTCGCGTTCAGTCCGGACAGCCGATGGCTGGTGGCCGCCGGACTCGACCCTCAAGTCTTCGTTTGGGACGCGCGGGACGGCCAGCGGGACGGGACCTACACCGGGCACTCGCGGGGGCGGCCCATCGCCATGGCGGTGAGCCGCGAGGGTCGCGTGGCCAGCGCGGACCAAGACCAGAATGTGCGGTTGTGGACTCTGACGTCCCTCGAAACGCAGTGGGAAACATCGCTCGCCCCCGCCACACGCCCGTATTGGCTCGCCTTCAGTCCCGATGGCCGCCGGCTCTACGCACCCAGCAAGCAGGACAGGCTCACCGTCCTCGATGCCGCCACCGGCCGGCACCTCAACTCGATCAGCGGACTGGAAAACACGCTCGATGGGATCGCCGTCTCGCCGGATGGCCGCCTGCTCGCGCTTTGCCAGAAGGTGAAGCTGAGCATCCGCCGGGCGGAGGACTTGCAGGAGGTCTGGAGTGCGGCCGCGCTTCCGGAACGTTGCGCCGACTTCAGCCCGGACGGCCAATGGCTGGCCACCGGCGACAGCGACAACGCCGTGACCTTGTGGGAAATGGCTTCCGCCGGGCGGGTGCGGCGCAGCCTGCGCGGCCATGCCGGGGCCGTCTCGGGCGTGAGCTTCCATCCGGACGGCCGCCGGCTCGTCTCCTGCAGCTTCGATGGGCAGGTCAAGGTGTGGGACTGGCGGGCGGGCGTGGAACTGTTGACCCTGACGCCCCCGCGCGGCTTCCAGCTCTGGCACGCCGCGTTCAGCCCCGACGGGAAGATGATCGCCGTCGCCGGTGGCGACGGCATCGTGACGCTGTGGCGGGTGGAGTAGGCCCGCCCCTCCGCCTCGTCACCTCGGCGGCTACCAAGCCGCGGCGTGAGACAGCCAAACCCTTCAGTTCAGCCGTTGCCGCAAATCCCCAGCACCAAAGGTGCGAGCCCATACCAGCCTGGGGCAACGCCCCAGGAACAGGGGGCGCCACGGGACAAGGGCTGAAGGCCCGTCCCAGCCGCCGCCGGAAACCATCGGGCAGCGCACCGTGGTCGGAATGGGCCGGGCCGTTGGCCCTGGAAGGGAGGGAGGGACGCCAGCCTGGGGCGTTGCCCCAGGCTGGTATTGGACCGCGCCGTTGACCCTTCCCGCCGCAGTCCACGACCTGGCGGATCTTCCAGCGGCCCCGTGGCTCGCGGAGCGGCTTGGACTGCGCCAGTCATCTGCCGTTTTTCCCCTGCCGTTTTGAACCCTCAAAAACAATTCCCGAAAAAGTGGCCAGGTTTGCCGGTGGATTCCGCCTTGGTCAGTGACAGGTCAATCGGTGCGCCCGGCCCGGTCACCGAACGGCCCGATGACCAAACAAACACAACCGCCTCCCGGACCAGTCCCGGGCGGGCAAAGAAAACTCGGAACACTGTCATGAAGACAAACTCCACGCTCAAAATACTCCTCGCCGCGCTGCTCCTGGCCGCCGCGGCCTTCCGCGCCCAAGCTCAAGCCACGCCGCCCGGCCTCGTCCCACCGACCGAGACCTACGCCGGCAAGACCCACGCCCAATGGCTCGAATCCTGGTTCACCTGGATGTTCAGCATCCCCGGAAAGGCCGAAGCATTCCCCTTCATGGACCCGACCGGGGCCAATTCGGGCGCCAACCAAAGCGGCCCCGTGTTCTTCTTCGCCAAGTCCTGGCTGGGGAAGAAAGGCAATCCGCCGGAGCAACGCGCCGCAACCGTGCCCGAAGGCACCGCCCTCTTCCTCCCGTTCAACGGCTACTACATCGACCCCAACCCCGCTCGCGACCCGGCGACCATCACCGCGGAAAACCGCGCGGCTTTGAACGACTGGGGGATGCAAGTCTTCAAACTGGTGGTCGATGGCCAAGAGGTCCCCGTCGACAGCAGTCTGAGCTCGCCCATCCTCCACGCAACCTCGGTCCACACGTTGTCGATACCGGCCGACGCCGCGGCGCGCTCACCCGAAGTCGGCTATGGGGGTTTGCCGGAGGCGGTCTACCCGTTCCAGAGCTACGAATGGTTCGTCCTGCACAAGCCCTTGCCGGTGGGCCGGCATGTGGTGCATCTCTTCAACAACGGTTTCATCGGCACTCCCGACGAATGGGTCTCGGATGTGGTCTGGACCATCGATGTGGTGGCCCGGCCGCTTAGTCGGGACGTCATCGCCACCTCCGCGACGGAGTTCTCCGGGTTCCGCGACGTGGCGGGCTGGAGCTATGGCCATCGCACCGCCCCGGCGGCGGGCGCCTCCGAGAACTACGATCCCGCGCGGGACTTCATCCCCTTCAGCGGCGGACCCGCCCAGGGCGATTGGGATGGCCAACGCCAGCAATGGAACGGCACCGCTTGGAAAGCGAAGGACGGCACCGAGCTGGCCGCCGGGAGTTCGCGGCTCGCCGCCGCCAACCGCTGGACCCTCCGCCGCTGGCAGGCGTCCGAGCTGCTTGAGAAGAGCCCGGTCGCGCTCCGGTGGACCTTGGCCAAAGCCGACGCCACCTGCGGCAACGGCGTGACCGGCGCGCTCCACATCAACGGCCAGCTCGTCGATAAGGCGACCATCCCGTTCGACCGGGCCGATGCGCTCACCCGCACCTTCTACGCGCTGCTCACCCCGGGCGATGTCGTGGACCTCGCGCTCCGGCCGCTGGGTGCCGACGGCACGGATGACCTCGGCTGCGACTCCGCGCTCATGACGCTGAGCGTCAGCACGGCGATCCCGAACTTTCCCCGACAGCCGGACAACAAGCTGTTCTTGACCAGCCTCCCGACCCGCAAGCTGGAGCTCCTGAGCCAAGCCACGGCCAATGGACGCAGCACCGTGAACTGGAGTTCCCAAGCCTCGGCCACCTACGGGATCAAGGCTTCGGGCGACCTGGTGAACTGGGCCGACCTCGCGAGCGGCTTGCCGGGCAACCCGACCGCGACCCGCTGGAGCGAACCGCTCACATCCCCGGAGCAGCCCGCGCGCTTCTACCGCGTGGTGGAGGAATCCAAGACCATCGAGGGGCTCTGGGTGGCGTTCTACGAGGGCAACGGGTATGAGCTGATTCGCATTAAACTGGACGGCAACCAAGCGGTGGCGACCAAGCTCATCGGAGATACTTACATCCGCAGCGGTGAAGTCACCTGGGAGGCCGATATAAAGACCGGGGTGGGGCAGCAGCAGGTTGCTGCTGGGAGCGATTTTCAGGGCCGCGAGTGGGTTTCCGGCACCCTCAAGATCACCAACTCGGACCGGCTCACGTTCACTTGGACGGGAGTCGGCACAAGCTTGTTTCGCCGGGTGGATTGACCGCGCGACCGCAGGCGCACGCCCTCGGCCGAAACCCCAATGTCAACGTCCTCCGCGTGTGCGGAGGCAGCGAGTCCCGGCGGCAAAACCCGTGTGTGCCCGCCGGGACTCGTGCTTTGAGCATGTCCGCCCGTTCACGCCCGCTACTTGGAACCCAACGCACTCGCCATCGTGAAGATGGGCAGCAGCAGGCCGAGCGCGAGGAAGCCGATGGCCGCCGCCACACAGCACAAAATCACTGGCTCAATCAGGCGCACCGCCTGGTCCACCTGCCGATTAGTGCGACGCTCCACGGTGTCGGAAATTTGCACGAGCACCTTGTCGAGGTTGTTGGATTCCTCGGCGACCGCGATCATCGCTAGGATCTGCTCGGGAATAAAATCACCTTGGCTCAGCGGTTCGGAGAGGCGTTTGCCGTCGCGGACCGCTTCCGCAGCCTCGGAAATGCGCTCGGCCAAGATGTTCGAGCCCGTGGCATCCTTGCTGATCTTCAGCGCCGCCAGCAGGGGCACGCCGTTGGCCAGCATCGTGCCCAAGATGCGACAAAATCGCGTGATCGCCAGCAACCGCAGCGCGGACCCAACCACTGGAATCTTGAGCTGCCACACCTCCAGTTTCCGCCGCACGGCTGGATTTTTGAGGTTTAACCAGACCAACCCACAGACCCCTACGAGGCCGAGGAACACCAGATACCAGTAGTTCCGGACAATGTGGCTCGCGGCGAACATGATCTCGGACGGCAACGGCTTCTTGGCGTTGGCCAGCAGCGGCTCGAACTTGGGCACGAAGAACATCAGCGCCGCCAGCATCACCACCGTGCCCAAGCCCGCCAACACCGCCGGGTAGATCAGCGCCCCCATCACCTTGCCCCTTAATTCCTCAAAGCGCTCAATGAAGCCAGAGAGGCTGCGCAGAACTTCCTCCATGAACGACGCCCGTTCACCGGCCTGAATCATCGCTGTGTGCAGGGGCGGAAAGATTTCCGGATACTGCCGAAGCGTGTCCGTCAGTGACTTACCTTCGGCCACCGCGGACCGGATTTCCTTGAGCAGTTCCTTGAGGTGCGGCACCGGCGTGGACTTCACCAGCGAATCCAAAGCCCGCAGCAACGGCACGCCGGAACCGAGCAGATCCGCCAACTGGCTGTAAATCATCCCGAGGTCAGCCATCTTCACGCGCCGACGCTTGGGTTTACCCGCGGCAGTGATCCCCTTGCCCTTCACGGACACTGGGAACAGGCGCTTATCTTCCAGCAATCGCAGGACCGCGGCCTCGCTATCGGCCTCCAGCGCGCCGGAAACCCGGGCGCCGGACTCGTTCATGGCGGTGTAGGTGAATTGGGGCATGGTTACGGGAGCGCGGCTCTCCGAGCCGCAAGAGGATCGAGATTACAAAGACCGGCGGTAATCGAACTGGGACCGCGAGTGGAAGGGGCATTCACTCGCGACTCAGAGAGTCTCACTCCCGCGCGGAGCCGCCGCCCGCCACGGAGTGGCGACAGAGAGTAGCCCGCGGCGTGAGCCGTGGGTAACAAACCAAACGGGGTGAGCCCCGGAAGGGGCGAAAGAGACTGACCCGCCGCCGCCCCAACCTCTGTCGCCCCTACCGGGGCTCGACTGCAACGCGACTTCGCCCCACGGCTCACGCCGTGGGCTACTTTCTGTCGCGCCTCCGGCGCTGCCAATCTTGTGTCAGTCTGCGGCATGAGCGGCATAGCCTGCGAAGGTGTAAGCGAAAACAAATGCGAGGCAAAACACCGTTCCAACCAGTATCTCGCCGACAAGAAATGACCTTGGAATTTGCCTGTGTTTGCGCCGCCAGAGGCATGCCCTTAGGAAGCATAAGCAGCCGACTAGCAGCACTCCCCAACGGACAGGTTTTGAATGAGGAAACCAGTCTGCGACCCAGAAAAGCATCGCGCCCGAGAGAATCGGCGTAGCAGTGATCACGGCTACACCTAAGCAAAAGTCCCAGACTTTGCTTAGGCGACTCACAGTTCGGAAAGTTCTAGTTTCCACTTCACAGCGCCGTGCACAGCACCACCTCGTCCGGGGTCGTGGCGCCGGCGCGGACCTTGATCCAGCCGTCCTCGCGGAGCAGGCGCAACCCGGACGCCCGGCCCGCCGCCACAATCTGCGGCGAGGGCGCCCGATCGATGATCTTCTCAGCGATGGCGTCGTTCATCACCATCAGCTCATAGAGACCCGTCCGGCCACGAAAGCCAGTGCCGCGGCAGTGCGGACAGCCGAGACCGCGGGTCAGCTTCTGGCCGGGCTCCAAAATCAGGTCGCGCGGCAACGTCGCCAAGTCGGGTTCATAGAGCTCCTTGCATTTGGAGCAAGGGCGCCGGACGAGGCGTTGCGCCATCGCCCCGATCATCGTGCTGCTGACCAAGAACGGCTCGACGCCCATCTCGATCAGACGCATGGCGGAAGAGGCGGCGTCATTGGTGTGCAGCGTGGACAACACCAAGTGCCCCGTCATTGCCGCTTGGGTGGCGGCGCTGGCGGTTTCGAGGTCGCGAATTTCACCGATCATCACCACGTCAGGATCATGCCGCAGGATCGCGCGGAGCCCCTTCTCGAAGGTCATGCCGACTTGGTGATTCACCGGGATCTGGTTCACGCCCTGAAGGTTGTATTCCACCGGGTCCTCGACCGTGATGACCTTGAGTCCCGGGCCAATAATGGCATTGAGCGCGGCGTAAAGGGTGGTCGTCTTGCCGGAACCGGTCGGCCCGGTGACCAAGAAAATGCCGTGCGGGCGATCAATCAACCCTTTGAACATTCCGTAGGTCGTCTCGTCCATGCCGAGTTGCTGGAGCGTGAACAGCACGTTGGCCTTGTCCAAGAGACGCATGACCACACCTTCGCCGAAGATCATGGGGATGACGCTCACGCGGACGTCCACCTGCCGGCCGCCGACTTGGAACTTGATGCGGCCGTCCTGCGGGATGCGCCGCTCGGCAATGTTCAGGTTCGCGAGAATCTTGATGCGGGAAATGATCGCCGCTTGGAAGCGGTGCATCTGCGGTGGCACTGAGGCTTCCTGAAGCACGCCGTCGATCCGGTAGCGGATCGCCATGTGGTGCTCGTAGGGCTCGATGTGGATGTCGGACGCCCGTTCGTTGACCGCTTCGACGATGATCTCGTTGACCAGCTTGATGACGCTGGCCTCCTGCGCCAACTCCATCAGGTCTTCGCCCGATTCGCCGGTGACGCTGACGCCTTCGAGGTCATCGGCCCCGACCATTTCGTCGAGCGTATCGCCGCCGAGCCCGTAGTGAGACTTGATGAGCTTGTCGATGTCGTCGCGCGGCGCGAGCACCGGCTGGATGTCGAGCCCGGTGCTCAGCCGCAAATCATCAAAGGCGTAGAGGTCGAAGGCGTCGCTCGTGGCGACATTGAGAATCCCGTTCTCGCGGGAAATCGGGACGAGCCGCTTCCGGTAAATAATCTTGGACGGCAACGCTCGCAGAATCTCCGGCGCGATCGTGAGCTCTTGCAACTGCACCATCGGCAGATGCAATTGCTCGGCCATCAACTCCAGCAGTTGGAGCTCCGTCAATAACCCGAGCTGAATGATGGCGCGGTCGAGGCGCAGCCCCTCCGCGCGCTGCAAGGACAGCGCGTCGGTCAACTGGCTGTCGGTCAACAGCCCGTTGGTGAGCAAAAGGTGCGAAAGGTTCATGGCGAGGCCTCCGGAAGGCTGACGTTTTTCCCTAAAGATACAACTCGGCAGCCGAAGTGCGACGCGGGCGAATCCACCCGCATTCGAGGAATACCGCCGCTCCGAAAACCGGCGGCTCAGGACCCGGCGGCTGAAACTCGGGCGCCGCCCGGTTTGGGGCTCAAACTTCGCGCCAGCGTTGGGCGATGGGGAACCGCCGACCAACCCCAAATGCTTTGGTGGTCACCTTGAGCCCCGGCGCCGCTTGGCGGCGTTTGTATTCCGAGCCATCGATCAGTTTCACGACGCGTTTAACCGCGGCTTCTGGATGCCCCTCGGCCATCAACTGGGCCGCGGACTTTGCCTCGACGACGTAGCCTTCGAGAATCGCGTCCAACACATCGTAGGGCGGCAGACTGTCCTGATCCGTCTGGTCCGGTCGCAGTTCGGCACTGGGCGGTTTGGTGATGCTAGCGGCGGGAATCAACTCGTGCCCGAGGCGCTTTTGGGCGTCCGCATTGATCCACTGCGCGACCCGATAAACCATCGTCTTCGGCACGTCGCTAATGACCGCTAGGCCGCCGCACATATCGCCGTAAAGCGTGCAGTAACCGACCGCCAGTTCGGATTTGTTCCCGGTCGTCAGCAGCAGGGACCCAAACTTGTTCGACATCGCCATCAGGATGACGCCCCGCAATCGGGCCTGAAGATTCTCCTCGGCGACATCTTCCGCGCGCCCGGCAAATACGCCCCGCAACTGCGCCTTCACCGCCGCAAAGCACGGCTGGATCGGCACCACGTCGTAGGCGATGCCCAGATTTTCCGCCAGCGCCCGGGCGTCGTCGAGCGACCCCTGCGAGCTGAATTCCGAAGGTAAAGCCAACCCGCGGACATTCTCCCGCCCGAGCGCCGCCACCGCGAGCGCCGCCACGACGGCCGAATCAATCCCGCCACTCAGCCCCAGCACCGCCGCTTTGAAGCCGCACTTGTGCAGGTAGTCGCGCGTGCCCAACACGAGTGCGTCATGAATCGCCTGCTCCACCGCCAAAGCCCGGAAGGTCGCGCCGCCCGCCACGTCGGTTTCAATGACTCGAAAATCTTCGGCAAACGCTTCTGCCTGCGCCACCAGTGCCCCCGTGGCGCTGAACACTAGGCTCTGCCCATCAAAGACCAGTTCGTCGTTCCCCCCCACCAGATTGCAGTAAACCACCGGTCGGCGAGTTTTCAGCGCGAGGCTCGCGAGCATGGCGTGCCGCGTCCGATCCTTGCCGACCTGCCACGGCGACGCGGACAAGTTGAGGAGAATTTCAGCTCCGGCCGCCGCGAGCTCCACCGCCGGATTCGGCCGATAACGGCGTTCCGGCCAGAAATCTTCATCGTTCCAAACATCCTCGCAGATGGTGACGCCCAGCTTGCGGCCACGGAACTCAAGCGGCGAATTCTCCACCGCCGGCTCGAAATAACGGTCTTCGTCAAAGACGTCGTAAGTCGGCAGCAGCGACTTACTCCGGATGGCGACCACCCGCCCCCCCGCGAGCAACGCGGCGGAGTTGGTCAGTTTCCGGCCCGGTCGGCGTCCATTTTCGCCCACAAACCCCACCAGCAACCCCACGTCCCCGGTTGCGCCGGCGAGCCGGTGCAAGGCCGCCAAATTGGCTTCAACGAAGGCCCGCTTGGTCAGCAGATCGCGCGGCGGATAACCGGTCAGCGCCAGTTCGGGCACGATGACTAGTTCGGCGGCGGCCGCGACCCCGCGCTGGTAGGCGGCGAGGATCTTGGCTTCGTTGCCGGCCAAGTCGCCGACAGTGGTGTTGAGCTGTGCGAGCGCGATACGCATGGGGACGGTTCAGCGAAAGGTGAAGGCTTGTTTCAAGGGCCCCTGCGGCGTGCGAATTTCCGTGCCCACCCCCACGCCCTTGCGCTGGAACCAGTCCGGCGCGACTTCGAGCACAAACTGGATGCGCAGCGACTGCGACGGCCGCGGCGTCTCATCCCGCCGCTTCAACGTGATGATTTCCTGAATGATGCCTTCCGGATCAATGTAGGCGACGCCGAGGTCAAAGTTGACGTTGCGGTTGTAGAACGACGCCTGCATCGGTCGCGGCAGTGGAAAGAGCATCGCTTCTTCCGGCTCAATCGTGTCGCGGTGCATCATGCCAGTCGCCATTTCGACCGTCTTCATCGCGAGTTGAGCGGTCACCTCGTGAGGACCGACCCAGAGTTTCATGGTCGGGAGATTGGTAAGCGGCCGGCCGGCGTAGATCGTCGGGGCTTCCGCCACCCGCACAGCAGTGGTCACCGCCAGCGGCGGTGCCGACGGCAGGGTCGAAACCGGCGAGGGACTGCGCTCACAACCGATCGCGAGCAGCGCGGCAGTGAGGCAACTGAACCCACCCAGGAAGATTTGCATGGCGCCAGCTTGGTGGCGCCGCGCCGGCTTTTCAACTGGCGGGATAAACGGCCCGTGCGCCCCTTGCCTAGGATCGGTGCCCGCCTTCAGTCGGGTTCGATTTCGTGGGCGGCCCACAGCAAACGCAGCCCTTCCAACGTCAAATGCGGCCGCACGGCGTCAATCTCCGGCAAACCCGCCGCAATCAGCTTCGCGTAACCTCCCGTGGCCACCACCGGAAGCCGCCGACAGCCTAGCTCCCGCTTCAATTCTACGATCAAACCCCGCACCAAACCGCGATAGCCATGGACAGCGCCCACCAGCATCGCGTGCTCCGTATTCTTGCCGATGACGCCGCGCGGCTCGCGAATACGGATCCGCGGCAGCAACGCCGTCTTTTCGTGCAGGTAATCCGTCATGGCGGCGAGACCAGGCGCAATGACGCCGCCCACGTAGCAGCCCCGCCGGTCCACCACGTCAAACGTCACCGCCGTCCCGAAATCCACCACGACGACCGGCGCTCCAAAGTGATGTTTCGCCGCCAACGCGTTCGCCAGTCGGTCCGGGCCGATGGTCTGAGGCCGGGGATAATCAATTTCCACCCCCCGCAAGGTCTCCGGGGTCAACCCGAGCGCCCGAAAACCGAACAATTCGGTCAAAGTCGCCTGGGCCGGCTCCGTCGCGGCCGGCACCACCGAGGCTAGGGCGGCCCCGGTCGGGCGGACCGCTTTGAGCCACGCTTGGAGTTCTGGCGCCAGCTCGCCCGACCGCACCGCGGCCGTGGAAAAATCGCGAGCACGGAGCAGGCGCGACCCATTGGCGAGGCCGACGTGGGTGTGCGTATTGCCAATATCGAGCAGCAGGATCATGACGCGTTGAGCGACTTGAAGCTGAACCAAACCGGCGCCGACGGAAAGCCCGGCGGAGGCCAACACCCACCCCAGTCACTGATCGAAGCCGCGGCACTGTCGCTAACGCTTTAGCACACTGGTCCGCTCCTTCACCCAGTTCCAATCGGTGAGCACCGTCACCGCGAACACACCGCCGCCCCCCCCCTTGACGTTCGGGCGCAGCGTGGACGACTCACCCGAGGTCACTGCCCAGCGGTGCGTTTCGACGTGGCCATCCGCAAACGTAAAATTGGCCGAGGCGCCGTGGAAACCGGACGGGATGTTGCCCCACTTGGGCGCCTCCTCCAGCCGGTTCATGAAAAAGCCGTCGTTGATCGTGTCGGGATGCTCGTCGAGCAGCACGAAGGTGTTCGCCGGCGCGGTGACGTCGGCCTCCTTGAAGAACTGGGTAAACGACGGATTGAACTTGTTGGTGAGTTCACCCGGATCCCCGACGAGCGAATTCATCGCGTAACTGCGCGTGCGCGGGCCCACAAGCGAGCGCGACTGGTCCGACGGACACTTGAACACGGCGACCGACTTGCCGAGGTAACTGCCCAGCAGCGCGTCGGTAAGGTAGAGGCGGTTGGTGTTCTCCTCGGAGTCCTCCCAGTTCAGGACGTTGTTGACCCAGTTGTGGCGGCGGGTGCGCGTCTCGCCCACGCCGTGGTTGTTCACGTAGCGGTCCGAGTGGTCATCCGAATACATCTGCCCGCCGAGCTGGAGCTGCTTGAGATTGGCGAGGCAGGCCGAACCCTGCGCCTTGGCCTTGGCCTTGCTCAGTGCGGGCAGAAGCATCCCCGCCAAGATCGCGATGATGGCGATGACGACGAGAAGCTCGATCAGGGTGAAGGCGGCGCGGCGCATGTGGCGAAGGCTGACGAAGAATCCAGTTCCGAAGTTCAATCAAGACTAACCACCGCCTTGATCACGCCGGTTTCCGGCTTCAGCCAGTTCGGGAAGGCTTCGATGACTTCGGCGAAGGGAGCGCGGTGGGTGATCCAGGGGCGGGTGTCGAGCTGGCCGGTTTCGATGGCGTGGATGATGCGCGTGAAGTCGCCCGGCAGCGCGTTGCGGCTGGCGAGGATCGTGAGTTCACGACGGTGCAGCGCGGAGGCGTGGGGGAAGCCGAGTTCGGCCTGCGTGATGCCGACATAGACGAGCCGGCCGGCGAAGGCGCAGTAGTTCAGCGCGTGGCTCATGGACTTGTTGGAGCCCGTGGCGTCCACAACGACATGGGCAAGTTCGCCGCCGGTGAGGTCGGCGAGGCGGGCGAGTTCGGAGCCGTCGCCGGTGGTGAGGATGGTGTCGGGCACGCCCATGACGTCGCGCACGAAGGCGAGGCGCTGTTCGTTCATGTCCATGACGAGGGTGCGGGCGCCGGCGAGCTTGGTGAATTCGATGGCGGACAGCCCGATGGGGCCGGCGCCGATGACGAGGGCGGTTTCGCCGGCCTTCAACTGGCTGCGGTTCACCGCGTGGCAGCCGATGGCGAGCGTCTCGACGAGTGCGGACTGCTCGTAGCTGAGCTGGTTGGCGGGGTGGAGCTTGCGGGCGGGCAGGATGATCTGGCTCGTGAGGCCGCCGTCGCACATGACGCCGAGGGTCTGGTTGTGCTCGCAGCAGTTGGTGTGGCCGCGGCGGCAGGCGGAGCACTTCTGGCAGTTGAGGTAAGGCTCGACCGAGCAGCGGTCACCGGGGCGGACATGGGTCACGCCGTCGCCGACCGCGAGCACCTCGACGCCGAGTTCGTGGCCGGGAATGCGCGGGTAGCTGTAGAAGGGCATCTTGCCGAGGAAGCCGCCGTAATCGGTGCCGCAGATGCCGACGCGTTGGACGCGCAGGAGCGCCTCGCCGGGTCCGGGTGCGGCGGGCGCGGCGATGTCAACGAAGCGGAAGGACTTGGGGGATTCGAGTTGGAGGGCGCGCATGATCGGGAAAGTAATCAGTGGACAGTGTTCAGTGATCAGTGGGCGACGGTTTGGGTGAGCGGCTTAGGAAGAAGGCGTTGGTCCCGACGGGCTTCCCATTTCGGAACACGACCCATTCGGCTTCGAGCCGATCGGCCGTCGGGAAACGAAGGCGGCCTTCGTGGATGTGGGTGTCTTTCGCGGCGTCAAGATTGCTGCCACCGCTGAAGGCGAAGTGGAACTCGTTCGTGCGGGAGGCAACGCGGTCGAGCTTCATGCGGGGCTGGTTACCCATGGCGCAGAAGTGCGTGATGACGAGGTCCGGCCCGTCGAGGTGATACATGGAAATCATCTCGTGCGCGCCGCCGCCGAAGAGGGTCTCCATGACGGTCTTGCCGCCGGCGGTCAGGCGGTAATCCACGGTGGTCTTCGGGCCGTCGCGTTTGACGACGGAGCCATTCCATTCGCCGGCGAGCGACTGGAGCTGGGCAAAGGCAGCCTTGGCGTCGAAGTCGGCGGCTGAGGCAGCGACGGCGAAAGCGGTGACTGCAACCAACAGGAGGAAGACTTTCATGGCGAATTAGGGGCGGGCAATCAGTAGTCAGTTGTCATCGATCAGTAACTGAACGGCCAAGTCAGACTCGCAACTGCCCGTTCCCGAAACCCAGCCATTTGTAGCTGCACAGCTCTTCCAGTCCCATCGGGCCGCGGGCGCCGATCTTGTCGGTGCTGATGCCGATTTCGGCGCCCATGCCGAATTCGTAGCCGTCGGTGAAGCGCGTGCTGGCGTTCCAGTAAACGGCGGCGGAGTCCACCTCCTGCTGAAACTTCGCCGCGGTTACCGCATCGGCCGTCACGATGGTGTCGCTGTGGGCGGAGCCGTAGGTGGCGATGTGTTCGATGGCCGCCTCCACGCCGTCCACGACGCGGACGTTGAGGATGTAGTCGTTGTATTCGGTGGACCAATCCGCGTCGCTGGCGGCGACGAGTTTCGGGTTTCGAGTTTCGGGTTTCGAATTGAGCAGGGTCAGCGCCTCGGGGTCGCAGCGGAGCTCGACGTTTTTCTCGGCGAGCTTGGCGGCGATGGCGGGGAGGAAGGTGGCGGCGACGGGACGGTCCACGAGCAGGGTTTCGGTGGCGTTGCAGGTGGAGGGGCGCTGGCACTTGGCGTTGAAGACGATGTCGCCGGCCATCGCGAGGTCGGCGGCGCGGTCCACGAACACGTGGCAGACGCCCTTGTAGTGCTTGATCACAGGCACCTTGGAGCACTCGGTCACGGCGCGGATGAGGCCTTCGCCGCCGCGGGGCATGCAGAGGTCCACGTATTGGGTGAGCGACAGCAGCGCGGGAATGGCCTCGCGGTCGGTCGTGGGCACGACCTGGATCGCGTGGGCGGGGAAACGGTCGCCGAGCGCCTGCTGGCCAGCCTCGATCATCAGGCGGGCGATGAGCAGGTTGCTGTTCAGGGCCTCCTTGCCGCCACGGAGGATGGTGGCGTTGCCGGTCTTAAAACACAGGCTCGCGGCATCGGCGGTCACGTTGGGCCGCGATTCGTAGATGATGACCACGACGCCGATAGGCGTGCTGAGCTTGCGGAGACGCAGACCGTTCGGGCGGGTGCGTTCGTCGAGGACGCGACCGACGGGGTCCGGCAGCGCGGCGACTTCGCGGAGCCCCTGCGCCATGGCGGCGATCCGGGCGTCGGTGAGCGCGAGTCGGTCGAGCATGGCGCCACTGAGCCCGAGTGAACGGCCGACTTCGAGATCCTTGGCGTTGGCTTCAGCCAAAGCCGGCCCGGCCTCAGTCAAGGCCACCGCCATGGCGGCGAGGGCTTGGTTTTTCTCTTCAGCACTCAACCGGCCCAACTGGCGGGCGGCGGTTTTGGCCTGCCGGGCCAAGGTTTCCATCTGTTCCAACAACGTCACCCGGCGACGATGGCGGGGGAAATGGTCAGGAAAAAGCCCAAATCCGGGGTGGCGGCCCCGCAGGCACGGCGGAGATTCGCACCGATGCGAAATTTTAGCATGGCATGGCCATCGCTACATTCCCAGTTGCGGACGCCGGCGTTCTGGCTGTGGCGCGAATGGAGTGGATACAACTGCGCTACTCAACGATCTCCGTTTGCGCGGGAAAACCGGCGACCGCAGGTTTTCAGTTGGGGAATGGGAGGGGAATTGGAGGTGGGGGGGTCGTCCTTCGTGGGGGAGGATGACCCTCCTTTTTCTTGCTCAGACGAAATTTTCGAGCTGCCTCGAGGCGCGAAACT
>CAIJLV010000137.1 GCA_903821635.1 uncultured Verrucomicrobiota bacterium | reverse complement strand
CTCGTGAACCCGGACCTGAACGAGGACATCTACAACCTCATCGAGGCGGCGGAACTCGACCCCGAACAGGAAGCGAAGCTCGAACGGGAGTTGAGCCGGCAATACCACATCCTCACGCGCGACGACCGGCTGGAGACGGTGGCGCAAGACATCGTGCGGCATTTCCTCGGGCGCGGTTTCGTGGGCAAGGCGATGGTGGTTTCCATCGACAAGGCCACGGCGCTCAAGCTGCACGACAAGGTGCGGAAGCATTGGGCGGCGGAACGCGAGCGCGGGGAGAAGGAACTGGCCCGCCGAACCAAACTCACGGCCAAGGACTACGACGCCGAGACGGTGCGAGCGTTGAATCAGCGACTGGAGGTGCTCAAGACCACGGACATGGCGCTGATCGTCTCGTCCGGGCAAAACGAGATTCCGCTGATGAAGAAGCTGGGCCTCGACATCGAGCCGCATCGACGCCGGATGAACGACGAAGCCTTGGATGAGAAGTTCAAGGACACCGAAGACCCGCTGCGCCTGGTCTTCGTCTGCGCCATGTGGCTGACCGGCTTCGACGCGCCGAGCTGTTCCACGGTGTATCTCGACAAGCCGATGCGGAATCACACGCTGATGCAGACCATCGCGCGGGCAAACCGCGTGTTCCCCGGCAAACACAGCGGCCTGATCGTGGATTACGCCAACGTCTTCGCCTCGCTCGAAAAGGCGCTGGCCATCTATGGCGCCGGCAAAGACGGGAAGAATCCGGTGAAGGACAAACAGAAACTCGTCGCGGATTTGTGTATAGCGATGACCGCCGCGACAACTTTTTGTGCGGTGCGACAGGTGATTCTACCGGCTTTGGAACAGTTGCCCGCTGCTGGCTTTGAGCGAGTGGGCAAGATTGACGACGCGGTGAACGCCTTGATTTCGCCCGACCCGCTGCGGCGCGAGTTCCTCGGCCACGAGCGGATCGTCAACACGCTCTACCACGCGGTGAAGCCTGATGTGGCGGCCATCGAATTCACACCGCGCGTGGCCTTGCTGGCGGAGTTGGGGCTGCGGATTCGGCAACGACTGAATCCTAATCCGGCGGATATCACCGACGTCATGGGCGACCTCGGCAAGCTACTCGACGCCTCGATTACGGGCGTGGACATGCCGGCCAAGCCCGCGCCGGTGCTGGATCTATCGAAGATTGATTTCGAGGCACTCCGCAGCCGGTTCCGGGAATCCAAACACCAGAACACCGACCTCGAAGTGCTTAAGGCGGCCATCCGGGTGCAGTTGGAGAAGCTCATCCGCCTCAACCAGACCCGCGCCGACTTTGCGGAGAAGTTCGAGGAGTTGCTGGAGAGCTACAACACCGGCAGTCGGAACATCGAGGAACTGTTCGAGGAGTTGGTGAAGTTGAGCGGTAGCCTGAGCGAAGAACAGCAGCGCCACGTCCGCGAGCAACTGACCGAGGAAGAACTGGTCATCTTCGACATCCTCACGCGGCCCGCCCCTGAGTTGAGCCCCGACGAACGCGCCGAGGTGAAAAAAGTCGCCCGCGACCTCCTGAACCGACTGAAGCAACTCCTCGTCCTCAACTGGCGGCAGAAGTCATCGGCGCGCTCGCAGCTCAAGCTCACCATCGAGGACGTGCTCGACACCGGCCTGCCCCGCGCCTTCGACAAACCGCTCTACGTGCAGAAGTGCTCCGCCCTCTTCGAGCACGTCTTTGAGCGCTATGGGGATCGTAATACAGGCGCGTATGCGGCGGCGGGAGCCTAGCAGCGGCCGTTCCCGGTGACTCGGCAACGGTTGGCGAAACGCCCCCCGCTGCTCCGTTCTGGCGGTGCCGGCAAGCTCCCCCGTTGGCGACGGCGGGTAGGCGTGGCTGGCCGCCGCCAACTGCTTTGTTTTCGGGCGCAACAACTTCAACTGCCCCTCAAGTAATTTGATCGCCGCGGCTGGCCCCTCCAAATCCGGCGGCGACGGAAAGGGGCCGCCTTGTCTCAGCGCCGCGCTGACGGAGCAGAATTCGCGGCCGCGAAGGTCCGGACCAATCCCGACGATGGACGTTCCCGCAGTCCGTTCTACTCTGGCGACGTGCAGAGTCTTGCAGAACGGTTTGAAGCCGCCGACCCGTCGCCGCTGAATACGGTGGCGATTCCGGATTTGTGGCAGCAGCAGGCCGTCAGTGCGTTGCGCGCGGGCAAGGATGTCGTGGTGCAGGCGCCCACGGGGGCAGGGAAGACGCTGGTCTTTGAAGTCTGGTCCAACCAGGGCCGGCCTCGTGGGCAAGCGATCTACACGGTCCCGACTCGCGCCTTGGCGAACGACAAGCTGGCCGAATGGCGGGCGCGCGGTTGGAACGTCGGCATCGCCACGGGGGATCTCGCGGAGAACTTGGAGGCGCCAGTGTTGGTGGCGACGCTGGAGACCCAGAAAAACCGGCTCATTCGCGGCGACGGGCCCTGCCTGCTGGTCATTGATGAATACCAGATGCTGGGCGACGAGGATCGCGGTTTGAACTACGAGCTGGCGATGGCCCTCGCCCCGGCCCATACGCAGCTCCTGTTGTTGAGCGGTTCCGTGGCCAATCCGCATCACATCGTGAAGTGGTTTAACCGGCTGGGGCGTGAGGCGGTGTTGGTTCGCCATGAAGTGCGCCCGGTGCCGCTGGAAGAAGTGTTCGTTCAAGACCTCAGCTACCATCTGCCGACCGAGATTCGTAGTTATTGGGCGCGAGTTTGCGCCAAAGCCCTCGCGGAAAGCCTTGGCCCCGTGCTGCTGTTCGCGCCGCGCCGGCAATCGGCCGAGGCGATTGCCGCTGAACTCGCCCGCCAGTTGCCGAATCCCAATCCGCTGACGCTTACGGAGGAACAAAAGCGGCTCGTCGGTCCGCACCTCGCCTTGCTGCTGAAAGCCCGGGTGGCTTTCCACCACAGCGGTCTCAGTTACGCGGCGCGGGCCGGGGTGATCGAACCCTTGGCCAAGGCGGGCCAACTCCGGGTTGTCGTGGCCACAATGGGACTCGCCGCGGGCATCAACTTTTCGCTGCGGTCAGTGGCAGTGACGGCGCACACCTTTCGGCGCGAAGGCCAAGAAGTGCCACTGCGGCCCGACGAAATTTTGCAGATGTTTGGCCGGGCCGGCCGGCGCGGGTTGGATGAGACCGGATACGCCCTCGTGGACCCCGACCAATTGCGCATGCGCGACGGTCAACCCGCGCACTTGGCGCGCAGCAACATGGTCGACTGGAGCGCGTTGCTCGGGCTGATGCAGGCCGCTGCGGAGCAGGGAAAAAGTCCCTTCTTTGAAGCGGTCCGGGTGCAGGATCGGCTCTTCACGACGAAACCCATCGTGCTGGGGGTGGAAAGTTCGCTGAAACATCCCGACGCCCCCTGCGGCTTGCACACGGATGCCGAACGCGCCCGGCACGTCCGCCGCCGCACCCGCGAGCTCCTCAATTCCCAAGGCGAATGGCAGGTGTATCCCCCACTCGAAGATCGTCCGTTGGGCGAGATTTTCGTGCCCCATTATGCCGAAGTTCCGGGGCTGGAATCCGCGACTGAGGAACCGGCTGAGTCGGTTTCCGCGCCCAAGTTTACGGTGAAGCTGGTGCGCCTGCTCACCGATCGCCAAAGTTTGGAGCGGGTGGAAAAGGAGGAATTGCTCTCCCTCGCCAGCGGTGATTTCGGCCGCGCCGTCAAGGTGGCCGAACGCTTCGGGGACGAAGGGATTCAACTGTCCCGGTGGATCCGCCGAATCACCAACTGGGGGGGGCGAGAAACCCGGCTCGAAGTCTGGCGTGAACTCGTCGTGCCGCTGGTCGAACGGGCTTTTCGCGAACAGCGGTTGCCGGTGGTTCGCTTCATTGAGGAGACCGACCAAATTCTGGCACTGGTCAGCCTCACGCAACAGACCACCGGCGTGCCCGTGGACCAACTTGGAGTGCCCCTGTTTAAGCCGCGGGAGCGCGAAGTCTCGCCGGCCGATTGCGCCGGTTGCGATTTGAAAACGGTCTGTCGCAACCTGACCGCGGCGGCGGGCACGGCCTCGCTCTGGCGGCGGCTCAAGTTGGTGGAGGCCGATGGCCGCCCCACGTTGCGCGGGCGCATCGTCAGCTTCTTCACGGGCAGCGACGGGCTCGCGGTGGCCGCCGCACTGGAAGACCGAAGTTACGCCTTGGACGAACTGGTCTACGATCTTGCGAACTTGGATGCCGGATTTCGTTTCAGCGGACCGGAAGATCGCTGGGGCGGCCGCTTGGCGCTCGCCTGCCGCCACGCGTTTGGCAGTCTGACCGTGGACGGTTATTTGGAGAACGGGGTGCCGGGCAAATACGGGAGCGGCGCGGAAATCGTCGTCCAATCCGTGCATAAAAATCCCCTCAGCAAACACCGGTTCGTGACCGACTTCCTCGGGGATGGGGACATCGACCGAATCATCATCGAATGGCGCAGCCGGTTGCGCCAACTGGCGCACGCTCCGACGGTGGATTGGGATCGCTGGACCGCCCTGCAACAGTTGGCCAAGCAGACGCTGAACGAGACCGAATCGCCGACGCTAACCGAACTGCCGCGGCTCGAAGCGGGCCAGTTGCGGCGGGTGGACCACCGCCTGAAGTTTCGGCCAAATTAAGCAGCCCCAGTTTCGGGGGCAGCAGCCCGGAAAATCTCAACGCCGGATTGGATTTCCGCGTGGGCCTGCCGCAAACTGCCGGCAACATGCCCACGATGATCTCCCGTTCGCCGTCTGTCGGCGCCGGTAAGCTGGCCTTAGCGGTCGGTCTGAGCCTGAATTTGCTCGCCTTGGGGGCAGCCCGGGTGGACTTCAACCGCGACGTCCGCCCGATCCTTTCCGACCATTGTTTTGCCTGCCACGGACCGGACACGCAGAAGATCAAAGGCGGGCTGCGCCTCGACCGGCGCGAAGCCGCGCTCCAGCCGGCCAAATCGGGCCAACCCGCCATCGTGCCGGGAAAACCGCGGGACAGCGAACTCGTCCGCCGGCTCTTGACTGCCGATGCCGATGACCTGATGCCCCCCGAGGAAGCCCACAAGCCCCTCACCGCGGCGCAAAAAGAAACGCTGCAACGCTGGATCACGGAAGGGGCCGAGTATCAGGGGCACTGGGCTTATATTCCGCCGACCAAACCGGCCGGTCCCGATTCGGCGAAGATGATTGATCATCTGGTTAAGCAACGCTTGGCCGAGAAGGGGCTGAAGGCCGCTGCTCCCGCGGATCGGCGCACGCTGTTGCGCCGGCTACATTTCGACCTCGTGGGCTTGCCGCCGAAGCCCGAGGAAATTGCCGCGTTTGAAAAGGACTCCGCCCCGGGAGCCTACGAACGCGTCGTGGATCGCCTGCTGGCCTCGCCCCATTACGGCGAACGCATGGCCATCGGTTGGCTCGACGTGGTGCGTTTCGCCGACACCATCGGCTACCATTCGGACAACCCGCGTAACATCTGGCCGTATCGCGACTACGTGATCCGGGCGTTCAATTCCAACAAACCGTTTGACCAGTTTACCCGGGAGCAACTCGCCGGCGACCTTCTGCCGAACCCGACGCTGGAGCAAAAAGTCGCCTCCGGTTTCAACCGCTTGCTGCTCACGACCGAGGAAGGCGGGGCCCAATCCAAGGACTATGAAGCGCGCTACCTGACCGACCGCGTGCGGGCCGTCAGCGGCGTTTGGCTCGGTCAGACGGTGGGTTGCGCGCAATGCCACGACCATAAATTCGACCCCATTGCTCAGCGTGATTTCTACGCGCTCGGCGCTTTCTTCGCCGACGTCAAGGAGACCATCATCGGGGGGCGGGAACCGGGCTTGCTCGTGCCGGACGAAGCCCAAGCTGAAACCCTGGCGCGGCTGGAGAGTGACGTCGTGCGGCGGCAACATGACTTCGATTCGCCCCATTCGGAACTCGCGGACGCTTTTGCCGCATGGGAAGCCAGCCAGCGCCACGCGTTGGCCCAAGACAACCTGTGGACGCGCCTCACTCCGGCCGCTGTGGCCTCGGCCGACGGGGCGAAGTTGCAGGTTCGCGATAATCAATCCGTGCTCGCGAGCGGCCCCAAACCCGAACGCGACACCTACACACTCCAGTTCACCAACTCGCTCGCGGGCGTGGTGGGCCTGCGCTTGGAAGTCCTGCCGGATGATTCGTTGCCCGCGAAAGGCCCGGGCCGGTCGGGTAATGGCAATTTCGTTCTCACCGAAGTGGTGGCCCGCGTGGAGCGGGCCGGCGGGGAGCCTCGCAAACTCGCCTTCCAAACCGCCCGCGCGACCCACGAACAGACGATCTTGGCTGAGAGCAATCCCTACCGCGCATGGACCGCAGCTTCGGTGATTGATGGCGATGCGCGCGGTGATTCTGCCGGTTGGGCGGTGTTGCCCTACGTTGGGCAAGCGCACCAGTTGCTCCTCGAATTCACGACTCCGGTGACGGTGGGTGCGGGCGAAACGCTGGTCGTGGAAGTGCAGCAACGGCACGGCAATGGCAGCCATACGCTGGGGGCGTTCCGGTTGGCGACGGCGACAGATTCAGCCGCAGTCCGCTCCCCGGTGGCGTTGCCTCCGCCCAAGGCGATTGCTGATCTGCTCCAGAATTCCAAGGCCGGGCGGGAAGCGCTATTTGCCCAATTCAAGGCCGTGGCCCCGCAACTGGCAGGACTGCGCCAACAATTGGCCGACGCTAAGAAAGCCCGAGCCGATTTCGAATCGACCCTGCCGCGGACACTCGTCACCGAGCGGAACGAAACGCCGCGCACCGTCCGGTTCCTACCGCGCGGTAACTGGATGATCGAGACTGGCGACGTGATGGAACCGGCGTTGCCAGCCTTCCTCGTGAAATCCAAACCGGCCGATCGCCGCCTCACCCGACTGGACTTGGCCGATTGGCTGGTGGCCCGCGACAATCCCCTGACTGCCCGCGTGACGATGAACCGATTGTGGAAACAGTTTTTCGGCTTAGGACTTTCCAAGGTGCTCGATGATTTGGGCGCACAGGGCGAATTGCCGCCGAACCCGGCGTTGCTGGACTGGTTGGCCTGTGAATTTCGCGACGGCGGCTGGGACCTGAAGCACATGGTTCGGCTCATCGTGCTGAGCGACACTTATCAACAGACTTCGGTAGCCACCCGCGACGAACTCGCCCGGGATCCCGAAAATCGCGACCTCGCCCGGCAGGGGCGCTGGCGCCTCGAAGCCGAACTGGTGCGCGATAACGCCCTCTCCCTCGCGGGACTGCTTGTGCCCACGGTCGGTGGCCCGAGCGTAAAACCCTACCAGCCGGACGGTTACTGGGAGAACCTCAACTTTCCTCAACGCGGTTACGACGCGAGCCCGGGCGCCAACCAATATCGGCGCGGGCTTTACACTTGGTGGCAGCGCAGCTTTGTCCATCCCAGCATGCTCGCGTTTGACGCCCCCACGCGGGAGGAATGTGCCGCCGAACGCAGCCGCTCGAACATCCCGCAACAAGCGCTCGTGCTGCTGAATGATCCGAGCTACGTGGAGGCCGCCCGTGCGCTGGCTCTGCGGGCGTTGCGGGAGGTTCAGGGAGAGGCGACGGCCCGGCTCACCTGGGCGTGGCGGCAAGCGTTGGGCCGCCCGCCGCAGCCGGCTGAATTGGCGACGCTGCAAGCGCTGCTCGAAAAACAGTTGGGCGAATACCGGGCGGCACCGGCGGCTGCGGCGGCTTACCTCAAGGTCGGTTCTCTCGGAGTGCCTGCCGGCATCGAGCCCGCGGAGTTGGCGGCGTGGACCAATGTGGCCCGGGCGATTCTGAACCTCCACGAGACGGTGACCCGGAGCTGAACCGACGCAGTTTGCCCCACGGTATGCGCCCCGAACCGACCCACCAGGAGTTGATTGCTCGCCGGCAGACCCGGCGTGCGTTCCTTGGGCGCACGGCTCAGGGGCTGGGGTTGGTGGCGTTGGCGTCGCTGCTGGAACCGGCGACCGCGTCCGCGGCATCACCCGCTTGGCCGGGCCTCATTCAGCCGCGACACCATGTCGCCAAGGTCAAGCGGGTGATCTGGCTGACGATGGCGGGCGGGCCGTCCCACTTGGAACTGTGGGATTACAAACCTGAATTGGCCGCGCGGCACGGCCAGCCGATGCCGGCCAGCTTTACGCAGGGCCGGCAGTTGGCGCAGTTACAGGGCGAACGGCTGGTTTGCTTCGGCCCGCAAACGACATTTCGCCGTTATGGCCAGTGCGGGGCCCATTTCACTGAACTGTTTCCGCACGTGGGCGGGGTGGCGGATGAGCTGTGTCTCATTCGCTCGATGACCACGGAGGCGATCAACCACGATCCGGCGCATACCTTCATGAACACCGGTTCCCAGCTGCTGGGCCGGCCTTCGATGGGGTCGTGGGTGAATTACGGACTGGGCAGTGAGGCGAATGATTTGCCGGGGTTTGTGGTGCTGGTTTCGCAGGGTGAAGGGCGGTCGCCTCAACCGATCGCCGCTCGCCAGTGGGCGGCTGGATTTCTGCCCGGCCGCTTCCAAGGAGTGCCGCTGCGGGGCCGAGGCGAGCCGGTGCATTATCTGCGTAATCCGGCGGGAGTTTCGCGGAGTCAGCAGGGCGACGTGGTGAGCGCCGTCAAGGCCTTGAATGCCCAGCACAATGCCGGTGTGGACGATCCTGAAATAGCCACCCGCATCGCCCAATACGAACTGGCGTTCCAGTTACAGGCGAGCGTGCCTGAGTTAATGGACCTCAGCGGGGAGCCGGCCTCGGTGCGGGCTCGCTATGGCGGCTCGCTCGGTGACGGTTCCTTTGCCTCGAACTGTCTGTTGGCGCGACGTTTGGCCGAGCGGGGCGTGCGGTTCATCCAACTTTACCACCGCGACTGGGATCACCACAGCCAGTTGCGCGAGGAATTGCCGCTGAAAGCGCAGGAAACTGACCAAGCCTGCGCGGCGCTACTGACCGACTTGAAGGAGCGGGGTTTGCTCGACGACACGCTGGTCGTCTGGGCGGGTGAATTCGGCCGTTCGCCGATGTCGCAATCCAACAAGGGCACCGTGGGCCGCGATCATCACAACCTGGGGTTCACGATTTGGTTGAGTGGCGGCGGCGTGAAGCGTGGTTTCAGCTATGGGGCCACCGACGAACTCGGTTATGCCGCGGTGGAAAACGCGGTCACGGTGCCGGATCTCCACGCCACGTTGTTGCATCTTCTCGGTCTCGACCACCTCCGGTTCAGTCATAAATTTCAGGGCCTTGATGCCCGCCTGACCGGCGTGACGGGCGCGCAGGTTGTGAAAGGGATTTTGACATGAACAGGGGCCT
>CAIJLV010000136.1 GCA_903821635.1 uncultured Verrucomicrobiota bacterium | reverse complement strand
TGTCCGCCCGGCGGTCGGGAGCTAGGGTTGCCTTCAACGTTTTCAGTCCGCGCCAAGCGATCTCAGCGGTTCCCTATGCGTTGCACGCGCTCAGTGGCCCCGTTGATGCAAGCGCATTGACCAAGGGCACACTCCCCGACGCTCGACTCAGTGCGAACATTTCGCGGGTAACCAGCGTGAACACGGCGGTAGCCGGGGCAAGCAACGCGCTGAGCGCCCGGTTGGTGGCGACGAACGACGCGTTGCTCAATCTGATCGTTGCCCTCAGCGCCCGGGTGGTCGCGTTGGAAGCCTCCAGCGGGCCTGCACCCGGCAGCCTGCTGGCGTCGGTCCAACCCGCCGATCCAGTCTATTTAGGACAAGGGTTGTTGCGAGCGGGCGGCATTCCCGCTCCCGCGTGGGTCGCAGGCAGCGTGGCCAATGCGCCAAGCGTTCGCGAGGGGCATAGCGCCGTGTGGACTGGCCAAGAAATGCTGATCTGGGGTGGCTCGCTCGGCGCGTCACAATACTCCTCGTCCGGAGCCGCTTATCGGCCGGATTCGGACCGCTGGACCGCGTTGTCCCCGGTCAACGCCCCCACGGCGCGAAGCGGACACACGGCGACGTGGAGCGGCACGGAGATGATCATTTGGGGTGGTTTCTCCGGCAGCACCAACGTCGATACCGGTGCCCGTTATGACGCGGTTACGAAGGCTTGGCGCACCTTGAATGTGACTGGCGCCCCCACGGCGCGTGACTCTCACGTCGCGGTTTGGACCGGCAGCAGGATGTTGGTCTGGGGCGGACGCAACCGGAGCACGCTGGCCGCCGTTGGCGCTCAATACCGGCCGAGCACCGATGCTTGGTCACCGCTGCCGGCGACGGATGAACCGTCGCCCCGGATGGCTTCCACGGGTGTGTGGGCAGGCGATCGTTGGTTGGTTTGGGGCGGACTGGGGGCGGCCGGCTACATCCAATCCGGTGGCCAATTGCTGTGCCCCGGCGGCAGCCCGTCCACATGGCGGTCCATTACCCCCCTCGGCGCGCCGGCGGGTCGGGAGGGACACGCCGCGGTCTGGACCGGCACAAAAATGCTGATCTGGGGTGGCTCCCAATCCGGGACGCAGCTGAATGATGGCGGCCTTTACGATCCGCTTACCGATCGCTGGACTCCGCTCAATGGGACTGCCGCCCCGTCGGCCCGCAGCCTCGTCTCCGGGGTGTGGACCGGTTCCGAGTGGGTGTTGGTTGGCGGTGTGACGGCTGCGGGCGTGGCCTCCGGCGGCGCCGCCTACATGCCGGCCACGGACACGTGGCGCCCGCTGACAAACCCAGGCACGCCGGTGGCCCGCAGCGGCGCCGCTTCAGTCTGGACCGGGTCCGAACTCATTCTCTTTGGCGGACGCAACGGCACCACGCTGCTTAGCAGCTTGGAACGGCTCACGCCCCAAAGCGCCTGGTATTTCTACCGCAAGCCATGACATCCACCTCTCTTCGCCTTCGCGGCCTCGCTGCCGCCCTGACTGCCTGCTGCGGCCTCACCGCCCAGGCTCAGTGGCAGACTCAGTCCATCCTCCTCAAGCCCGGTTGGAACGCCGTCTACCTGCATGTCGATGCTACCCACGTCTCGCTCGATACGCTCCTTGGCGCCACTGGCCCGATCGATGAAGTCTGGTTGTGGCAGACCCCGGTGTCGCAGTTGCAATTCATTAACAGCCCTCAGGAACCCACCACGGCCAACAGTCAGTGGGCGGTGTGGAACCGTTCCCCAGGCAACGTGGACACCTTCACCCAGCTCCGCCCCAACGCCGCCTACCTCGTCCGCAATTCGGCCGCTACCAACGCCGTCTGGAACCTCGTCGGCAAGCCTGTGCTACCGCGCTATGACTGGACGACCACGGGGCTGAACTTCATCGGTTTCCCGACCCCTGCGGGCGCGCCGCCGACGTTCGATCGGTTCCTCGCCCCCGTCCCGGCCCTCGCCCTCGATGCCGAGATCTTCCGCTATCCGGGGGGCGTGATAAGCCCGACCCCGGTTCCTTCGCTGCTCTACGGGGGCACGGCGGTCAACCGGGGGGAGGCCTTCTGGGTCCGCGCCAAGGACTACAACGCCTACTTTGGTCCGCTGGGTGTCTCGCTGCAGAGCGGCGGCAACACCGTCGATTTCGGCAGCCGGCTCGGCACCTACACCCTCCGGCTTAAGAATAATTCGGACCTCACCAATACCTTTTCGCTCAGCCTGCTCCCGTCCGGGGACGCCCCGGCCGACCAGCCCGGCAGCGTCGGCGTGCCGCCCCTGTTGGTCCGCGGCCCCCGCAATGCGTCCGATCTGGCCTATCTGCATACCGCGCTGACTACCAGCCAAGTCCCGTCCGACCATCAGGTCGTCCTCACGCCCCGCGGACAGCCCGGCTCCGAGGTGGAGGTCGTCCTCGGCCTCAACCGCACCGCCATGTCCAGCACGGTGGGTGACCGTTATGCCGGCATCCTGCGCTTCGCCGACACCAATGGCCTGAGCCAGCTCGACGTCGGTGTCACGGCCACGGTGGCCGATACTGCGGGCCTGTGGGTCGGCGATGCCTCGGTCGCCCAGGTGGCCCAGTATTTGGTGACCTATGCCAAAGATGCCACGGGCACCCCGCTGGTCGCCGCCGTCACCACCAACGGCGCTCCTTACATTGCGATTAGCACCAACACCACGCTGGCCAACGTCGTCCGGCCGGTGCCCCTGCGGCTCATCGCGCACAACAATTCCGCTGGGCAAGCCCGACTGCTGCAACGCGTCTTTGTGGGGCTTAATGCCGGTAACGTGCCGATCCTTGCCACCGACGAATCCCTGTTGGGCACCTCGAACCGCGATGGCGCCCGCCGGATCTCCGCCGCGCACCTGCCCTTTGCCCACACCAACGCCCCATGGCTGGGCACCGGTCTGCTGAAGGAAGGTAACAACGTCCAGTTCGCCGTGCCGCTCAACTACCGCGATCACGCCGCCAATCCCTTCCTGCACACCTTCCATCCGGACCACGACAATCTCGACGCCCGGTTCGGCCAGGTCGAAGTGCAGGGGGCGGAGTCCTACACCATCGAGCGGGCGATCACCCTCGCCGTGACCGCCCCCGGCACCGATTTCACCAGCCTCACCACCAGCCGTGACACGCTCACCGGCGGCTACGCCGAAACCATCACCGTCCGCGGCAAGGGGGCAAGTTCCAGGCAGTTCAATCTGCAGGGTGATTTCACGCTCCGCCGCATCAGCAACATCCCGCTCCTCACGGTCACTCCCTGAGTTCCCATTCCGACCGCTCCCATGAACCCCTTTTCAATCAACTCCCTCCGTAACTCATCCATGAAACAATTCCGCCCCCGCCCGTTCGCGCTCGCCGTGCTCTGCGCTGCGCTGACCCTGTCGTCCTTGCTGCCGTCCGCCCAGGCGGCCAATGAGAAGCCGCCGGCCAAGATGACGTTTCAGGGCTTCCTGACCGCCACCGATGGGACGCCGCTCGGCAACACAAGTCCGGAGACCAAGGTGGTGCAGTTCAAGATCTATGACGCGTCCACTGGTGGCACCCTGTTGCGCACGGAAGATCAGACGGTGACCATCGACAAGGGCCACTTCAGCGTCCTGCTCGGTGAGGGGACGGTCTCCGGCACTGTCCCCTCGCTCCCGGCCGTCTTCCAGTCGGCCACCGCGTCGGACCGCTTCCTGGAACTCGTGGTGAACGGCACCGCGATGACGCCTCGCATCCAGTTTGTCGCCTCGCCCTACGCCCTGTTGGCCGGCAGCGCCAACCAGTTGACTGACGCCGCAGGCAATGCCGTCCTGATCACCACGCCCTCCGGCCTGACGGTTACCGGCACGATCACGGCCACCACCGGCTTCTCGGGCAATGGTTCCGCGCTGACTGCGCTCAACGGCGCCAACATTACCACCGGCACGATTGTGGACAGCAAGCTGGCCACCATCGCCACGGCCGGCAAAGTCGCCAACTCCGCCACCACGGCCACCTCGGCCAACACGGCCAACGCCATCGTGACCCGGGATGCCAGCGGGAACTTCACCGCCGGAACCATCACAGCCAATGGTTCCGCGCTGACCGCCCTCAACGGCGCCAACATCACCGCCGGCACGGTTGCAGACAGCAAGCTCGCCACCATCAGCACGGCTGGGAAGGTGGCCAATTCCGCCACTACCGCCAATTCGGCCAACACGGCCAACGCCATCGTGGCCCGGGATGCCAGCGGGAACTTCACAGCTGGCACAGTCACGGCGTCCGCGGTCAGCGTTAACGGCCTCCCTGCCGTGGCCGCCCAAGCCTCGTTCCGAATCGTAGCCGGTTCCGTGAATTCGGACGGGACGATCAGAGCGGGCACCGGATTTACCGTGACGAGAATCAATGTCGGCTACTACCGGGTATCCATCAATTCTGCCTCCACGATCCCGTTCGTTACCGCGAACGCAGACGACCGCGGCCCCGCAACTTTACCGGCAGCTGGGTCCACGATTGAAATAGGCCAAACCTTCTCAGGTGGAATTGATCTTTTTACCTATAACGGCGGAAGGGTGGATAAAGCATTCCAGTTCATTGCGCTGGTTCCCCGCTGAATCCGAGTCCTTACCCGTCTAGCCCGTCCTCATTCGGTCCTTTCCTGAATCTTGCGCGCGGTTCTTCCGAGTAGCCTATGCCGTCCCATACCCAATCCGGACCCAGAGCCACCCCGATCCTCTGCGCTGCCGATCCCGTTGCCCATCGGAAAGCCCGCATCCCTGCGGTCCAAGATATGATATCCTTCCTGAGTCCAATAGGTGCCGGATCAGTAATCCGGCGTCTCCCGTTGGCGGCAGCCGCACTTCTGGTCGCGGCCGTGACCGGCTTCTCGGCGGACGTGCCCCAGTTCGATGGCAATGCGCTGAACCATCCCCTCTCGCCCACCAATTATCAGCGCGGCGTGAACCTCCGCTCCGCGCGGGGCGTCCCACTGTCCGCCTTGGCGGGCAACCCCGCCGGCTCCGATGGCCGGGGCGTCGCGAACCAGACCTCGGGCCAGTATCAGTCAGTGTTTTCCGCCGGCGGTGTGGTGCGGCCCGCATTGGACAAACGGGTCGCGGTGGCCAACTACCAGAACGAGAATGGGGCGACGCTGCTGGGACTGCCCATCTCGGGCGGCACTGCCAAACTGGTGCTCGCCCGGGCAACCCTCGGCGCACCCTATTATTCGCGGGCCAGTTCGTTGAGGTTCGGTCAGGTCATTTCCCCGCCCGAGTTTGGGATCACCGGCGCAGCGCTCGCCGGGGTCACCCCGGAAATCTATTGGCGGGCGGAGCCTCATACCGCCAACGCCCACGCCAACGACCGATTCTACTGGAGCCCCCACGCCCGGGCGGTGTTTGCGTCGCAGCCAGGTCCCATTTCCATCATCTGGCGCCGCAATGACCCGCTGCAGCCGACACCGGCCGACGGTCCCGACGGCGCATCGGCCAATCCACCCAAGTATGCGGTCGAGGGCGGGCTGTATTTCCCGCTCACCAACATCAGCTACGTCGTCTCCGGTTCCCCGGGGAAGACGCCGGTGAAGACCATCTATTGGACGGAGAATGCATCCCGTTTCCTGGGCAAGCCCGTCGAGCTGCCCACCGCCAAGGTGGGGCTGGTCGTGGTCGTCACGAACACCGCGTTCCCGGCCCGCACCCTGACGCAGTATTACGCGCCGGGCGAATCTCCCGGTCCCCCGCGGACCGAGGGGACAAACGCCGCCGTGGTGGCGCGGACGCTCTGGGCGGAAAACGGTTACCTGCATGCCGACAATGCGGAGGGACGGGTCTTCGTCGAACTGCTCGGCCAGCCCGTGGAAGGAGATCGCCGGCGCTGGCTGGGCTGCGAGGTCGTGGACGTCAAGAAATACCCCACGCCGGTCCAGGTGCGCGCCGATCTCGGTGAACCTGTGGCCCCCGGTGAGGAAGGCACGAACCCGGACAACCTGCGGCCGGAACTCGTCCTGCAGTCGAGTGATTCCCGGAATATCCTTTACGAGCACGCGGTGGCCGGCGCCGAGGAGTCCGAATATTTTGCCGCGCGCGAGACGTCTGCGCCCAACGAGGCGCTCGTCCACTGGATGCTCGAGGGTGATGCCGGCCTGCTCTGGCCCCAGACCCTGGCTTCCTATCAGATCGGCTGGCCCACGGTTCCGGACCGCTATGAGCACTACCTGCGCCCGGTGGTCACGTCGCCGGCAGACGCGAGCCTCACTCCGGTTCAATTGCCCACCGGGGGCACGCCTGCCATCCAGTATCAGGATCCGGTCACGGGGGCACTCGGCGCGCATCTGGACGGCCAGGGCAGCTTCTACACCTATCTGAATGCCGAACTGCCCGTTCACCGCACGCTGCTGCGGGTGCAGAAGGACAGCGCCGTCGCATTTGTGCGCGTGCTCTCCTGGCTCGACCAGAATCTGAGCGGCATGAGAACCGATTACCAGAATACGCTGGCGGGGCAACTCGATGGCATCCGGGATTATTACGGATCCTCCACGGCCGGGCTGACCCTTCAGGGGATCAATGATGGCCCCAATGATTTCACCCGGATCGCCAGCTCCGCCGGCGGTCAAAAGCTGGTCGCGGTAACGTCACTTCAGGCGCTTCCAAACAATGGGGGGACCTCCCGGGGCCATATCTTTACCTCCGCAGATGGCGGTGCCACGTGGGCCAAGGTGGTCCGGAACAACAATGGAAATCCGTTCGGCGAGAGGAATTTCACCCAGGTCGCCATGTCGGCGGACGGCAATGTCGTGGCCATTGTGGAGACGACCTTCGGGTTCGTCTTCTATTCCACCAATGTCTTCAGCGCCAGCATTCCGACGTGGCAATCCACACCTGCTGGTTATCGATGCAAGGATGTCACCGTCAGCGCGGATGGCACCCAGATCATCGCGGCCTCGGATGCGGGTTTGCTTCGGCTCTTGGCGGATGCCAACGGATTCACGGGCAAGAGTTGGATAACGACCTCGGGCAACTATACCGCCGTGGCTGCCAGTGCCGATTTCACCCGGATTGTGGCGGTGAACAGTGCGAACCGGATCATCCAGAGTGTCAATTCGGGGGTGAACTACACCCTGAATGCCTTGGTCCCCAGCGTTGATGGGGGAGCCCCGGTTTTGGCAATCTCTGCTGATGGTCAGGGCATCTGGTATTCCAACGGCAACAAGGTCTACCGGACAACTGACTTTGGGGTGAGTTGGCTCACCCATACCCTGCGCGCAGGAGTCACCGACATGGATATGGCCGCGGATGGACGGACTGTCTGGCTGGCGTATGGCGACAACCAGGTGCAACGAATCACCGTCATCGACTTTACGACGGTCACCAAGACGTTTTCCGAGAGCAACGAGTTGTTTCCCCTCTCCATCCATGGGATTGCCTTGGTCAGCGGTTCCCCGACCAAGGTTTTTGCCGCCACCCGGAACTCCAAGCTGTTCCGCTTCGATTATTCGGACACGCCGTTTGCGGGCATGCCGGCCGCCAGCCGCCCGCTGGTGGTGAGTGCAGCCGTGAAGGTGGGTGACCGGATCAATCCGCCGGCCGGGGAAGCCGATTTGGCCGGCTACATTCCATATCCGGACGGGCAGTCCTTTGATCCGGAGGCGTATCAGAACCCGCTGGTCACCGGCTTCGAGGCGGCGAAACAGGGGGCGATCCTGGCCGTCAACGCCATCCCCGGGAAGTCCCCGCTGGAGGTGTGGTGGTTCCGTGAGGGCAAAACCAATGCGGTTCTGCATCCCGTGAATGGGATCGGGCCGGTGTATTGGCCCGCCGTCATCAGCCGCTACACGCCGGCCTATCCGGCCGCGGGCACCACCGATGAGATCGTGCTGGCGAGCAATGCCGGTTCGGGCGGTCTGGACAGCCTCCAAGCCAAGGGCTCGATCTACCACCGGAATACCCCGGGGGAGACGGGCTACAACCCGAACGAGGAGCACGCCCTCATGCTGGGTGGGCAGGCTTATGCCTTGCGCGACGACCTCAACGTGACGGGCGCGGGCCCGAATTACTCCTCCGAACCGATGGTGCTGCTGAAATACGTGGCGGCCGACGGTCGCCCGGCACTGCGTCCGTTCCGCGTGCGGCGCGAGAAGCCGGAGGCGGGCATCGTGTTTGACTACGTGGTGCAGGCCGGCGGCAACGCCGACCGGGGCGGCGCCGGGAAACCCCTCCAGGCCCCTATGCCGCTGCCGTTGCTGCCCCCCCCAGTGGACGCAGGCGGTGTGAACCTGAACACGGAGAGCTCGGCCACCGCCGGGGATACGCCGCCCGGTTGGGGCAGCAATGTCATCGCCGAATATGACCCATTCTGGAACGCCTATCCCCGGTTCACCTTCCGCGACCGCAAGGAGAACTTCTGGGTCAAGCGCGGCGTCCATGGCGGCCAGCCGGTCCTTCAGGCAGGAACCTATAATGCCATCTCACAATCATGGGCGACGACCCTGCCGGTGGCCACGGCAGTCATAGGACAGCCCTTCACGAACACCTTCCATGCTTCCCGCATGGCGGATTCGCTCAGGCTGAGCAAGCTGGACGCGAATGAGCTTCCCGCCGGCCTGTCCGTGGTGGGATTGAGCCTGCAGGGAACCCCCGCGCCGGGGCAGGCCGCCTCCACCAACGTGCTGACCTTCGTGCTCACCGACGCGGGCGATCCCGAAGCGGCGGTCACCAACACCCTGACCCTGCGGTTGGTGGTCAGCGGCACCCCCGTCGCCCAAGGACCTCTGGTGATGAGTTACGGCAGCACGACGCTGGTCGGCCGGCCGCCTTTCGTGGCGGAGGCGCCGGTGGCGACCAACAGCTTCTCGATGCGCTTCTACTACCTGACCCAGGAAGGGTTTGCGTGGCCGGGCAGGACGGCTCCGGCGGTGGGCAGTATCGTGCCCTACCTTACCGAAGTTTTCGGCGATGATCCCACGAGCGCGGCCACGGCGGCGCTGTCCGTCGTGTATCGGCCCGTCTGGCCGGGCAATCCGCCCTCGATCCGGTTTGGCGACACACTGACCAGTCCGAAGGAAAACCTGCCGGCCATCCGCGGGCAGACCAGTGTGGAACTGCTGTATCAGCAGTCGCAGGCCCTAGCCTTCAACGGCGGGAACCAGCCGACCAATCCTTCCGTCATCCTGCATGATCCGACGCGCCGGAAGACATTCGACCTGCAGAAGGGTGAGTTGGAGAAGCTCCCCGGGAGCGTGAAGACCCAGAATTATCTCGGGAAAGTGTATTTCCCTGAACTGCCGCCTCACTTGGCGAAGAGGGTGTTCTTCGATGCAAGCATTAGCCCGCTGGGGACGCTGGTGCTTAAGGGCGAACACGTGGAACCCGGCCTCGGACGGCCCTTCCTGCAGCTAAACGTGCTGCGGGGGAACGACCTGCAGGCCGTCAAAAACCTGTGCACGGAGACCGGCACGGCGAAGGACAAGTGGGACGCGGCGATCGACAGTCTCGCGGCCTCGGTGCCCTACTATGTCCCCGACAGGACCGCGCCCGGCGGTTACCGCCTGCTGGAAAGGGGGGTGCGCTCAGTGGGGGTTGGCGGCCTGGTGGAAATAAAATCCGCATTGGAGCCGGTGGACAGCTACGCCCTCAGTGCGACCGGCCCTGGCACCGGCTACGTGACGCTGGTGGTGGGCGACGGCAGCCCCGCCCAGACGCCGCCGGGCGAACCCGTCACCGTCTACGTGATCAAGACGGCCAACGAGCTGTATCCGGGCGAGGTCAAGGTGATTGCCGCGGACAATCCGCTGAGCGAACTCTCGACCTTCCAGCATTCGCCGGATCTGGCCGGCAAGTTCGACGAATACGACTACCAGTGGCAGATCGCCCCCCCGGTAGACGGCTTGGAGCCGGACAAGGACAGCGCCGACTGGAAGGACCTGGGTGGCGCCGTGGGGCCGGACCGGGCCCTGTATGTCCTTGGCGGGGCGGGCGTGCAGGCCCTGTCAGACAATTATATCCGGGTGCGCTACCGTCCCAACAATCCGACCCATCCGCTGTATGTGGCCAAGGTCGGCGGAGAATGGTCGGAGTCAGGCTGGTCGGAGTGGACGAGTGAACTGGCAGAGGGCTGGATCAAGCGGGTGCTGGCGGGGATCAACCCGTTCAACCAGCGGGTGACCGACCTGTTCAACAACCAGGTCAACACCGATGCCAGCATCCTGACCTCCGCCGGCAAGCGCTGGGAGGGCGACATCGCGCTCAACTTGGCGAGCATCAACAACTACGGGCTCATTGAGATCTACGAGACCGTGCTGAACCGGGGCCGCGGGCTGAGCATTGACGCGGGCATCAATTATGGGCCGGCCAACGACGCGCTGCTGCTGGCGGCGGGCTACCTGAACGACCTTTACCTGTTAGTGGGCAACGAGGCCTATGCCGACGCCGCCAATCCGACCATCGGCATCGGCACCCAAGACCAGACCTACGGCGACATCGCCACCTCGCTCTTCTCCTTCAAGGGGCAACTGCCCTCGCTGCTGGAGGAGGAACTCGCCCTGTTGCGGGGCCGGGATGACACCCTGGCCCCCGGGGTGGAGACGCCCCCGGTCTACAACCGGCTGGTCTGGAACTACACCCGGGGCATCGACTCCGGCGAGGTCATCTACTCGCTCAACTACAACATTCTCGACCAAAACACAGATGGGAAGGTGGATGCCAGCGACGCGGCGAAGCTCTTTCCGCAGGGCCACGGCGATGCTTACGGGCACTATCTCACCGCGGTGAAGGGTTACTATTCGTTGCTGCTCAACAACAACTTCGACTGGGTGCCCCGCATCGAGGCGGTGACCGTGCTCGGCAAGGCCGTGTCCGTTGATTACCTAGACGAACGCAAGTTCGCCTCGGCCGCCGCCGCGCTGGCGCGCACCGGGCGGCAGGTCTTTGACCTCACCTGGCGACGGGACTACCAGGCCGGCAACCGCTTCCACTGGGACCAGTTCTCCCCGACCCGCACCTCCAAACGCGAGGTCCGCGACGGCGTGGTGACGAACCGGGTCGTGCGCGAATGGGGCAGCGACCAGTGGGCTGCCCGAGTCCAGCAGGGCACATTCCTGAACTGGGTGGTGGGTAACGCCCTACTCCCCTACCAGGACCCCGACCCCAACCATGAGGGGATCCAGAAGATCGACCGCACCACGGTGTCGGAACTGCAGGAACTGGCGGTGCAGATGACGGGTCTACAGACCGCGCTCGACAGTGCCGAGGGTGCACTCACCCCGCTGGCGTTGGCGGAAGGTAGTCTGTCCTTTGACATCGATCCGAATCTAGTCGTCGGCGCGAATGCTAGGGGCCATTTCGAGCAGGTCTATGACCGCGCCAAGGTCGCCCTCAACAACGCTGTCGCCTCCTTTGACGACGCGAAGGGGGTGACCCAGTTGATGCGCTCTGAGCAGGACTCGTTGGAATCCTTCCAGACCGAGGTCGAGCGGCAGGAACTGGCCTTCAACAGTGCCCTCATCGAAGTCTACGGCACGCCGTATCCCGACGACATGGGGCCGGGCAAGGCCTACTCGAATCCCGATTACGACGGCCCCGACCTGCTGAACTACCGTTACGTGGACAATCCGGAATTCATCAACGGGCCGGCCGTGTCCGATGAGGAAGTGGCCGTGAACGGACAAATGGTGACGGTCGACTCCCTAGGCCATGCGGCGAACGCCGTCTGGGATGCCAACGGCGCCGTCGGCGACGCGGCGTTTAAGGTGGATATCCAGACCACGGACAATTGGCCGTATGAGCTGGGCACCAACAACTGGGTGGTGCCGTCGTTGAGCCCCGACGGATCGGAAAACCCCGACTACCTCGAAGGGGTCCATTACATCAGCGTGAACTGGGGGCCGCACGGGTTTCTGGACAAGCCGGCGAACTTCAAGGGCAAGCGCAAGTCACCGGGCCGCCTGCAGCAGGACATCTCGGAGATCATCGCGGCCTACAACCACCTCTTCAACGCCTATGCCGCGGTGGCGATGAGCGACAAGGAGGACTTGGACAAGAAGATCCAACTGTTCAAGTCCGAGGTCGCGACGCAGACGGCGTTGCGGGACAAGTTTGTGCGGATTCAAAACTCCGAGGCTGGCATCGCTGACCTTCAGCGATACGTTGAGATGCTGAATCTGGCGCGAGATCACACCACTGAAGTCCTTGATGCGGTTAACGGTGCGATTGAGGAGGGCATCCCCGAGGTGTTTATCGCGGGACTTGCGGCCGGGGGCAGTGTTGGCGCGGTCGGTAAAGCGATTGCAGGGAGCGCGCATGCCAGCGCCGTCGCTGTTATCGACGGAATCCACTTTGCGGCAGTCGCAGCCAACTTTATTGCGATCAACGAATTCGAGGCGAAGATTCAGCAACGCGAACGCGAGAGCCTTGACCTGGAAAACACCGCCAAGCTGCAGGATATGGTCTATGACATCGGCCTTGGGGTGAAACAGGTGCAGGCCGCCTTCATCGGGATCAACGAGGACACGCGCCGACTGCAGGATGCCTATGACCGGTTCCGGGCTGATGTGGCGGCCGGCGACCGGATCCAGGCCGAGCGCCTAGTGGCCCGGCAGCGGGCGGCGGCCGTGGTGCAGGGTTTCCGCTCTCGCGATGCGGCCTTTCGCATCTTCCGCAACGAGAAGCTGGAGCGCTACAAGTCGCTCTTCGACCTGGCCTCGCGCTACGCCTACATGGCCGCCAACGCCTATGACTACGAAACCGGCCTGCTGGGCAGCCCCGAGGGCAAGGCGTTCGTCAACCGCATCATCAGCGCCCGGGCCTTGGGCGTGGTGAGAAATGGGGAGCCGCAATACGCGGGCAGCAACACCGGAGATCCCGGCCTGTCCAGCGCGATGGCCGAGATGAGGGCCGACTGGGACGTGCTCCGCGGACGCCTCGGATTCAACAACCCGGACGCCTACGGCACGACCGTGTCGCTGCGCACGGAGCAGTTGCGCATCCTCCCCGGTGTGGACGGGGACACCCGTTGGCAGGACGTGCTGCAAGGCGCACGCCGAGCCAACCTGCTGGATGACGGCGACGTGAAGCGCTACTGCCAACAGATCGATCCCGGCGGCGGGTTGCCGGTGCCAGGCTTGGTGCTGACCTTCAGCACCACGATCGAGCCGGGCCGCAATCTGTTCGGGCTGCCGACCGCGGCGGGCGATCACAGCTACAGCTTGTCCTCCTTTGCCACCAAGCTCTTTGCCGCGGGGGTGGCGCTGGAGAACTATCAGGGCATGGACAATCCGGTGGCCAACACCGGAGCCATCGGCGGGGCGGGCGGGGTTTCTGCGGCCGAGCCGTCGGTCACATTCCTCAGTGCCGACGGGCTATCGGCCACCCCCTACATCTACCTCATCCCGGTGGGCGTGGATTCCATGCGCAGTCCGCCCCTTGGGGACACGAGCACGATCCGCAGCTGGACCGTAAACGACGCGGCCGTGCCCCTGCCGTTCAACCTGGGCGCCTCGGACTTCTCCTCGGCGAACCTGTATCAGTCTGCCGATGCCCTGTCGGAGCCGCTGTTCACGCTGCGGAAACACCAAGCCTTCCGACCGGTGTCCACCGCGGCGGTGTTCGGCACCGACATCTATGGGAACGGCGGCACGCTCCGGCCCTCTCAATTCACCAACCGGCGCCTGATCGGGCGGTCGGTTTGGAACAGCCAGTGGAAGCTGGTGATTCCCGGCTACACCTTGCTGAACGACCCCAACGAGGGCCTCGACCGGTTCATCCGGACGGTCAAGGACGTGAAGCTGCACTTCGTGACCTATTCGTTCTCGGGCAACTGAACCTCTGACTTCACATCCCATGAAACAACTGAATCCTCTGCCCGGCCACGCTCCCGGAACCACGGGTCGGCCCGTTTGGGCTCGCCCCCTGCTGGCGCTCCTGCTCTGGGCGGCACTTACCCCGGCGGTCAGGGCATTTCCCCCGGCACCGCACCACCTCTTTTACGGGGTGGTCCGGGACCAATACGGCACGCCCATCCGGGTGGCCGACGCGGAGGTGGTCCTGCAAACCGCCGGCGGCACGGTGTGGAGGACCAAAGTCATCACCGGCGTTGAGCCGACGGTCAACTATCGCCTCGCCGTGCCGATGGACGCCGGGCTGACCGCCGACCTGTATCAGCCCACGGCCCTGCGCCCGGCCATGCCCTTCACGATCCGGGTGAAGATCGGCAACACGACCTATCTACCGCTAGAACTGAAAGGCAGCTTTGCCGAACTCGGCCAACCTGGAAAGCAGACCCAACTAGACCTGACCCTCGGGGACGACAACGACGGGGACGGACTCCCCGACGCTTGGGAACGCCTGATCAACTCGGACCTCAGCCAAGTCAAACCGGACGATGACTCCGACGGCGACGGGCTGAGTAACCTGCAAGAATACATCGCCGGCACCTATGCGTTCGACCCCGAGAACGGCTTTGCGCTCGCGATCACCGAAGTCCGGGAGACCGGGGCTTTGATGAAGTTCACCTCCGTGCGGGGCCGGAGCTACCGGCTGGAAGGCTCCGCGGACTTGAAGCAATGGGCGCCCGCCGGATTCCGCCTCGCCAGTGACGGCGTCGAGGCTCCCGCCCGCTCGATCTTCGTCGGCGTGGACGTCCGCGGAGTGGAAGTCGAAGCGCTGAAGGTTGCCGGCCAACCCGCGCCGGTGTTCTTCCGCCTACTGGTGGAATAAATCCGCTCGCCGAACCATGCAGCCCAAACCCGATGAGCCTTCATCCGGCGGTCGGCCCCGCCGGGGGCTTAGCCGCGCCGGAGTCTTCTTGGCCGTCGCCGCAGTGGTGGCGGGCACACTGTGGCTGGTGAAGCCCCGCCGCCCGGTGCTACCGTCCCCCCCGGCGGTGGCCGTGCTGGCCACGGAGTTGGGACTGCTGGACGGAAAGCTGGTGCGCACAGGCGAGACCCAGCCCTTCACCGGCTGGATGGAAGAGCGGTCTCCGGTGGCGGGACTCAAATCGCGCTCGTGGATTTCCAACGGGGTGTTGGCCGGGGTCTCCGAAGGCTGGTTTACGAACGGGGTGCTGCAGGTGCGGGAGCATTTCATGGCGGGGGTGAGCGAAGGCCCGGTGGCCAAGTGGCATGCCAATGGCAGTCGGCGGTCGGAAGGCATCGCTCGAGCGGGTAAACTGGAGGGGTTGTTCCGGCGGTGGCATGACAACGGTGTGCTGGCGGAGGAAATGACCCTGCGAGCGGGGCAGCCGGACGGAAGTTCCCGGGCTTGGTTTCCCAGTGGCAGCCTTAAGGCGGAGGCGACGTTGAAGCTGGGGCAGGTGGTCACCCAGAAATTCTTGGCCGACGGCGATCGCCTCGCGGAGGCCGCTGGGCGCCACGTGGGAGCAAACCAATGAAGGCGGGGCGTCTAGGAGCGATGGCGTGGCTGGCGGGCGTCGCCCTGCCGCTGGCAGCCGAGCCGCTGAGCTTGGACCGCGGAGTCTTCTCTGCGGGCGGCGGCTTGGTCACGGCGAACGGGTTCTCGGCCACCGGAACCATCGGGCAACCGGTGGCCCATACGCTCGCAACCAAGGCCGTCACCTATTTTAGTTTGGCCGGTTTCTGGAGTCAGGAATTCCAGTGGGTAAGTGCCGTGCCAGTGGTGGGTGCCAGCCTCGTGAATGCAGAACCGGGACCGACCGCCAACCTAGTGGAGCTCCCTGCCGGGCTCGGGGGGCAAGCGCGAAGGGCCGCGGCCCCCAGCCCGTCGGCCGTCGCTTTGCAGATCCGGTTGCTCGCAGCTCCATCGGACCGGGTCGAAGTGTGGTTCCAAGCAATCGCCGGGCGGACTTATCAGGTGCAGGCGGCCGCCGCGCTCAGCGGACCTTGGGCGGTAGCCGACACAATCGTCGCCAGCACCTCCGGGGCGCTGAACTTCATCGATACGCCGGCCGGCGAACTCCGCTTCTTTCGCATCTTGGAGCCGTAAATCATGAAATCGTTGAACTTCGTGGGCCGCCGGAAAACATCGTCGGGCCGCTGGCCTTTCTGGGCTGGAGCGTTGGCCGCAGCACTGGTTCTGGCGGGGGATGCTTGGGCTCAGCTTGGTTCGTTTAACCTGCAAGCCGAAGCGCCGGCGCGCATTACTCAGGAGTTTTCCGGACTCTTTCTGCCGATTCCTGACAACTCCGCCGTGGGTGTCGCCCACGAGGCGACTGTGTCCGGCTTGCCCGGAACCTTATCGGCGGTTCAGCTCAAGCTGACGATCACTTCAGTCGGTGCGGAACCGATGTTCAACGGTGACCTGTTTGCGACGTTGAACCATGGGGGAGCTTACGCGGTGCTGCTGAATCGGCCGGGCAGTAGCACAGGTTCCGTGATCGGATATGCTGATAACGGGTTTAACGTGACCCTGGCTGATTCGGCCCCCGCCGACCTGCACACCTATCGAATCACGCTGCAAGGCAGCGCCCTGATACCCATCTCGACGGCCGAACCCGGACTTCCGCTTACTGGAACCTGGCAACCAGATGGCCGCACGGCGGACCCGGCGATGGTTACGGCCGATTCGCCGCGAGTCACGTCGCTGGCCACCTTTAATGGGCTGAGCCCCAACGGCCTGTGGACGTTGTTCCTCGCGGACCTGAACTCGGGGGGCGCCGCTCGGCTCGAATCTTGGAGCTTGGAATACACCGCGGTGCCGGAGCCGGCCGGAGCTGCCTTGGTGACTGGGGCTGCACTGCTGGCTTTGGTGCGGTGGCAACAGAGTAGGCGGACGGGTGCCGAGGACTGATTCAAAGCCCGCACCCGGCGCTGCTCTTCCACCCCGAGCGTCAGTTCACGCCACGATTACCAAACGAGTCATAACCGCTGTTCGTTTGGCTCACGTCCAAGACCTTAGCGGTCCGGCTCATGACTGCATGCAGCTCGGCGTCCCACGATTCCGTCAGGTAATTGAAGAGCCAGCCGCCCTTGGTGCGTAGGCGATGGTAGGCGTCCCGCAGTGAAAGCAGCAGCGTGACGCGGCGGTTCGGGCAGTTGAGCTCACCGGCATCCTGCGTGGCCACCGCCTCAAAGCCCATGACACGGGTATGAAACGAATGAGGACGGTCCTTTTCGCCCGCAGAGACGTCGGTGATGTAGTGCGAGCAGCCGCGGCGGATCGTCTCGGTGCAGGCCGCTCGCATGAGCGCCGCCGCCACCAGAAAATTTCGGCGCTGTGGTGGCACCGCGGCGAAGCGCCCGATTTCAGCAATGCGGTGCTCGCGGCTGAAGGTCTCCAAGTCGAGGTCGGAGAGCGGACGGAAACCACCGCCCGCCTTCAGATCCAGCGGCGGTGAATACAACACCCGGAGCACGCTGACCGGCTGCTGGTCCAGGCGGGCGACGAACCAAGACACGTTGCCGCTGCGCAACTCGTCCCGGGCGACCAAGCTCTCCTCCCGGGCCAGCCACCCCTTGTCGTCGCGATAGGTAGCCCGCATCACCGACAGGGCCTGGGCGCGTCCCCAGTCGTCGTCCACGCGGATGACTTCGAGCTCAAACTTGCTTTGCATGATCTTTGTAAGTGTGGGTTGAAATTCGGTTCTTTGCCCACCCGTGCGGCAAATTCCGGCCTCCGCCTCCGGCGGGCAAGGGGGGCGTCGGCGGTGGGCAAATTACTGTCGGCATGGAGTAATGGGGGGTAAGCCGCCCTGATGGGGGCGAACCTTGGAGCCGTCCGATGGCGAAAAGTTGTCAGCTCGGCAACAGCTCGGTGACAACACCGCTGCACCCCGGAGCCGGCACCGTTCGTGCCGTTCCACAAGCGCGGCCCTCAGTTGCTTTCACCTCCTGAAACGGCTGTCCGCCTCTAGTTGTGAGGTTTCAGGAGGTGAAGTCACGCCGGGGAGCAACGGGGTTGGCTGGCATGGGGTGCCGGCAGTTTTTCGGGGTGAGGTTTGGGCCCTAGGCTGGAAGAGGCGCTTTCGCATGACTGTCAACGCGCAGATAAAACTGACCTAGAAACGAGCGGGAGAATTGCCCCAATCTGGTCGAAACGGGTGCATCCGGGTCACGCCCGCGGTGCCCTTGATGACAGTTGCAACGCATACTCTCACGCGGCATACCCCGCCGCTGACCCAGTCTGGATGATGACTAACAACAGGAGGATCACGAACCGCATAGCGGGCATGGCACGCGAGTCAGAAGTCCACGTGGTTCAACCCTTTTATTCCCCACGCTCATGACGCTGAGCAAACTCCCTGACCTCAAAGCGTGTCTTGCTAGAGAACGAATTGGAGCCGGCCACCACGGCGTGGATTAAACCCGTGTGGCGCCGGAGGGCAAATGGGTATCCGGGCTTCGCCTCCAGGAGTTCCAAGAATAGAACTTCTTTCGGAGGGGGCAGAGGCAGTGAACAACGTTTCGTTTTCGGGGGGCGAAAATCCGAGGAAAACCCGCGATCGACGACACTGGCGTCTGAAGTTTGCCGCACAGTGACCGGTAAAACTGCGAAAACGCTGAGGAAAATGATGGAGCGGGTGAAGGGAATCGAACCCTCGTTTCTGTAGGAACGGCCAAAATCATCGAAAATGGGCGTAAAATGCGCGATTTGTCAGCCACCAGGGGGCCATCCGTATGACACTGTATGACAATCGGACGACGGATTTTTTCAGCGTCACCAAGGAGTTCCACGGCCATTCCAATGACCCTCTCGACGGGCTTCATGGTGACGCCTGAGCGGTGGTTCGACGGATTATTTTCAGCGTGTCGGCGCTTACCAGTTTCCGTGGGGAGCGCACACGCAGCATGATGGCTGGTTGGCAGATCGCTACCATGGCCAGCCTCATCAAGCGCAAAGGGAGCCCTTTCTGGTTCATCCAATACCGGCAAGGGGATAAGTGGAACAAACGCAGCACCGGCCTCAGGCACTCGGTCTCGGCCGAGACACGCAAGGCCAGAGAGGAGTGCGCGAAGCAAACCCTCAAGGAACTCACGGTCAGCAAAGTCGGTGGTGAGAGCCGCTGGGAGCTCTGGGTTCTG